>NZ_JARVTC010000002.1:0-203486 GCF_030208875.1 Pseudarthrobacter sp. MEB009
CAGCTGGTTAGTCAACCCGCTGAGGATATGGGAGGTATCTTCTCCTGCAGCCACGTCCAACCTCTCTTTGCGCGCATGAACGGCGCACTCAGGCCAGGCAGGGTGACTGCCCGGCGTACATACGCCGTGTGCGACGTATTCGGTTACAACAGCCCGGTCATGTGTGCCGGGCAGGGTCCTAGAGCTCCTATCCCTGCTGCGGAGTTACACGGTTGTTGTCCGGCAGGCATAGATGTCACCAGCCACTCTAGCCCTGACCGTAACCCGATGCGTAGCCGCGCCCTGGGCACCCCGGTTGTATTTCGCCGTCATACTGGTTGTGTGACTAAAAGCCGCTGCGAAGCGGGGTGAAGGTCCCCGATGTGACGCAGAATATGTGCCGCGACGGGGCCGGCAGCTTGAAGAGCAGGCACAAAGGGTGTTGGCTTGGAGTAATGGAAATCACTATGCAGACTGCATACATGAGGCATTGGAGGTACACGTGAGCGAGGCCGACGCCGCCACTTCGGTAAATGTGGCGGAAAAATTGGGTTTCAAGACTGGGGATCTGATTCAGGAGTTCGGTTACGACGACGACGTCGATTTCGACTTACGTGACGATATCGAGGACCTCACGGGGTCTGAGCTGCTGGATGAAGACGATCACGAAGTTGCTGACGCCGTCATCTTTTGGTGGCGTGCAGGCGATGGCGATCTTGTCGACAGCCTGATGGACTCGTTGACCACGCTGAGCGAAACCGGAGTTGTCTGGGTCCTGACGCCAAAGTCGGGCCGGGACGGGTACGCCTCACCGGCAGATATCCAGGAAGCCGCCCCCACTGCAGGTCTGCACGTCACCACGTCAGCCGGCGTTTCCAAGGACTGGAGCGCCACCCGGCTGGTGAGCAGGAAAAACAAGTGAGCATTGCGCTGGCCCCCACCGCTGAAGTTCCTGCGGTGGGCAGCACAGCGCCGCCCTTTGAGCTGGTCAACCAGTTCGGCGAGCCCGTCCTGTTGCAGGATTACCGGGGCCGGACTGTGGTGCTGGTGTTTTATCCTTTCGCGTTCTCGGGCATCTGCACCGGGGAGCTTGGTGACCTCCGGGACAATGCAGCCGCCTTCGAGGCGGCCGGGGCCGCCGTGCTGGCGGTCTCCGCGGACAGCAAGTTCAGCCTGCGCGCTTACGCCGAGCAGGAGGGTTTCGGCTTTGACCTGCTCTCGGATTTCTGGCCGCACGGCGCAGTCGCCAGCGCTTACGGCGTTTTCGACCCTGCCAGCGGCATGGCCCGCCGGGGAACGTTCATCATCGACCCCGGCGGAACCATCCGGTACTCGGTGCTGAATCCCAGGGGCGTGGCGCGGGACGTGGGCGCCTACCTCGCGGCCCTGGCCACGCTGGCCGGGTCCTGACATGGCAGAACCACGGCCCCGGATCGGACTGACCGGGTTTGCCAGCAGGCAGCCCGTCCCCAATGCCGGCCCGTCGGCGTCGGATCTTCCGGGCCTTGAGACTGCCTCCGGTTTACTGGCGGGACTGCGGCTTGCCGTTCTCACCGGCGCCGGCCTCAGCACTGACTCGGGCATCCCGGATTATCGGGGCCCGGACTCGGCACCACGCAAGCCCATGACGTACCAGGAATTCACCAGGGATGCGGCAAACCGCCGGCGCTACTGGGCCCGGAACCATATCGGCTGGTCACACCTGCGCCATGCCGACCCCAACGAGGGGCACTTCGCCCTGGCCAGGATGGAGCAGCGGGGACTCCTCACCGGCCTTATCACCCAGAACGTGGACCGGCTGCATGAAGATGCCGGCAGCACCAACGTCGTGGACCTGCATGGCCGGTACGACCGTGTGGTCTGCCTCGACTGCCACCGGAACTACTCCCGCCAGCTCCTGGCCGGGATGCTGACGGAGTTGAACCCGGACTTCCTGGCCCAGGCACTCGCCGCCGATGTGGTGGAAATCGCGCCTGACGCCGACGCAACAGTCGAGGACGACGCGCTCATCAGCACCTTTGTGGTGGCCGTATGCCCTGCTTGCGGGGGAGTGCTGAAACCCGACTTTGTGTACTTCGGCGAAAACGTGCCGAAAGACAGGGTGGAGCGTTCCTACGCCATGGTGGACGACGCCGAAGCCCTGGTGGTGGCGGGCTCGTCGTTAACTGTCATGAGCGGCCTGCGCTTCGTCCGGCACGCTGCTAAAGACGGCAAGCCCGTCGTCATCATCAACAGGGGCGCCACGCGCGGCGACGACAAAGCCACCCTCAAGCTCGAGTCGGGAGTCAGCGAATCGCTGACCTGGCTGGAGAGCGAACTTCCCACCCCCTGACCCCGCGGACCGCGGGACCCCTTCCGATTCGCGTTGCTGCCGGGGGTGGGGTAGAGTCGATGTTTGTTGGTCAGGGCGGCGCCGCCGCCCGGAGCATCGTTTGGGTCTTTAGCTCAGCTGGTAGAGCGCCACGTTTACACCGTGGATGTCATCGGTTCGATCCCGGTAGGACCCACCAAAGAAAACCCCGTAGTTGCAGCCTGATTGGCTGTAAATGCGGGGTTTTCCCGTTTTCCCGGTGTGCGGCCGGGGACGCCCCTAGGCTGTGTTCGCCGCCGGGGGACGTACCAGGAACCGTTCGATGGTCTGGAAGATGACGTAGTCGGGTCGTACGTCGCGGATGTAGTCAAGGTCCAGCGCGTTCTCCCACTTCATGTGGTATTCCCTGAACAGCCGCGAGAACCACCAGCCCAGGCGGGTGGGGCTTTCCACTCCGCCGAAGAAGGAATTGCCAAAAACGACCACTTTCTTATCCGATACCGGGGCACTGTTCTGCCAGATGTTATGGGACCCCACAAAGTGGCCCGGTGAATACGAATAGACGTTGGTGATCTCCTGCTCGCCCAAAGCGTCGGGCGCAGGACGGTATTGCTTGTCCCACAGCGGGACGTCGAAGAACTTGGCTGACAGGTCCCCGTCCCGGTACGTGGTTTCGGTCAGGCCGACCCCGTCAAGCCAGCGGGGGTCGCAGCCCGGGAGCCGCTCCAGCATTGCCCGTGTCATGGCCAGGAAACCGGCGGGGGAGCAATGCGTATCGTTCCGCTGCCAGGCCCCTATTTCGTTGTCCCAACCATCAAACATGCCGAGGAAATTCAGGTAGCCCGGCTTTCCTGCCATGAGTTCATCCACCCGGTTGTACAGCGGCGTGGGCCCGCTGATGGGGAGGGGCGCCAGGTGGCGGAGGGCGGTCAGTTTCTCGGGAATCATGACCTGCAGGAAAGGGATTCCCAGTTCCGCCAGGGCTTTTGCGTTGGAGTCAAGGGCCGCTTCCCACCGCTGGGCCTTCTCCTCCATGGCTGCCTTCGCCGCATCGGTGGCGGGTTCGCGGTACTGGTCGCGGAGGGCGTTGCTTCCGCCCGTCAGGAAGAGGTGCCCGTCGCGGCCCAGCTGGGCTGTGTCGTTGCCGGAGCGCATGCCCACCGGGAAGCCCAGGTAGGACAGGTCGCCGGACTTGCCCGCAGCGGCGCTTTCCCGGGCATACTTGGCCAGGCCGGACTCCTTGACCTGCAAGGCGTCCAGGATCACTTCACGGGTCCCGCTGGAATTGGCCGAAGCGGTGGTGACGAAGTCGGCCATCATCTGATGGTAAGCGCGACCACCCAGCTGGACCGGGCTGCGGACGCCGTCAACGACGGCCGCCACATGGTGCGACTTCGCCAGCAGGTGATGGCTTTCGGCCGGCTCATCCAGGCTCAGCGTGAACACCCGGTTCGGCACACCCAGGGAGGCCACAACATCGGCTCTTTCGTGGCCAAACACTGCGGCGCCGGAGACCTCTCCGTTGCGGTCAAAATGCAGGGCGGGTGGTTGCCCGCTGGGGTCCACCTGGATCCACCCGGTCAGCGTGAGCTTATCCGGGGAGATGGAATCGAAGTAGCCTTGGAGCATTTTCCCTCTTTACTTTCCCTGCAGCGGACCGGTCGATTCTTCCACACCGGCCGTGCCCGGCGCCTGCCGGGCCATGATGTCGGTGCCCTGCCCTAAGTTGCAGGAATGGAACACGTGATAGTGCACACGGGCAAGGATGGACGGCCCACGGCGGTGCTCAGCGGCGGCAGGGAATGGACGGTGGGTGCCGAACCTGTCAGATGGTTTGAGCGGGTGAACTGGTGGGAGCTCAACCGCAGGATGCCCAAGGGCGGCAGCCGGATCGATGTGGAGGTCCTGCAGGTCCAGGTCAGGCTGGGCCGCAATGCAGGTTCGGCGTTGACCACCATGCTGCTGCAGCGGGACGGACTCGGCGGTGGGTGGCGGCTGCGGGAGTCGGTGGCGGACGCCGCCTGAGCGGCTGAAAGCGGTCCTGGTGACGGGCCGCACCCGGGTCCGGGCATTGGAAAACCCTCCACCGCGACTATTGGGGGATGCCGCGGTGGAGGGCCTGTGATGAATATACCGTGAACTTCAGGAAACACGAAGTTGACACGGTGTCCGACACGCAGGTGTCCCGTGGAAGCGTCTGGTCAGCCGGCAACCCACGGCCACGGCAAACCGTCCAGCCATTATGATGGTTACTGTTCAGCGGAATGAACAGTAGGACACGGTAGCTTCCGACGCCCCATCAAAGGAGAATCATGGCCGATTCCCGCACCGCCCGCCCGTCAGACGGACTTGGGAGCTCTTCCCCGGCGCCGGCAGTAACCCGGGCGGCGGCCGTCCTGGATGCCCTGGCCGCCTCAGCCACGGGGCGGTTGACCCTGAGTGACCTGGCCCGCGAGCTCGGGATCCCCAAGTCGTCCACGTCCAACCTGTTGCTGGCGCTTGAGGAGGCCCGGTTGATCAGCAGGCAGGGGGCGGAGTTCACTTTGGGGCGCAAGCTGGTGGAACTCGGCGCCGCTTACCTGAGCCGGCTGGATGAAGTCCAGGAGTTCTACCGCTATTGCGAGCAGGCCGCCACGCTGTCAGGTGAGACCGTGCGGATCGCCATGCTGGACGGTACAAACGTGATCTACCTGGCCCGTTATGAAGGCCACCCTGCCGTGCGGCTGACGTCTAACATCGGCGACCGGATGCCGGTGTCGCTGTGCGCCGTGGGGAAGGCCCTGATTGCCCGGCTCCACGACCATGACATCGATGACCTCTTCGCCGACGATGCGGACCTTCCCGTCCTCACGCCGAAATCCCTCCGGACCGGCGCCGAGCTGAAGGCCCAGTTGCTGGAAATCCGGGAACAGGGCTACGCCTTTGAAGATGAGGAATCCACCACGGGCGTGGTGTGCCTGGCCGTCGCCGTTCCCACGCGCGGCGCCCACGGGCCGAGCCTTGGCCTGTCTGTGACTGCTCTTAAGGCCACCTATACACCCGAGCAGGGCGCCCGGATGGTGAAGGAGCTCCGCGAGCTGGCCCACTCGCTGGGCAATCCCATGGGATAGAGGTGTATTTCCCATACACACCTTGCTCATTGTTCAGCTTGATGTACTCTGTTCAATATAGTGATCAGCACAACAGGTGTGATCACTGACCCACCAGGCCAACGGAGGCCTGGAGTGTTGTGAGGGAGTTCTTGTGACAACTCGTACTAATGCACCACAGGCCGGCAGGGACGACGCCGTCGTTGACCCTGACCAGCTGCGCCGGGCAACATTGGCCAGCTCCGTGGGCTCCGCCCTGGAGTACTACGACTTCTACATCTACGGGCTGGCGTCGGCGCTGATCTTCGGCCCGTTGTTCTTCTCCCCGCTGGGGGAGAGCGGAGCCGTCATCGCCTCCTTCGCGACGTACGGTGTGGGCTTCGCGGCCCGGCCCTTCGGCGGCGTGGTCTTCGGCCATATCGGAGACAGGTTCGGCAGGAAGATGGTCCTGATTCTGACCATCGGCCTGATGGGTATGGCCAGCTTCGCCATCGGCCTGCTGCCGACGTTCGAACAGGCAGGGATGCTGGGCGCGGTCCTCCTTGTGGTGCTGCGTATCGTCCAGGGCCTTGGCGCCGGCGCCGAGCAGGCTGGCGCCACCACCTTGATCTCCGAAGTCGCGCCGCGCCGCCGTCGTGGATTCTTCGCTTCCCTGCCCTTCGTGGGTATCCAGATGGGCACGCTGCTGGGCGCCGGCACCTTTGCGCTGATGGCCCTTGCCGACAAGGAAGTGCTGCAGGGGTGGCTGTGGCGGGTGCCGTTCCTGGCCAGTTTCCTCCTCATTGTTGTGGCTGTTTTCATCCGGCTCCGGCTGAAGGAAACCCCGGTGTTCCAGGAACTGGAGAAGCACAAAGCCGTGGTGAAAAACCCGGTGGGGCAGATCTGGAAGCATTCCAAAAAGAACGTCCTGGTGGGCATCGGGCTGCGCATGGGCGAGAACGGCAACTCCTCCATCTATTCGGCGCTTTTGGTCTCTTTCATCAGCATGCCGGCCGGCGTTTTCGCCGGCGACAAGTTCATCGGCCCTACCGGCCTGCTGATCGCCGCAGGCTTTGCGGCCGTTATGGTGGTGGTCTTCGGCGGTTTGTCGGACAAGTACGGCCGGGTCCCGGTCTACCGTTATGGCGCACTGTTCCAGGCCGTCATCGCACTGCCTGCCTTCTACCTCGTCACCCTGGGCAGTGTCACCCTGGTCTGGGTGGTTATGGTGGTGGGCATCGCCCTGGGTGTGCAGTCCATGCTGGGCCCGCAATGCGCCCTGCTGCCCGAACTGTTCGGCTCCCAGCATCGCTTCACCGGCGTGGCCTTGAGCCGCGAACTCTCCGCTGTCCTGGCCGGCGGCTTCGCTCCAATGATCGGTGTGGCACTGCTTGCGGCCACCAACCACTCCTGGCTGGTGCCCGCCATCTACTCCCTGGTGCTGGCATCGATCTCCTTCGCCACCACGTTTTTCACACCGGAAACCAATGGCCGCGACCTCGTCCTGGTGGAAGACGCACACTAGGACTGCAACGAAGAACGCCCGGCCCGCATCACTGCGGGCCGGGCGTTTTGTATATCGGGGGGAGTGCCGGTCAGTAGAAATGCACGGGATCAACCAGGTGCGGCAGCTCGCCGCCGGCCAGGAAGATGCCGAGGTTGGCGGAGAAGCGCTCCGCGATCAGCCGGTTTTCGGCGGCACTCAGCGCGGAAGTATGCGGGGAGACCATCACCCGGGGATGGTCCCACAGCGGGCTTTCCTGCGGCAGGGGCTCCACAGCGAAGACGTCCAGGCAGGCGTAGGAGACCTGGCCGCTGTCCAGGGCCTCGAGCAGGGCATCCTCATCCACCACCGTGCCGCGGCCCACGTTGATGAAGACGGTTCCCGGCTTCATCGCAGCGAAAATCTCCCGGCTGAAGAGGCGCTCCGTGTACGGCGTGCCCGGCAGGGTGTTGACCACGGCGTCCGCGGTGGCGAGAAGTCCGGCCAGCCCGTCGTTGCCTGCTACCTCGTCGATTCCTTCCAGCGGCTCAACGGTCCTCTTGGTCCCGCTGACCTTCATCCCCAGGGCGCGGGCCACACGTGCGGTTTCCAGGCCGATTTCGCCGAGCCCGGTGATTACCAGCCGCGAGCCGCTGACCAGCCTGGTGGGTGTCCGCAGTTCCGGCCATATCCGGTTTGACTGGTCCACGGCCAGCTCTGCGGAGCGCTTGAAACCGTTCAGGATGCCCAGAGCGGCGAACTCCGCCAGTGGCAGGGCGTGGACGCCCGCAGAGGTGGTTACCTTAAACTTCTGCAGGCTTTCCAGGTCAAGGCCGGATGCCCTGACCGCTCCGCCGGCCCCTGCGGCCATGGCCTGGACCCATTGCAGGTGCGGGTTCTGCCGGGCCACCTGGGCCAGCCCGGCAGGGCTTTCGTTCGGCAGGCCGTAAAGGACCTGCGCCTGGTTGATCATGGCCCAGTAGCGCTCTTCCTGTTCGGGAGTACGCCGGAAGTCCGGGTCGCCTGCGTGATCGGCCGGGAAGCGTTCCGGCGGCAGGAGGTCCGGCTGGTACAGGACGGTGACGGATGGGTGGGCGGCGCGGATGCTTTCAACCAGCTCAGCCTCGAGCGGTACGGCAATGGCCACGGTAGGCGAAGTTGTCATGCTGTTCATCATACTGAATGGAGGCTAGGATATTGAACAGTTTCGCCCGATTTTGGCACAACGATGTGGGGTCACCAGCATGCAGGACAACAACGTAGGCTTCGTGGGGCTGGGCCTGATGCGCCTGCCCATGGCGTCAAACCTGGTACGCGGGGGCTGGCAGGTGACGGGTTGGAACAGATCCCCGGGCCCGGTAGCGGAACTCTGCAACCTGGGCGCCGCCGGGGCCGGGTCGGTCGCCGGCCTCCGGGATCTGCCGGTGATCATTTTTATGCTTCCGGACCTTTCCCACATCGAAGACGCCGCGGCCGGCCTGCTGGCCGCCTGGCAGGCAAAGCCGCCGGAACCAGGCACCGTGCTGGTGGTCATGAGCAGCGTTTCGCCACAGCGGGTCCGGGACTTCGGCCGCCGGGTGGAAACGGCCAGCGCCGGCAACGCCGCGGTAGTGGACGCGCCGGTCAGCGGCGGCACGGCCGGCGCCACGGACGGGACCCTGGCCATCATGGCCGGCGGCACTGTTGACGACGTCGCCCGCATCACGCCCGTCCTCGCCGGCATGGGTACCACCGTCCGGCACCTCGGCGGACTCGGCTCGGGATCCTTGGCCAAGGCCTGCAACCAACTCATCGTGGGAACCACGACGGCGGCACTCGCCGAAGCTGCCGAACTCGCCGAGCGCTCCGGCATCGACGCCGGCGCACTTTTTGAGGTCCTCGCCGGTGGCCTGGCCGGAAGCCGGGTCCTGGACATCATGGGACCACGCCTGGTGGCCAAGGACTACCGGGTCACCGGACCCGCGAAGTTCATGCACAAGGACCTCACCTTTGTAGTGGAGTCTGCCCGGGTGGCCGGTGCGGCGGTCCCCCTGGCGGCGGCCGCCGTCGACCTCTACGCGGAACTCAAAACCCAGGGACTGGGTGACCAGGACCTGACGGTGGTCCGGCAGGCCATCTCACACCTCAGCGATCAGGCAGCCGCGCACGCGGCAGAAGGAAGCGTCACGGCATGAACGGACTTTTTGACCTCACAGGCCGGGTGGCGCTCGTCACCGGCTCCAGCCGCGGGATAGGAAACGCCCTGGCCCGCGCCCTGGCCGGCGCCGGGGCCACGGTTGTCCTCAACGGGCTGGACCCGGACCGGCTTAAATCAGCCGAGACTGCCATGGCCGAGGATTTCGCCCATGGCCGGATCCACAGTGTGGCCTTTGACGTCACCAGCGACACCGCTGCCGCGGCAGGCGTCGCCTGGATCGAGGACAACGTGGGCCCGCTGGACATCCTGGTGAACAACGCCGGCATCCAGCACCGCGTCCCCATGCTGAAGCTCGACGTCGCCGACTGGGAAAGGGTCATCGCCACCGACCTCACCAGCGCGTTCCTTGTAGGCAGGGAGGCCGCCCGGCACATGATCCCGCGCGGCCGGGGGAAGATCATCAACATCTGCTCCGTCCAGACGGACCTGGCCCGCCCCACAATCGCCCCCTATATCGCGGCCAAAGGCGGCCTGCGCAACCTGACCCGTGCCATGACCGCCGAGTGGGCAGCCTCCGGGCTCCAGATCAATGGGATTGCACCCGGCTACATCCATACCGAGATGACCCAGAACCTGGTGGATGATCCGGCGTTCAACTCCTGGATCCTCGGCAGGACGCCCGCGCACCGCTGGGGCACCGTCCAGGACCTGGCCGGACCGGCCGTATGGCTTGCCTCCGCCGGCTCGGACTTTGTGAACGGGCAAACCATTTTCATCGACGGCGGAATGACGGTGGTGGTCTGATGGAAACGCTGAACCTGCCCACTTCGGGACCGGCCGTGGTGGCCTACGCCGCCGGGGACCTGCGCATCGAGGACGTGCCGCTGGTCCCGCCGGCAGCGGACCAGGCGGTGGTACAGATCCGGTACGGCGGTATCTGCGGCTCCGACCTGCACTACTGGCAGCACGGCGCGGCGGGGGAGTCGATCCTTAAAGCTCCGATGGTCCTGGGCCACGAGATCGTTGGGGTGGTGGCCCAGGCGGCCGTCGACGGTTCGGGTCCCGGCGTTGGGACGCCGGTGGCTGTCCATCCCGCCACCCCGGGCCCGGGCGCCGCCCGCTACCCGGCGGACCGGCCCAACCTGTCACCGGGATGCACCTACCTTGGCAGCGCTGCACAGTACCCGCACACAGACGGCGCCTTCAGGCGCTACGCCACGCTTCCCTCCCGGATGCTCCGGGAGCTGCCGGCCGGCCTGGACCTGCGGACAGCGGCGCTGATCGAACCGGCCAGCGTGGCCTGGCATGCGGTGGCACGTGCCGGGGAGGTAGTGGGGAAGACCGCGCTGGTGATCGGCTGCGGCCCCATCGGTGCGCTCGCCGTTGCCGTCCTCCGCCGGGCCGGGGCCGCGACAATCGTTGCCGTTGACGTGCATCCCAGGCCTTTGGAGATTGCCGCCGCCGTCGGTGCGGACCGGGTCCTGCAGGCAGGGGACGCCGAAGCCATCACCGCTCTGGAAGCTGACGTGGTGATCGAATCCTCCGGCAGCCACCATGGGCTGGCTTCGGCCATCAAGGGTGCGGCCCGCGGCGGACGGGTGGTGATGGTGGGCCTGCTGCCCTCCGGTCCGCAGCCGGTGCACATCTCGCTGGCCATCACGCGGGAACTGGAACTGGTGGGTTCCTTCCGGTTCAACGACGAGATCACCGACGTCATCGGAGCCCTCGCCGATGGCAGCTTGCGGATAGGCGCGGTAATTACCCACGAATTCCCGCTGGAGCAGGGGCTCGAGGCCTTTGAGGTGGCCCGGAACTCCGCAGTGTCAGGGAAGGTCCTGCTGGACTTCGGACCGTAGCGGTCCCGGCGGGCCGTCAGCGATTGACGGGAATGAAGACCCTGGGCTGCTCGGTCCAGGTGTCCGCCATCCGGGTCATGGTCCGGCGCATGATCCGCTCCGAGCCCTCCCGGGCCGCCGCGCCATCGCCCCTCGCGATCGCCTCCGCGACATCCACATGCCACTGCAGCGCCGCCTCGTGCGGGTGGTCCGGCATCAGTCCGTGGACGGTCCTGCCGGTCAGCGTCTCGGCCACCTGGCCCATAAGGTTGGCGAACATCTCGTTGCCGGACCCGGAGAGCAGCAGCGAATGGAACGCAATGTCCAGCTCCAGGAATCGGGGCACGTCGCCGTTGTGGCCGGCGTCGCGCATGGCACGTGCCACCTGCACCAGTTCCAGCCGAAGCGGTGCCGGCGCGTTCGCGGCTGCCAGTTCGGCCGCGGCAGGCTCCACGGCCGACCGCAGTTCCGCCAAGGACCTCAATTGGGCGCCGCGGGCGTCGCTGGCCAGGCGCCAGCGGATCACCTGGGCATCAAAAGGGTTCCAGCGGCCCGCGGGAAGCACCCGGATGCCCACCCGCTTGGTGGTTTCCACCAGGCCGAGCGACTGCAGTACCCGGACCGCCTCCCGGATCACGGACCGGGAAACCTTGAGCTCCACCTCGAGCTGCTCAGCGAGCATCACGTGTCCGGCAGGCAGCTCACCGGAGATGATGCGGGTGCCAAGATTCTCGATGGCACGGTGGTGCAGGCTGCTGGTCATGGCCTCCAGCCTAGTGCGGTCTGCTCCGGCGGCAGGCTCCGGCCGGGACCGCCTGCGACACAATGGGTTCCATAACGTGGGCGTTACTTCCCTGTTACCGGATGAATATATATGCTTTATTACGACCCTTGGATCTGCGAACGCACTTCTGCATCCGGAAACCGGCCTTCGCATCCGTCGCACAGTACAAATTGGAGTTTTAGATGTCTGCACACATCGGTGTCACCGGCCTCGCGGTGATGGGCGCCAACCTGGCCCGCAACCTGGCCCGCAACGGCTTCACGGTGGCCCTGCACAACAGGTCCGTCGAAAAGACGGACGCGCTGCTGGCCAAGCACGGCACGGACGGCGAGTTCATCCGGACCGAAACCCTGCAGGAACTCGTCGATTCGCTGGAGAAGCCCCGCCGGGTCCTGATCATGGTGAAGGCCGGCAAGCCGGTTGACTCCGTCATCGAGCAGCTCGAACCGCTCCTGGAAGCTGGCGACATCATCATCGACGCCGGCAACTCGCACTACGAGGACACCCGCCGCCGCGAGGCTGCACTGGCCAAGAAGGACCTGCACTTTGTGGGCGTTGGCGTCTCCGGCGGCGAAGAAGGCGCCCTCAACGGCCCCTCCATCATGCCCGGCGGTTCCAAGGAGTCCTACAAGGCCCTGGGCCCGCTGCTGGAAAAGATCTCCGCCAAGGTCGACGGCGAGCCCTGCTGCGCCTGGATCGGCACCGACGGCGCCGGCCACTTCGTCAAGATGGTCCACAACGGCATCGAGTACGCCGACATGCAGGTCATCGGCGAAGCGTTCGACCTGCTCCGCTCCGGTGCGGGCATCGAACCTGCAGAGCAGGCCAAAATCTTCACCGAATGGAACAAGGGCGAACTGTCCTCTTTCCTGATCGAGATCTCCGCCGAAGTCCTGGGCCACGTGGACGCCAAGACCGGCAAGCCGTTCGTTGACGTTGTGGTGGACGCCGCAGGCCAGAAGGGCACCGGCCGTTGGACCGTCATCTCGGCCCTGGAACTCGGCTCCCCGGTCTCCGGCATCGCCGAGTCCGTGTTCGCCCGCGCGCTGTCCTCGCAGGCCGGCCAGCGCAAGCTGGGCCAGGAACTGCTGGCAGGCCACGAGGCCAACGTCGAAATCCCGGACACCTTTGTGGAGGATGTCCGCCAGGCGCTTTACGCCTCCAAGCTGGTTTCCTACGCCCAGGGCCTGGACATGCTGACTTCCGCTGCGAAGGAGTACAGCTGGGACCTCAAGCTGGACGAGATCGCTTCCCTGTGGCGGGCCGGCTGCATCATCCGCGCCGAGCTGCTCAAGGACATCACCAAGGCCTACGCCGCCGAGGACAAGCCCGCCAACCTGCTGTTCGCCCCCGCGTTCACCGAAGCGATCGCCGGTGCCCTGCCGGCATGGCGCCGCGTGGTGGCCACCGCAGTGCAGCTGGGCATTCCGGTCCCCGTGTTCTCCTCCTCGCTGGCCTACTACGACGGCCTGCGCCGCAAGCGTGTCGCAGCAGCCCTCATCCAGGGCCAGCGTGACCTCTTCGGCGCCCACACCTACGGCCGCGTCGACTCCGAAGGCACGTTCCACACCCTCTGGGGCGAGGACAAGTCCGAAATCGAAGCTGTGGACACACACTGACGTCCCCGCGCTGAAACACCAAGGGCCGGCAGTTCCGAAACGGAACTGCCGGCCCTTGGCCGTTAAAGTCCTGACCGGGTTGGGTCAGATCCTGTATTCGATGTCGTACTCGGCCGGGTCAACGGCAGGCTTGGTTTCAAGCTGCGCATCGCGGTGCCGCCACCGGCCGGGGATACCGGTCACAATGGACTCAGGCGGAGCGTCCTTGACCACCACGGCATTGGCACCCACGGCACTGTCCCGGCCGATGGTGATGGGGCCCAGGATCTTGGCGCCGGCGCCGATGGTGACGCGGTCCCCAATGGTGGGGTGCCGCTTGATGCGTGCCAGCGAACGGCCGCCCAGCGTCACGCCATGGTAAATCATCACGTCCTCGCCGATCTCGGCGGTTTCCCCGATGACCACGCCCATGCCGTGGTCAATGAAGAACCTGCGGCCCACGGTGGCACCCGGATGGATTTCAATGCCGGTCCAGGACCGTCCCAGCTGGGACAGCAGCCGCGCGGGGAACCGCAGGGAAGGGTTCTGCCACATGCGGTGGGTCAGCCGGTGGATCCAGATGGCATGCAGGCCGGAATAAGCGAAAAAGTTCTCGAAAGAACCCCGGGCCGCCGGGTCGTGGGACCGGGCGGCCTCGAGGTCTTCCTTCAGTCTTGCAAAAAAGCGCACAAAGTACTTTCTACAGGAAACGCTGTGGTGTTCGGCCTGATCAGCCGCGGATGTCGTCATAGAGGACGGTGGAGATGTAACGCTCGCCGAAATCGCACACGATCGCGACAATCAGCTTGCCGGCATTCTCCGGGCGTTTTGCCAGTTCCAGGGCACCCCACACAATGGCGCCGGAGGAGATGCCGCCCAGGATGCCCTCCTTGATGCCCAGCTCGCGGGCAACGCGGACGGAGTCTTCCAGCGTGGCGTCCAGTACCTCGTCATAGACGTTGGTGTCCAGGATTTCGGGGACGAAGTTGGCGCCGAGGCCCTGGATCTTGTGCGGGCCCGGGGCGCCGCCGTTGAGGATCGCGGAGTCCTTCGGCTCGACGGCCACGATCTGGATGCCGGGCTTGCGTTCCTTGAGGACCTGGCCTACGCCGGTTACGGTTCCACCGGTTCCCACGCCGGCAACAAAGATGTCCACCTTGCCGTCGGTGTCGGACCAGATTTCCTCGGCCGTGGTGGTGCGGTGGACTTCGGGGTTGGCCTCATTGGCGAACTGCTGGGCCCAGATGGAGTTCGGCGTGTTGGCAACGATCTCCTGGGCCTTCTCGACGGCGCCGCGCATGCCTTCGGAGCCCGGGGTCAGGACGATTTCCGCACCGTAGGCGCGCAGCATCACGCGGCGCTCTGTGGACATGGTTTCCGGCATGGTGAGGATGACCTTGTAGCCGCGGGCAGCGCCCACCATGGCCAGGGCAATGCCGGTGTTGCCTGACGTGCCTTCAACGATGGTGCCGCCGGGCTTCAGGGCACCCGAGTTTTCGGCGGCGTTGACAATTGCCACACCGATGCGGTCCTTGACGCTGTTGGCAGGGTTGTAGAACTCCAGCTTGACGGCGACGGTGGCGTCGAGGCCCTCGCTGAGCCGGTTCAGCCTTACCAGCGGGGTTCCGCCAACCAGCTGCGTTACATCGTCATAGATCCGTGCCATGTGCAGATACGCCTATCTCTGAGTGTGAATACTGAGGTCAGCCTAACGATGCCGCGTAATGCTGGCTAAGCGTTAAGCCATGCAGAGTAATATTTCCTGGCCTTCGCGAGCTTGGGGTTGATGATCACCTGGCAGTACCCCTGCTCGGGGTGTTTGCCGTAGTAGTCCTGGTGGTAATCCTCGGCCACGTGGAACCGGGGGAGCCGGCTGACCTCCGTGACGATCGGATGGGACCATAGGGCCTGGTTACGGTCAATGGCTTCTTCGAAGAGGATCTTTTCCTCCGTGGTCTCGTAGAACATTGACGAGCGGTACTGGGTGCCCACGTCGTAGCCCTGGCGGTTCAGGGTGGTGGGGTCGTGCAGCGCGAAGAACATGTCCAGGATGACTTCCGCCGGGATGATGTCCTCGTCGAAGGTCACCGCCACCACCTCCGCGTGCCCCGTGGTGCCGTTGCACACGGAGTAGTAGTCCGGCCGGGGATCATGCCCGCCGGTATAGCCGGACACCACCGAGCTCACGCCCTTGGTTTTCTGGTAAACGGCGTCGAGGCACCAGAAACAGCCTCCGCCCAGAACAAAAGTTTTCATGTCCTCTTCAATGGTTGAGCGTGCCGGATGATTCCCGGCACAGCAAGGCGCGGCTGCCCGGGCACGCTCCCCGGGACCCGCGATGGGGTAAAACTAAGACTATGGAACCTGTGGACACCGACGTTACCGGCCCCGATAATCACGACGGCGGCACACCGCCCGGAGCCTCGGGTCCAGGGCCAGGGGCCGTCACCACACTGGCAGACCTGCTGCTTGCTGTCGAAGAGCTCTGGCCGGAGTCCCTCGCAGAGAACTGGGACGAGGTGGGCCTGGTGGCGGGGCGTCCGGGCGCACCTGTGTCCAAGGTCATGTTTGCCGTGGACCCCACCCTTGAGGTCATCGAGGAAGCCGTTTCCTGGGGCGCGGAACTCCTCATCACCCATCACCCGCTGCTGCTCAAGGGCGTCACGTCCGTGGCTGCCACCTCTGCCAAAGGCAGGGCCGTGCACCGCCTGATCGAATCAGGCACTGCACTGCTGACCGTGCACACCAACGGGGATTCCGCCGTCGGCGGTGTTTCCGATGTACTGGCCGATGCGCTGGGGCTTCAGGATGCGGTCCCGCTGACGGCAGCCGCCCACGGACTGCCGGAAGAAGGCATCGGCCGGGTAGGGGACCTTGCGGAGGCCGTCAGCCTGGGCGACTTCGCTGCCCGGGTGTTCGGTATCCTTCCGGCGGTGGCCGGCGGCGTCCGGGTGTCCGGCGACAAGGACGGCCTGGTACTCCGGGTCGCTGTCTGCGGCGGCGCGGGGGATTCGCTGTTTGACGAGGTCCGGGCCAGCCATGCGGACGTCTACGTCACCGCGGACCTGCGGCACCATCCTGCCTCGGAGGCCCGCGAGGCGGCTGTGAACGGCAGGCCTTACCTGGTGGACGTCTCGCATTTTGCCAGTGAATGGCTGTGGCTTCCGGCTGCTGCCACCGCGCTGGGCAACGTCCTCTCGGACCAGGGCCACGAGGTGCAGCTCAGGGTCAGTGGCACCAACAGTGACCCCTGGGACTTCATCCTGACTCCCGGCTAGGCCGGGCCCGCACACAACCCAGCACGCGCAGCGAGGCAGGGAAGCAGGGCAGGCGCTAGAGTCGTGGGAGCGCCAAATCGGTGCCCGGCCATGGGCCGGAAGGTTTTAGCGGAGGTAAAAGTGGCGAAGGCAGCACCGGCGGAACAGTTGAAGTTGCTTGAGCTGCAGGGTTTTGACGCCAAACTGACGTCGCTGGCCAACCGCCGCCGGACGCTTGAGACCGATCCCCGCATCAAGGACCTCGAAGCTGCACTGGCCGTTGCAAACGGCACCCTGGGCTCGGCGAAGGTTGCCGTCCACGATGCTGAAGCCGAGCTGAAGCGGGCTGAGGCCGACGTCGAACAGGTTGCCGGCCGCATCCAGCGGGACGAAGCGAAACTGAACAGCGGCACCGGCCTGTCCAAGGACCTGGTGGCCCTGCAGAAGGACATCGTCTCGCTCAACAAGCGGCGCTCGGACCTCGAGGACGTGGAACTGGAGGTCCTGGAACGGCTGGATACCCTGCGGGCAACGCAGGCCGGGCAGCAGGTTATCGTTGACGACATCCAGGGCTCCTTCGGCGGCATCCGCGCCGAGCTCGACGCGGCGCTGGCCGAAGTGGCTGCCGAAGCCACGGAGGTAAAAGCCAAGCGGGACGACTTCGCTGCGCTGCTGGAACCCGCACTCCTGGCGGTGTATGAAAAGACGCTGGCGAAGCGGGGCGTGGGCGCAGCCCGGCTGTTCCACGGCACCTCGGAGGCGTCCGGCATGAAGCTCAGCCCGGGCGACCTGGCCGAGATCAAGGCCGCCGCTGCCGATGACATTGTGTTCTGCCCGGACTCCGGGGCCATCCTGGTCCGCTCCGACGAGTGGAATACCGCGGCCCCCGCCAGCTGACCCCAACTAATTAGCAGTAGTTGTCGTTTTGGGGCGTCAAAACGACATCTACTGCGACCTAGTTGGGGAGGATGATGTTCAGCGCGTGCGGCTTGCGCACCGTGCCGGGAACCAACTCCGCGTCCCACCTTTCGCGGGCCGCTTTCAGCAGGGCCGCCGGCGTGGCGGGGGCGTTGCCGCGCCGCGCCAGCAGGTGCTGTGCCAGTTCCCCACGTGTGTGCTTGGCAAAATGGCTCACCACCTTGCGGACGCCGGCCACCTCGGTGAACACGTTGACGGCAACAGTACGGTCCGACGGCGGCGCCCACGCCGCTGCGTAGGTGCTGGACCGGCAGTCCACCAGCAGGTGGTCCGCCAGCTCCGGTGCGAGGGCGGCGCTCAGCTGCGGTTTCCAGAACGAGGCCAGCCGGCCGACGTCGGGCAGTGCAGTTCCCATGGACAAGCGGTAGGCGGGGACGCTGTCACCGAACCGGATCGCCCCCCACAACGCCGAAATCACCAACACCGACTGGTCCGCCTTGCGCCGCTGCGCCGGGGTCAGGCTGCGGTAGCCGAGCGCGTCGTACAGAACCCCGGAATAAATCTGGTGGGCAGGGGCCGCCGGTTCCGCGTGCAACCGGGTGTTCCGGTCGACGTCGTCCTGCAGGGACGCCCCCACGCCGAGCAGGGCCAGGGCATCCTGGTGGGCGCTGACCGTTCCCAATGCCTCCAGGACGGTGGCCCGGTGGGTGTTCAGGGCCGGAAAACTGAGTGTGGACCAGTCGACTGCGGGGCCGCGGACGGCGGGGGTCTTGCCTTCGGAGGGGGGAAGCAGAATCAGCACCGTCCGATCCTACCGGCGCTCCAACGCGCGGCGGCGCCAGGTTCCGGCACCCGCACCGTTAGACTTGATGCGGATGGGACAGCCAGGCGGCCGCGCGTCACGCAAGTGGCTCGAGGAACGTCCGGGCTCCGCAGGGCAGGGTGGTGGGTAACGCCCACTCGGGGTAACCCGCAGGCCAGTGCCACAGAGAAAAGACCGCCTGCCTCAGCCGTCCTTGGACGGGGGAGTGCAGGTAAGGGTGAAACGGTGGTGTAAGAGACCACCAGCTTCCCGGGTGACCGGGAAGGCTAGGTAAACCCCACCCGGAGCAAGGCCAGACAGGACACGTTTGAGGGCTGCCCGCCCGAGTGTCCGGGTAGGCTGCTGGAGGGCGTCGGCAACGGCGTCCGTAGATGGATGGCCGTCGCTCCCTTACCGGTAACGGTTCGGGGGAACAGAACCCGGCGTATCGGCTGTCCCATCCACTTATTTGGCTTCCGGCCCCGTAGTTGCGGGGCTGGATCGCTGTTTGTGGGCGGATTATGCAACTTGCACTTGTCTTGATTTATCAGTGTTCGATCGGCTTATGTCGGGTGGTTTTGCCCATATTTTGCCCATGGGCTGGGGCCGCTTAGGCCTGCTCCTCAGCCAGCGTAAGGGTTGGTGCGAATACTCAGTGCTTTGGCGCCGTCGGGTACTTGACCTGCGGCTGCTGCTTTGGCGGTGTCGTAGTCGGGCCCGGTTCCGGTAAATGCTTCTTGGGTACCGTCCGGGTTCGCGATGGTTAGGGTAACTTCCATGCGATCGAGCCTAGCCCTCGCCAGGATCAGTGCAGGTAGCGCCCTCGCCATTCACCCTCGGCGGGCCGGCGAACATCACCGGCCGGCACCCAGCAGCCTTGGTGGACGATGCCGTCATCATGCCAGGCGATACTGACCCACTCGCGGTTGTAGTGCTCGGCGTAGGCGTGGACTTCGACGGTGCTACCGCCCTTCACCGGGACCTTGGCGATCACCTTGGGCTCCTTGCCGTAGACGAACCGCCGGACGCTCCCAGGGGTCAGCTCAGGCTTGTGGCGGGCGTGCACATAGACCTGCCCATCCTGGACAAACGACTCTGGCGGATCGAAGGAAACCACCCCACCACTTAACCACCAAAAGCGCCCCACCTCCGAAGAGATGAGGCACCGGGTGGGGTGGGGAGCTTAACCGGATGTATCTGACCCCTATGATCGAGGGCATGATGCGGATCAAGTACGGCGTGGATGTCCGGCTAACCGAGGCGCACCTTCGTGAAATTCACTTCCAAGGGACCCTTGTAGAGATGGCATTCGAGGACATAAACCGGTGCTTCGCAGCTGGGGACTACAACGGGCCTCGCTTATGGTACTCATTATCGGGCGCGCTCAACTCAATGGCATCCATCTCGAATATTCTGTGGCCAACCCGGAATCGGGCGGACGTGAAAATGCGATCCGCTGCGATTCGAAAGACGCTTGGAGTGGATGATTCAGGACTCACAGCTTTACGAGATGTCCGGAACAAACTGGTTCATTTCGATGAGTACATGGACAAGTGGAATGCCACATCCAGACGCGGGATGCTCGTGGATCGGTTCGTCGGCCCTGCGGACACTTTCCCGTCAATTAGCCCTGAGGACTTCGCTAGGCGTTACGACGTCTACGCCCAGGAGCTATCCGTGTTCGGCAGTGCAATCGGACTTGTGAGCGCACTGAATGAAGTTCAGAACTTGATGGCAGATATCGAAGCCTGTCGGAATTACTTCGGGGACTCATTGGTGCCGGAATCCGAGAAGTCAGGCGCCTGACGGTCGGCCCATGACGTGCAGCGCGAACGTTAGTTTTCCTACAGGTAGAATCACCGCATGACTATGGGGGACGTAGCGCTCGAGCGCACGCTTATTTATGACGCAGACTGTGGGTTCTGCACCCGCTCTGCAAAATGGCTTGCCCGTGGCGGCCAAGTAAACATCAAGCCGTGGCAGGGTATTCGCGACCTCGACGCTCTTGGGCTCACCGAGGAAATGGTAGAAACTGCCGCCTACTGGGCTGACAGTGGAAGCATTCGGGCTGGAGCCGAGGCGGCTATCGCCCAGGCCCTCATCGCTAAGGGTTCTGGCTGGCCGCTGCTGGGCAAAGTCATCCTGCTCCCGGGGGTGCGGTTCATCGCCTCCCGCGTGTACAAGGTCATTGCGAAGAATCGTCACGCCATGCCGGGCGGAACTGACGCATGCCGGCTACCAAACTAGCCAAGCGCAGGCTCTCCGCTCTGGCCGTCTTTGGTGCTCTGCTGCTGGGCCAGGGCGTCTATTCGTTCGCCGTTGAGCCGGAGCCTTACCCCACTGTTCGAATGCCTTCGTTCGGTGCCGCGCCCACCCGGGCCGGCCTCTTTGCCAGCCGCATGGCCTACGTCAAAGTCACCTACGCGGATGGCTCCACCGTGAATCCCCGCGTCTCGGAGATTATGGACGGGGTCCGATTCTCCGCTGCCCGGCCTACGCTGAATTACGTTTTCAAGCCAGGGAAGCCTGTTGATGACGACACTCGGCTTTGGCTGGCAGCGAGAGCTAAGGCTGTCGGCGGCGGCAGTGAGCCTACTTCTGTCGAGGTTTGCTGGCAGGACGCGGCGGTAGACGTACATGATGCGAGGGTGGTCAACGCGAAGCCTTGCGAGACTACGGTGGTGACATTTTGAGTAAAGCAGTCGATTTTGCTGCCTCATGGGTGGACCGGATCTCGGAGTCATACCGCGTACAGCCGACCTACCTCGGGATAGTCCGCATCCTGTTCGCACTCCATGTGCTGGTCTTCCCAGTGGACTACCTCTGGACGGCGGAAGTTCCAGCGTCATTCTTCCAAGCCCGGCCAGGGTTGTTCGCCTGGATGACAGCGGCGCCGGATCCTTGGGTCATGATCACCCTTGAAGTGGCCCGGGCCCTTCTGGCTGTGCTGGTTCTGGTGGGGTACCGGACTTTCCAATCGTCGATCGCCCTCACGCTGGTGATGGTTGTCGGCGCTGGAGTCACCCACTCCTTCGGGAAACTGGACCACTTCATCCTCTACGAGCTGTTCCCGGCGTTTATGGCTTTCGCGGGTTGGGGCGCCGCGCTTTCGCTGGACGCCCGCATGGGGCGCGGCAGGAATTCTCGGGGCTTCCCCATGCTGCTCTGGGCCGTGACTGTGGCTTACGCGCTATTTACCGCGGCGCTCCCCAAAGCGGTCGCGGGCTGGCTAGACCCAGCCAAAGAAGCAAGCCGCGGGTTCATTGCACGGGATCTAGCCGAAAACGAGAAGCTCGGCCCCCTTGTGGATGTCATCTTCGCGTTTGATAATCACATCTTCTGGAAGTTCATGGACTACGCGACGGTCTTTGCGGAGGGGTGGCTGATCGTGGCTGTCCTCTTCCCGGTGCTGTTTCGTATCGGGATCGTCGCGCTGCTCGGATTCCACGTTGGCGTGTACATGAGCCTTGGGATCGATTTCGCCAGCTATTTCTTCCTGTACGCGGTGTTCTTTTCACCTGCCTATGTCTGGCTTAGACGCAGAGTTGCGGGCAAGCAAGCACAACACAACCAACCGGCCATAACGTAAGAATTGCCCCGCACAAGCAGTGCGGGGCATTTCTTACGTTAGAGGCCGCCGCGCTAGGCGACGCCGAACTCCGTGGCCAAGAGGTCCATGACGGCTGCCCGCATCGTTGCATCATGCACCCCAGCGTAAACAACCGAGTACGATACGCCGTTGTCGTTGACAAGCCTTGTTGCCGTGGCTGGGTCATATGAGGCTACTGCGGTCGTTACGGGGCTAAGTCCTCGAACGTGAGCGGTGATTCCTGCTGCGTCACGGACGGCGGCAATGATCCCCGGTGCTGATGCGGCGGTGACTTGGGCGTTGAAAGATGCCGCCGCTGAATCGGTGCCGATGGCAACCCATGCACTGTTTCCGCTGTTCCGGCCAGTGGCGAATCGGTCCGCGCTGGTGCTTGTGCGCAGTGATGCGCGCTGAGATGCCGCGGGGGTAGTGTGCACCGCATACAGGGTCATGGACTGGTTGAGCGGGATAGAAAGGCCTGTCCCAATTGTCGCCCCAGTTTGGGACGCCAGGGGTGACTGACCGGTTTGCGTAAGCAGCTTGTCCGCTAGGGTTGGCGCGCCGGACGTTCCGACCGTCCAAACAGATGACGAGCTCCCGGCGGTTCCAGTCCACGCGCAGTTCGGCTGCGTGCCGTCAATGTAGGGCCAGAGCGCCGTCCCCGCGGTCAGGTTGACGCCATCGATGTCCACAGTCTGCCCGGATACGGCCCCATCGATAGCCATATTGATGTCAACCCGGCTGCCGTTGCTGGGCAGTGTGATCCCCAGGGAGACGCGCTGCCAGTCTCCGGTGGCACGGATGCCGCCCTTGTTGTAGGTGCGCTGCTTTCCATTGGATTCCCAGTAGCCGATTGCGAATGGCCGGATAACCGCGCCCTTCGTCGTGCGGACCCAATATGACATGACCCGCGGCCCCGCCACAGCGCCGCTCACCCGGCCAACGCGGGCGGTAGGTGAACCGTCCTGGTTGACCGTGAAGCGCGCATAGCTGGTGCCATACTTCCCGCCATCTGTCATCTGCACTGGGGCGTCAAACCGGCTAAGGGCCGCCGCAAGGCTCACATTCAGCTCGTAGCTGGGGGTGGTGAACTCGTTGGTGATTGTGTTGAAGGCGGCCTGCTCCCGATTCCCGGAAATTCCCGTTACGTCGTCAGTGGCTTTCTCGTTGACGAGCCACCCGCGAGAGTTCTCCGTAACCGTATTGCCGCGGATCGCAGGGGTGGTGCAGAACTGGCCAGACCCGGCAAAGTTGATGCCGGCGCCAATGTGGCCCTGGATAACGTTGTCGATGATGCGCGGGTCGAACGTATCTCCGGCAATCCGGATACCGTCGCCGGTTCCGTTCTCGCGGATGACGTTGCCTCGAATCTCAGGGCGTGCCACGAGAACGGACCCTAGGTCGATGCCTCCGGTACCGTTGCGTTCGATGCGGTTGTTCAGCCACCGCCACCCTGCCCCGAGCTGTCCGCCGGCCGCGGCGGTTACGCCGGCGGCCGTGTTCGCGGTGATTTCGTTGTTATCGAAGGTGTAGGCCCCTGTTGAGGCGTTGCCCACAAGGACGCCCGTTGCGTTGCCGCGTATGACACTGGCGTTGATGATGCCATTCCGGCCACCGTGTCGCCCGGATAGCGGGTAGCCCTCAATGTGGATACCGGCGTTGGATGCGTTGAGGAAGTGGCAGCCGTTGACAACGAGGCCGTCCGCGCCCGCGTCTCTGAGTCCGTTATAGCCGCCCAAGGAGGTGCAGCCTGTCATGGAGAATCCGCGTGAGTCGGACGGGGTTCGCGGAATTTCGAGGATGCGCTCTACGAAGAACCCTGCGGACCAGCTGTCTTCGGCGTAACAGTTCACGAAGGATACGGATTCGATGTCGTAGTTACCGACGCCGATGCCGAAGCCGGCGCCGAAGCTGTCGTGCCCGCCGGTAACCCCGCGGCCTGAGCGGATGGCGGAGCATTCGGTGAACCGGACGTCCTGGAGAAAGTCGCAGCCGAAGGAAGTAGCCCAGGAGTTGATGACGCGGACGCGCTCGAAACGTCCGTTCCGCATATAGCGCAGAGCGATTCCCTTTGCACCCACATTGTTGGGCGTGCTCACCTGATTGGTGCAGTCGATGGTCATGTCAGCGAAGACCTGATCGTCAAGGTATCCGTTCGGGTCGAATCCCGGGTCCATCAGCCCGAAGACCGCATTACCGTGCGGAAGGATGCGGGTGTTGGAGCGGCCGGCACCGACAAAGCCGACGTGGTAGTTATTGAACCAGCGAAGCGATGAGTAGATCCGGTACTTGCCGGATGGGATGCGAATCGTGACTGGCCCGAGTGAGGGCACGAGTGCTGCGGCGGCATCCAGTGCCCGTTGAAACAGGGGCCGGGCATCGGTGGCGTCGTCGCTTGGCAGCGTTTCTCCAGGCAGCAGGAACGTCTCCAGGTCCACGGTTCGGAGTCCAACATACGTGGCAGATAGCGCCGCGTCCCCCAACCGTGCGGGCAGGTTAGTATCCGGCACCTTAGCGGAAGTATCCAGCGGGGCGACGCCTGATGCGGCACCCTTTGCGGCGTTGGGTACGCGCCCGGACACGGCTTCCTGCACTTCCTCAGGGGTGACGCCGCCGGGAAGGTACTCTTCCAGCTCACTGGCAAGCTCGGCCGCGCCCACGGCCAGCGTCAGACCAGCGACGGACGTAACCGGGACGACGGGCGCGGACACGGGCAGGCCGATCACTCCACCGGGCAGGTTGTCGAAGTCCACCACGTCCTGCCCGATGAGGGGCTGCCAGTTCTTCGTGACCGTCTTCTGCGTATTGCCGAAGACAGACTTCCGCGTGATCCGGTAAGCCCACATCGTGAACGCGTTCCCCGCCTGATCGGTGAAACCAGGCTGGTCAACAAACGGTAGAGTGACGGAACCTGGCTGACCAACCCCCGGCGCCTCCACCTCAGGGAAGTCATCAATCGGCTGACCAGTAGCTGACCACACAACACCAGCCGTGGACTGGACACTAATCTCCGTGCGAGTCGCCTCGTTGCCAAGGAAAGTGAACGGGTTAGAGAACGTCAAGGTTGAAACCTGGACGCCCGGGGGATACGTCGGCACAGTGCCTCCTAAGGCGGGGTGGGCATGAAAAAAGCGCCCCAGGAGGCGCCGGCAAAAGGTTGGGTGGTTACTTGGTGGGAGGGAGCAGGCCTTCATCGATGGCTTGCTGGCCGGTGTCCCTGAGCGGGTCACGCTTCAGGTAGCCGGTGATGTACTGGCCGGCCGCGAGTAGGCCCAGGGCGACGGGAACGGCGAACGGTCCCAGCCCTGCCAGCATGTCCGGCGTGACGGCCGCCAGTGCCGCAGCGAGGGCCGTCAACACAAGACCGACGAGGAGCGGCCACAGGACCTTCGGGGACGTGGACTCTGTGCGGTGATCAGCCATTGGTCTTGCCGATCCGTTCCGCGAGTTCGTCAAGGACCTTCTGCGCGATGCCGTCCGGGATCAGCGCCACGATTTCCGCGGGGCTGTACTGCTTGATCCGGTCGTGGAGGTACTGGCGGGTCACGTCCTCCTGCGCCTGCGTGCCATCAAGGACGGTTGTGCCGAGGTCGTTGATGCGGTCCCGGACGTAGGCCCGAGTCGCTTCCTCGTGGTCCCGCTGACGTTCATCAGCTTTGGCCAGTTGATTCTTGAGGCGGCTATCGACGCCGACAAGGATTTCGTTCACTTCTGCTGCTGACAATTCGTCCTCCTGTGGGGTGGGTGTTGCGCTCTGGTAGTTGATGTCCGAGCCGATGAGTTCGGGCCGGGGACGTAAGACGCCGGCTAGTGCGCCGTAGCCGCGCCCTGCGTAGGCGAGGCGGGCACGGTGAGCGGGCTTGCTGGAGTACCAGTTGCCGTCAACGAACTGGTGCGGGGCGGCGAAACCGTCCTGCTGGATGACGTTGATGCCGATACCGTCCGCGGACTCCACGACGGCAGTATGTCCCCACTCATTGGACGAGTCGCCGCCGTACACCAGCACATCGCCCCGTTGCGGCACGAAGCCATGGAAGTAGTCGATGCGGATCCAGTACTTGTCCGGCGCTACCCCCAGCAGGTCCTTCGCTCCGCGGACACCGCCGACCGACTGGGACCATGGGACCCCGAAGATGAACTCTCCGTAGTGGTCCACAGCATCGACGCATTGCAGTCCGTAGTGGCCGTCAGGGTCCAGCCTCTTGCCCACCGAAGTGGACAGCCAAGATTCAAGCTTGCTCATGTGCGCCCCTTCCGGGCTACATCGATTCCTTGAGGTATTCCTCGAGGATGTTGGGTAGTGGGGGTGCGGGCGGGCCGAGGCCCTGCTCGATGTGGAGGTTGAGTCGGAGGATGTGCGGGAGGTAGACCCGGTCCCGTTTCTCAAAGTTCCCCAGCCGGGCCTCAAGGTTGTTCACCTGTTCCTGCAACTGGTCGATGAGCTTGTTCTCCCGGGTGCCCTTCTGGACCCTGGACGAACCCCACCCGACTGTTGCCGCGATGAGTGCTACGACTATCGGCACCACCCAGTTTGGGTCGATAGTGACAGTGGTCAATCGTCTTCCCCTTTGCGTTTCAGGGAGCCGACTTTCATGAGCAGCCCGAAGATGATTCCCGCGGGGCCGGCGTAGGTCATGAACGTGAACCACTCACGGCTGCCCCAGCCCATGGCGATGACTGTCCCGATGTAGCTGATGGCGTACGTGACGCCCCAGAGGACGAGCATTGCCACAAGGGACGAGATGCCCAGCCGCGAGGTTGGGATGAACAGGTCGCGGATGCAAAGGGCGACGACGGCGCCCCATGCGACCACCCAAACCCAGATGCCCGTCCCGCCTGCCAGCAGGTTGATGGCGGGCGTCAGTTCACTGTTTGATGTGGACGGTAGGTAGTACAGCGCCCGGGACAGTGCGAACAGTGCGGCCGAGGCGAGCATCACCCGCCGCCCGGTTCTGTAGCGCTGGTCTGCTTTCGTGGTCATTAGGCCGCCGCCACGAAGCTTGCGTCGTCCCAGACCATGGAGAGCGCCTGGGAGGACCCATACAGCCCGTGCCATGTTTCTCCGGTGAATGCGTTGTCGGTGGCGGTGATGATGGTGGTGCCGTTGACTTTGACGGTGATGGTGTCGTTGTTCAGGACGACTTGGTACACGTCGCCGTCAGAGGGCGTGTAGGTGCTGGTGGCGAGGACGGTTGCCGTGTTCCCGTTGATGCGTTTGTGGAGGTTCAGGGTGGACGTGTTCGCGGCCTGGTAGATGGCGTAGTGGTTGTCAATGTCCCGGTATCGGAACGCGAGCCCACCACGCCGGGACGTGCCGAGTGCTTTGGCGGTGACGGTCAGGGTGCCGTTGGTCGCCAGCCCGTCAGCCACAGCGACGTTGAGCCCCGACGTAGCCGCAGTGAGCGCAACACCACCGGTTGAGGTGATGGACCAGATCGGGTTGCCAATGGTCCCGGCAACCTTCCACGGACGTTTCTCCGCGGACGTGACACCGATGGCGTCACCCGCGGCCCGGTTGAAGTTGTCCGCCCATCCCGGCAAAGGGACCCGGGGCAGGCGCGGGTTGTTGAAGCGCGTATTCATGACGAAATCCACGGTTAGCCCTCCTGCTCTTCTGCTGCGGACGCGAGGCCCTTGGCTACGGCCTCAATGACGTCGAGGACTTCCCTGTACTTGACGCCCGAGTAACTGTCGGCGGAGAACCCTAGATAGGACACCTCGTCCAAGTCGTGGGCCTGGAATAGATCACTTAGCGCGGCTTCTGCTGCGTCGATTTGCTTCTGGGTTAGTTCTGGCATTGGGGCTCCTTAGGTGACGGTCGCAATAGCAGGCGCGGAAGGTGTTGCGGATTCGTTCAGGGCCACCACACGGACCTGCGCGGCACCAGTCGGGAAGCCGGTGACCGTTTCGACGGTGTACATGCCCCACGCCCGGGTAACAGGCGTCCACGCGCCGGCGCCGACCTTGTATTCGAGGGTGTAGCTGGTGATGCGTGACGGCGGGATGACCCATGCTGTGCCGGCGCCGTCGTCCATGGAGTAGGTGGGGGTGCCGGTCAGGTCGCGGGGTGGCGCATCCCATGACACTTCGAGGGTGGTTCCGGTACGTTTCGCCACAAGGTTCTGCGGCTGCAGCGCGGGGGAGCCGGGGATGTTCGCCAGTGCTTGCCAGTACGCGGCGTGGTACGTCTTGCCCAGGTGTTCGATGCCGACGCGGGAGAAGTGGACGGTTTCGCCCACGTTCACACCGCCCGGTGCTGACTTCGCGAACCCGGTGTACGGGACACGGCCGGGGGTAGCTGCGTGCGCCTTGTCCACATTCAGCTTTGACGGGGTGACGGCGAAACCTTCAGGCGTCATCTGCCCCACCACGAACGGCAGGTTAGGGGTGCCGAGCCCGGCCAGAAGGTAGGTACGAAGTCCGTCCTGAGCTGCCGCGTACCCTGCGGTAGACAGTGAGGCGTTGTTTTCGCCCTGGTGCCACAGGATGAGCTTCACAACCACCTTGTAGCCTGCCGCCTTGGCTGCGGCGATGGCCTCCAAGGTCTGCGCGATGGCAAGGGCGGGCAGGTCATACTCCGCGGACGACGCGGCGTTCGGCGTCCACGTGAGAGTATTCGCCGCACCCGTGAACCCTGTGCCGCCATGCGCGGCAGGGACGAGCAGGACGCCGACGTTGGACGGCTGGGTTTGCAGGTAGTTCCGTGCGAACGTCGTCGCCGGACTGATCCCGGTAGCGGTGTCATGCATGTCCAGCGGGACGGACGCCAACCGCAATGTCCGATTCTTCGCCCCGTACTCCATGATGCGGGGGTCTTCCGGGTCCATGCCGTCGCCATAGGGCAGACCGCGGCCGGAAGCATTGGACTGACCAACCACCAAGCAAACGTGCAGCGTATTCACCGGGACGTTACTGCCGCTGCCGATGCCCGTTACGGGGCCGGGGAAGACCGCGTCATAGATGTAGGTGCGGCCATCCTCCTTGACCTCCATGGAGATGTTGCCGTCGGCGTCAATGATCCGCCACCCGACAGTGGGGGTTACCAACACGTCACCGATGCGGACGTTACCTTCAGGGGTCGCCTCGAAGGACACAGCACCAACACTGTCCACGGCGCGCACCGTCCGGGAATCGCCCGTCTTCGGTGAACGGGACTCGCTGCCAACCAGGATGTCAGCCTCAGCAAGGGCATTCTCAGCCGCCTGCGCACCAGCAGCCTGCACTAGTGGGCTGTCGGCAAGGTTGCTCGGCAGGACGCGAGACAGGGCCTCATCAACCTGCTCCGGAGTCAGCGGCACACTGTTCTGATACGTCGCGTTGCCGATGTCCTTCGTCAGGTTGTCCACGACGTTGCCCGCACTGAACGGAACCTTCAGATACAGGCCATGATCGGCGGAAATGTTATCCGTGTGCGAAATGTTCCCCGACGCGTCCAACCACTCGATCCGGAACGCGTACGGGTAGTTCGGCTTGTTCCCGTCCGTCGCCCGCAGGAACAGGCTGTACGCGCCGCCAGCCCCAGCCGTAGCCCGAACCTCCTGCGTCGGCATGAACGTCGAACCGTAAGTCGTCGGCACCTGAGGCCAGAAGATCACTTCGGCCATCAATCCAGCCATGCTAGCGCCAGTAATATCCTGGACATTTCCCGACATGATGGGCAAAGGAGCCTCCTAGGGGTGTATTAATTCGGGGCCCCAGCCGATAAGATTCGGGCATGGGGAAACTTGGGGGACTACTTGCCATCGCTACCGCCGCGCTCGTACTGAGCGGATGCGCGGGAGCGGGCGAGGCGCAGCCTGAATCGATCCCCACGACCGCGGGGGCGCAAGTCCTCGACAGCAAAGAGCTGGAACAGAAGCGCATGGCGCCGTTCGTCGCAACGGCCCCGAGCATGACCGCCACCCCAGACCCAGCCGCCGACGCGAGCATCACCGAAGCGGAACAGGATGAATTCCTGGCAGGCGTAAAGCGCAACTGGCGTGGGGATCAACCCGACGATTCAGCCCTGGTAGCAATGGGAAACCTCGCGTGCCAGCGCTATGACGAGGGAAAAGCTCACACGGAGGTTGACGTGGTCCCCGGTGGCAGCCAGGAAGCAATCGACAACAGTGACGTGGTCGCCATATTTGCCGGGCGGCAGCTCTGCAAGGAACACAACCCGGACAACCTTTAGGTGATAATTTTCCTGAGCTGGCCGTTGCCGTCGAAGTAAACGTTGGGCTCCACCCCAGATATCGAACCTGGCGCGGTGACTTTCAGGGAGCCTTGAACTTCCGTGGCACCAACGAGCTCAACTTCCGTCGCCTGGATACCAGCGCGGCCGCTGCGGGTGTATACGAACGCGTTGCCCGAAGGGCCAGTCAATTGCGGTCCTGACGCGGTTCCGGACAGATACCCGCCCGCGTCGAACTGGACGCTTCCGCCGAATAGCGCGGGGTCAATCGTCATGCCGCCGGCCTTGATCTTGCCGCCGGTCTTTACTGTCAGGTCAGCGTTGATTTCGACGTTGCCGGTCGTGTCAATCTTGAAGCTGCCGAACTTTACGGAACCGTCCGGATTGATTTCTGCGGTGCCGCTCGTGATTTTGCCTGTCGGGTCAATCGTCATCGTTCCAAACTTGGCTGACCCGTCTGGCCGCAACTCGATGTCACCCGCCTTGAACAGGCCGCCCGACGCGATTTCCAAGTCATTGAGGACGGTCATCACGCCGGAGACATCCACGCTGCCACTGACATCCAGCGGCCCGGAGATGATCACCTCACCCACGAAATTCACCAGCCCGGACGCGAAGAGCCGGCCGATGATTTCCGCGGAGCCGGTGACGCGCAGCCCGCCGTTCTCGATGGTGATCATGCCGCCGTCGTGGACAGTGAGACCGCCGCGGCCGATGGCCATGTTGTTCTGGTTCGTGGCATTTTCCAGGGCGCGCAGTCGCCGCTCCCAGTTGTCCAAGGTGCCTTGCGCGATGTTGTTGATCTGGCCCATGGGCTAGCCTCCCTGTGGCTGCATCTGCAGGGTCACTGTGTCGCGGTCGAAGGTGTACTGGATCAGCCGCCACGTGGACCAACCATCGGGCAGGTTTTTGACGCCCTTGGTCTTCACTCGGCACTCACCGCCCAGGATCAGGTCCGACACTTCCACCGGGCCGTCGCATGGGATCTTGAAGCTGAGCTGGCTCGTGGGCCGGTCAGAGACCGCGAGGTCCGCTCGTGTGCGGGCTTCCAGCGGACCGGGCTCTTTGATGCCCTGGTATGAGGTGACTCGCTCAATTGCGGGGTACCGGGTGCCGGCCATCGAGTCGGCGGACTTGACCAACAAGCTCCGCCCCGAGCCCTCGCCCGTGCCGATTACTTTGTTGCTGACACCCGAACCGGCATAGGTGAAAGTGATTCCGAAGACCTCGGACCCGGAAGCGGTGGTGTCCCATTCCCGCGGGTTGTAGCCAAGCCCGGGCGCTGCCCGGAACTCCCATTCAAGGTTCCCTTCCGGCGATTTTTCCGGGCTCAGGTCAATGTCCGGTCCGCCGTCGGTCTTCATAAGTTCGTCCAAAGCGTCAGCGACGCTCATGAACTTGAAGCCCTCATAGGTGCGGGCATCGTCACCGGGCACATCAGGCGGGAAAGCAATCGGGAGCGCATACCGTTCCTGCGGCTCCGCGTTGGCGCCCTCAAGGATGACGCCCTTGGCTATCGTTGCGAGTGACTTGCCTGCGTAGGCTATTGGCTCTGCCAGTTGGGAGCCTTCACCGTGCACCCGCAGGACGTGTCGGCTGTTGAATATCCACCAGAGTTCCCGAAGGTCGGCGGTCACCGTGCCCCTGTCCACGTCGTGCACAGGGTCAAGGATGTACCCGGCGTATTTCACGATGTCATCCCATGCGGCTACGAGGACCCTGGCCAAGGGCTCGATGGTGTAGTCCGTGACCACTTCATCGACCTTGGGGTCCGCGACATTGAACGTCACCACGCCGGGCACTCCGGTGTTCAGCGCCCGGCCGCCGGTGCATTGGTCCGCCGGCAATTCGATCCAGTCCTTCCACGTCAGGCTGCTCACCGAGTAATAACGCCAAGCCACAGGGCCTCCCTCAGATGTAGGTGTCGTAGACGGCGAAGGACGCCGTTCCTGTGCCTGTTGTGGTGGCGGTCAAGGAGACGACAGTCGGCGTGCCCGGCTTGATCCCCGGGGTGAAGGACTCGGTGATGTTGCCGTGCACCACCAGCCCGTTGATCCGCAGCCGGCCGTCGTTATAGTCGATGACGTGGGGGACGCTTGGCAGGAGCGGCCTGGTGATCACGAACGCCAGGCCACCCACGCCGAGCCGGTACCCGCCCGGCATCGAACCCGACACCGTGACGACCGTCTTGGCGTCGTAGTTGCCGCGGTGGAATGCGGTCGCGTCGCCGCCGGGGGTGGCCACGAACTTCCGCAGTTCCCCGAATTTGCGCGGGTCCACGAACTTCAACGGCACCTGCCAAGTTGCTAGGGTCGCGGTGATTGGGCGGAACCGGATCCGGCCGTTCTTCTTCCCGTCCGCCCACTGCGTTGCACCGTGACCAGCTACCTGCGCCCGGCCCTGCATCGCAGCCGTAAGGAAGATGCCCGCGTCATGCAGCACTTCGTGGCTCTTCGCGTGGAGGAGCCCGTCGAACGTCACCAGCCGGGACTGGTTGTAGATCGGCAGGTCGTGCTCACCGTCAGCGTTCGGACGGTCAGCCTGCTCACCCTTGGACTCTGGCGAATCAAACCACCCATCAGGGACATCGCAGGACCAGTGGCCGAACCGGTCAGCCCCGGAGAGAGTGCGGCCCGCCCATTTGATCTGATCAGCCGCCAAGCCGCACCCCCTGCTCTTTGAGTAAGTACTTGACGTCGTCGACCACGTTTCGGCGCAGCTGGGCGACGTCGAGTGATGTGTAGGTGGCGCCGCTGAAGTCCAGCGTCACCCCGCCGCTACCGGCTGGCTGCCCGGCCATGGTGAGTGCCATGATCTGCGCGGACGCCGCCTGGGACCCGACCGTGCCGCCGCCCGCCAGCTTCTGGAACTGGCCGGCACGGACCTGGGCGCGGAACCGGTAGACAGCCTCCTGGCCGCCCATCAAGTCCACCTCCCGATCGGTGAAGACGTGCTCACCCTTCGCGCCCATGAACAGCTGCGAGTCCACACCCTTGGGGCCCGGGGCAATATCCAAGTCGCCACCGGACGCCCGGCCCGGCGCCAAGACACCCAAGCCCTTGCCGTAAGTCCCGTCAGCCTCCGGGGCGAGCCCGATGACCTTCTGGAAATAGGTCTGGTGGGTGTTGACGAACACATCAACCTGTTTGCCGTTGAGATTGTCGGTCTGCCCGATGATCCCCGCGAGCTTCTCCGAAGCGTTGTCGTTGACCCACGTGTCGATAGGGACCTCTTTCGGGATCCCCAACGCCTTGCGGGCCATCGTGTCCGCCGCATCACCGGTGATCCCAAGCTGGCCGGCCGCCGTGACAAGGTCGTCATAGCTGGTCCGCAGTGAGGACTGCAGCTGCGCCTGCGCGGCGGCGGACCCCTCAGTCGCGAGGGTTTCCGTGGCGGTCGCCGTAGCGGCGTCCATCGCAGCTTTCGCAAGGGAGTTGTACGAGGACTGGTTCGCCCGCCCCTGTTCGGTGTTCAGGTCCAGGGTTGTGCCGTTCTTCGTCACCGACTCAGTCATGCTGTCGATGGCGTCCTGATACCGGATCGCCGAATCCGAAGCGGACAGGGACAGCAGGCCCGCATTGAACAAGGCGTCCGTGAACGCCTCAATGTCCGACACGGAACCGTCTGCGGCTAGCCCAACCTTCTCCAGCTGCTCGACGACTTCTTCCGTGAGTGCGGCACTCGACTGCGCTGCGGCGCCCTGCTTCACGAGTGCCTCGGCGGCCTTGTCCCCGCCGGCAGCCGCGGCCTCCATCGCAGGAGGCGTCTTGCCCAGGGCCCAGTTCAGCAGGTCCTGTTCCGAGAGGCTGACCTTCGACTGGCTCGCCATAGCCCGCAGCGAATCAAGGTAGCGGGGGAACCGCTTGGCGACTTCCTCAACCTTGATGCCCTGCTCAGCTGCGCTGTCAGCGACGGACTTGAAGCCCTTCGCCGCGAGATCCATGTTGCCGTTGGTTGCGGCGGCCGCGACTGCCTGGTCCGTCTTCTCGAATGCGTCACCGAGTTTAGCCATGCCGTTGTTGACGCCCAGAGCCGTGGCGCCCCACGACTCTACCGCCGAGTTGAAGTCCTGGTTGATGAGCTTGTTCAAGGCCTGGCCGGCGGAACCGATCTGACCCTCGAACTCTGCAACACCGATGTCCCGGAACCTGTTGTCCAGGCCGTCCTTCTCTTTCGAGAGGCCGACGAGGGATTGGGTAAATTCCTCTGTCGATGCGGAGGCTTCCTGCATGGAGTTGTGCAGGCCCTTGACGACTTCGAACCCGACGAACGCAGCGGATGCAATGGTCGCGGCTTTTGCTGCCTTGTTCAGGCCGCGGCTGCTGCCGTCCGCCCGGGAGTCCAGGTCCTTGAAGGCTTGGACTCCGTCCCGGACTTTGGGAAGCAGGAGCATCAGCCCGCCGCCAACCAGAGCAGTCACGCCCACCACGGCGCCAAGCCCCGTCACAAGCCCTTGCACCGGCGCGGGGAGATCACCGAACGCCTGGCTGAGACTGACGACAGACTCCGCGGCGCTGGCAATGATCGGTAGGAGGACCGCGCCCGCGTCGATCGCGGCATCCTTGATGTTGTTCCACGCCACCGTAGCTTTGGACTCGGTCGTTTCGTAACGCTTAGCAGCCTCGGCCACCAAGGCGGTGTTCTCTTCCCAAGCCTTGGAACCGAGAGCCAGGGATTCAGAGAGCAGGTCCCCGGCGCCGGCCAGAGCCAGCATGACCTGCATTTCCTCGGTGCCCTTCATGCCCATGTCCTTGAGGACCTGGACGACGTTGCCGCCTTCGTCTTTGGTCCGGGCCATGCCTTTGGTGACCATCTCAAGAGCAGCGACCGGGGAGGTGCGGAAGGCTGCGGCGAAGTCTTCGGCTGAGGTGCCAGCCGCTGAAGCGAAAGCGTCCAGCTTTTCGCCGCCGCCCTGCACTGCCGCGTACATCTTCAGCAGGGCGCGGGTGGCCACGCCGCCGCCGAGCTCGGCCTTGACGCCCATGGAGGCCAGGGTGTTGGACAGGGCCAGGACGTCCGCCTCTGATGCGCCCACCAGCTTGCCGGCGCCAGCGATGCGCTGGGCCATGGACAGGATGTCCTTCTCGGTGGAAGCACCGTCGTTGCCGAGGGCCACCAGGGCGGCACCAAAGTTGTCGATTTCTTCCCCGGTGGTGCCCATGACGTTGGCGATCTGGGCGATGTCCGTTGCCGCTTCCTCAGCGGTCAGGTTGGTGGTCTCGCCGAGGTCGATCATGGTCTTCGTGAATTTGAGGATGTCCTCACGCTTCACGCCAAGCTGACCGGCCGCCTCCGCCACTGCGGCGATCTCAGTATGAGTCGAGGGGAGGGTCTTCGCGAGGTTCCGGAGGCCCTGCTCGATTTCGGCCATCTGCTCCGGGGAGCCATCCACGGTCTTGGTGACCCCGGCCCACGCCGATTCCCAGTCCATGGCAGCTTTGGCGGAGGCGCCCAGTGCGGCGACTGTGGCGGTGCCGAACGCGACCATCGCGGTCCCGGACTTTTCGACCGCTGCAGCCTGCTTACCGGCCGCGGCTTCGGCCTTCTCCGCTGCGATGCGCTGCTTCTCAGCGGTCCGCTCGGCGTCTTCTCCAAGCTCGTACACGGCGCCGCTGAAAGCGTCCAGGCCCTTGGTAGCTGCCTGTGAGCTGGTCAGGACCTTGCCGTTGCTGTCGATCAGCTGCCCGGCCCGGTTGTACTGCAGCCCCGCGGCGGTGGCCGCGTCGTGGTGGGACTTCGCGAGCTTCTTCAGCTCGTCCGAATACTGCTTCGTTGACTCGCTGGACCGCTGAGCTGACTCGTCAGCTTTCTTCCCGGCCTTGGCCGATTCGTCCCCAACGTCCTTGATCGCCTTGGAGCCCTTGGCGGCGTTGCTGATGAATTTGTCGATCATCAGTTCGAGGACGACGCGTGCGGACCTTGTCGACAAAGGGGCCTCCTCGGCTGTGTTCAGTTATCGGCGGGAAGCCTGCCGGCGCAGTTGGGCTGCGGCTTTGTCGGCGGCGTTGAGGGTGGTGTAGACCTTCTCGCCTGGCGCGGGCTTGTACGGGGTTTTCCCATCGCCCTGGGTGGCGCTCTCACGGGCCGCGCAGGACCCGCACTGGAGCGTGTGCGCCTCGTACCAGCCGCTGTTGGACTCGTCGTGGGCGATGACCATCGGCTGCCCGCAGGAGCACAGCCCGCCCTCGTACTTGGTGAGGGCGAGCTGCAGCAGGTAGTCCTTGTCCGTCCACTCCTCAGCGCGCCGGGCGCGGGGAACGAACCAGTGATGAGCTGGTTTGTTCGTATCCCGTGCGGTGCGGAGTACCTGGACTACCCCTGGCCAGTCACCTCGCCAGAGGGCTTGTGCAAAAAATCAGCGTCCACTTCGGGCAGTTTGTTCTGCGCCACAGAGTAGGCATTGAGGATGTGTTCCATCTGGGCCGGGCCGATCTTCGACTCAAGGGCCTTGACCTGAGCGATGGACCAGTTCACGGCGGTCCGGGGCTTCTCGAACGGCTCCACGGCGATGATACTCGCGGCCAGGAGTGCGAAGCCGTGGTGCTTGTTCTGCTCCAGCTGGGTTTTGTCCTTGGTCCGCTCATCGGAGTCGCGACGGAGGACGAACTTCTCATCGGAGCTGAGGGCCCGCACGTACACGGTGATCTGCGAGGACGCGAAGGCCTGGACGAGCTTCTCGTACTCCGCCTCCAGCGGCCCGAGGGTGCTCGCCTGGGCAGAGGTCTTCTCAGACCCTGCCGATGCTGCGCGTTCCAGTTCGATCTGCCGGCGCAGGCGGGAGAGCTTCCCGACGACGTTGGCGCGCTTGTAGACCTCGGCGGACTCTTCGGGCATGGCGGCGTCCTGCAGCCAGTCTTCCAACTCGAAGTCAGCAGCGGGGTGGGTCGCGGTGGGTTCAGTCATGAGAGTTTCAGGCTCCTAAGTTGGGTGGGTTTGTAGGCTCTGGTGATGCGGTGTGAGGGTGGCTGGGCGGAGCCTGAATCACGCCCAGCCACCCGGTCTTTTAGGCGCCGCCGACGGGAACTTCGACGAGCATGTCCTGCGCGGCGAACGGGATCCGGCGTTTGATGTCGCCTTCGTTGTTCACTCGCATGGGGTTGTCCGAGCGGACCTTGCCGCCGAGGTCGATGATGTCGCCGGCCTCCCAGTCCTCAGTGGAGAACTTGTCGGACTCGCGCATGTAGATCCACGCTTCGGAGCCCTTGACGCGGACCGCCTCGTAGGCCTTGTCGCCTGCGACCTTGTCCGGGCCGCCGGCTTCGAGGAACTCCCGGACGAACGTGAGGGCCGTGTCGAAGTTCGAGGCGCCGAACGCCGCCGAGTTGCCGACCTGGCAGGAGACCTTCTCGTTGACCGTGTCCGACGCCGTGGGCGACCAGGCAATGTCCGATTCGAGGACAACGCAGGAGAAGTCAATCCCGGCGTTCAGCTCGGTAGCGGTGGGGATCCCGGATGCTGCTGCGGGCTTCTCGGTGAGGAGCGCCCATTTCTTCTTGCCGTCTGCTGACACCTTCATGTCAGACCTCCTTGGTTTTCTCCGGCCGCGCCGGTTCGGTGATTCGTGCGGTGGCCGGGGTGGCCTGTGCTGGTTCCTCCACCCGCTGGGACGGGGGAAGCCTGTAGTTGAACGGTTCGTCCAGGTAGTGGATGGGGACCCGGCGTTTCTCGCCGCCGTTCGGGGGTACTGCAGTGACGAAGCCGTCGGATGGTGCAGCCACGAGGGGCCTCCTAGTTGGTGATGAGCCGCCATTGCTGGGGGAGCATGAAGCGGGCCGGGGTGGTTTGGGTGTCGAGGATGGGTGCTTGCTGGTTGAACCCGTCGGGGTTGGTGCGGATGATCCCTCGGCCGACCCGTTTATTGAGGAGCGCCCCGCGGTCCGCTACAGCAACAGCGCGGCAGGTCTCCGCCGTGGGCCCTACCGCCGTGGTTTGGAAGTCGTAGACGAGGGTCGAGGCGTCCTGGATCCCGTCAGACGTCAGCTCGTCAGGGTCAGCTCCCACGCCCGCCCACAGGACCGTGTACGGGTCCACGTAGGATCCGGTCTGCGGGAGCTTCTCCGGCACGAACCCGTCATGGGCGACCCTGTCCGGCACCGACCTCAGCAAGGCCAGGATCTGGGCGCTCGTGGCCAAGGGGTCAGCCATTCAACGCGTCCAATCCCAGCTGCGCGACTGCCTGCTCAAACGGTCCAGAGAACCGGTCCAGGCTGGGTCCCATGTAGGCCTGCGGCGCTTGCCGGCTGGTGCCGAGTTCGACGTACTGGCCGTAGTTCACAGTCGGCCCGATCTCAACGGAAAGGTTCGTCGCCGACAGGGTCCGCAAATCGGAGTGTCCGATGCTTTCCTTCAGGTTGCCGAAGTCGACAGGTGCGATGGCTTTCGCGTTTGCCTCAATATCCAGGGCGGTTTTCTTCAGCACCAGCTTGGCCCGCTCAACCGTCCGGGGACCGGCGGCCGCGAGATCCTTGTAGACGCCCTCAACAGAAGTGATGTTCGCTCCCATAACGGCCTCCTATTCCGGGTTTTGCTGTGTCTGGTTGTCCACGCAGACAAGTTCGCGGGAGAACTCCAGGGAACCGAACATCATGTTCGTGACCGCGTACCGGCGGCCCAGGACGCGGACGACGTCGCCGCGCTCACCCGAACGCAGTTCCGGGAGGGGGACGCCCTCAGCAGAGACGTGGGGGACGGTGACGAGGTACTCGCGGAGCGTGGTGGGCTGCTCGCCAGGGTTCGCCCCGCCCTCGCGCTTGAGTTCCTGCAGCCGGCACATCGTGTCGTGGATGACGCGCTCACCAGTCCAGCCCGGCGGCTTCGGGTACGGGGGAGGGCCTTCACTGATGCGGACCAGCTGGCACGGGACTGTCATCGTCCCAGTGACCGCGGGCCGGTGCCGCTCCGCCCAACCCTGCGGGATAACGCTCGTTTTGTGGAACGGCATCACAACCACCCACTGTCCGGGTAACGAAGCTCTTCGCCTTCAATGTGGTCGCTTAGCGCGAGGGGGTGGACGGAGAAGAACGAGCCGTTATCTTCGGCGGACTCGTCAGCTGCTGCCTGGTCGTCGTAGGTCTTGGCGAGGGCCCGCAGCTCCGTGGCGAGCTTCGCCCCGTCGACCTGCACGTCCTGGGCTTTGATGACCTTGGACCGGAGAGCCTCGCTGATCGCGATGGCACGGAGCGCTGCGGCTGCGGCCCGGTAGACGCTGTCCTTGCGGAGCGTCAGGAAGCCGCGGATCTGATCATCGGTTAGGACCTGCTCAGACTCGACCTCAGCCTCAGCGAGGAGGAGGCGGACTTGCCCGACTGGCGTTTCGTAAACGCTCGTTGGTGCGTCGGATTCCATGCGCGCCTCCTGTGATGTTGCGGGTGGTGCCGGGGTGGGGTTGATTTGCCCTATTTGTCACCCCGGCACCGGTGGTGGTGCTAGGCGCCCTTGGATGCCCAGACGCCGGTCGTGAAGCCGGGGTCGATGCCGTAGACGTCTCGGCCGCGGAACCAGATGGTGTCGTCGTTGAACGAGCCAGCATCCGTGGGAACATCGCCGCCGCCGGGGCGGACGCCCTGGTCCTTCTTCACGCGGATGTCCACGGTTTCCTCGCCGGACAGCAGGGTCCGGATGATCGAGGGAAGGTCAGAGGTCTTGCCCTGAACGAGAGCCCATGCGGTTCCCTGATCGGTGCCGAGCCGCTTGCCGACGGCGCGGGACTCCATGGGAGTGACCACGTTGGTGAACGGGTTCTGGATCCGGGTCTTGGTGACCTTCGAACCGTCCGTGACCTGCATTTCGATCTCGGTTGCCTTGAGAACACGGTTGACCTGGCCGCGGAGAGCTGGGCCGTGGATCAGGACGAGATCCGAGGTGTCCACGAGTTCGTCGCGGTGGTTCTCACGCAGGGCAAGTTCCTTCAACGCGGCGTCCAGGTTGTCCGGCGTGAACGGCACGGTAGCGACGGTGCCGAAGAACTCCGGGTTCCATGCGCTGTTCTTGACCAGCAGGTCAGCGACAGCGTTGTTCTGGCCCTTGATTGAGCCGTTGCCGAGGGCCTTGGGGAAGTTCGCGAGGGCCGAGAAATCCCGGTCGCGTCGGAGTTCCCACGTCAGCCCGTAGGACTTACCGTTCTTGCCGGCGCCGTGGGTCAGTTCGGTCTCCTCCAGGATCCCGCCTTTGTACTCCTCGCCCTGGGCGACAGGCTCGAAAGCGTCACCTGTCCACAGGTCAACGAGCTTGCGACGCTTGAAGCTGTCAACCGTGACGTCGACGAGAAGCGGCTCGAACTCCTTGACGGCATCCTTCTGGGCCTTGATCGCAGACTTCGCGAACGCGTCACCCAGCAGGACCGGGAAGTCGTCCGTGCCGAATGCTTCGAGCAGGGTGGCCTGCGCGAAGTGGTCGGCACCGGACTTGCCCTTGCCGAACAGGACAGCGGCCTCGTGGACGCGTTCCTCGTGGGTAGGCGCGGCTCGGAAGCCCTCTTTTGCGAGAGTGTGCATTGTCATTCTCCTTACGCGCCGACGGCGGTCTGAGTGGTGTAGCCGATCGGGGCTACTTCGACGGGGCCGGCGGCTGCGGCCTTGGTGCCCAGCGCGATGCCGAACAAGTAGTTGCCAGTTGCCGTGGTATTCAGCGCGCCGGCCGTGGTGATGTAGACCGGGAGGCCCACGGTAGCGAGTGCGCCGGTGACCTGCAGGGTCCAGGATCCGTCAAGCCAGAGGGTGACTTTCTCCCCGGACTTCGCATCGATCTGGGCCACGCCGCAGATGGAGCCGACCCGGACAGCGTCGCCGGACTTCACATCACGCGGGGCGGGCACCGCGATGTGCAGGGCGTTGGTGTAGCGCTGGTTTTTCGCCATGGTTACTTACCCCCTTCGAGGGCGTTGATGGTGTCCTCATCGCTGTGGGTGCGCGATTCGGTGATGGGCTGGGCGCCGTTCCCTGCCGGCCGGCCAGCGCCTGCCTGGGACTGGAACTTGGCCGCGGCCTCGGTCACGGAATCCGTGAGCTTCTTCGGGTCGAAGTTCTCCGCCGCTGCCATGAGCTGCGCGGATTCGGTGATGAACGCGGGCGCGTCCTCGCCGAACGCTTCACGCACGATCGATGCGGCCTGGCCCTTACGTGACTGGGCGGATTCGAGGGCGCGTTCCTCGCGTTCCTTCTTCAGTTCAGCCTCGGCCGTGGTGGCCCGGCTGGCGGACTCGCGCAGTGCAGCGAGTTCCTTGTCATCAATGGTTGCCATGGTGGCGTCTCCTTGATTTTCGGTTACCGCTGCCGGGTTCGGAGCGGAATCAGTGGGCGCGGCTTCTTCAGCGGCGGTGGGTGTGGGGTCTTCCCAGAGGTCCCGCTGGAACAGCTGCGGGGCGTTCGCTTCGACATTGGCCGTGAACGAGGTGAGAGCGTCGCCAAGGGCAGAAGAGAGCGTGATGCGCTCCTCCCGAGTCAGACGCCCATCACCGAACATTTCGTCGGAAATGTTGGTGAACATGGAGTGCATGCGGGCTTCCAGCCACATCCCGACGTTGCGGGCCTCCTTGACCTTTGCGGCCTCGAGGACTTCGGAGATCCGGCCGCCGCGTCCTGCGTGGGTGACGTAGTCGACCCGGTTGGTCACGGCAGGGATAAGGCGTTCGATGATCTGGCCTTTTCGGCCGTTTGCCTCGCCGTAGCTGATTTCAGCGGCCGCGGCGATGGAAGTCCCGATGACGTCCTTGATCTCGGCGAGCATTTCGCGTTTGTGGCTGAACACGCGGTTTTCTGCGACCAGCCGGCCAGGTTCCTCGCCCGGGTTATCTGGGTCAACCCAGTCAGGCTCCCAGCGGGCATCCTCAGCGAGGGCAGCGGCCAGGGTAGCAACGCTGCCCACTCCGCCGTCGCCGTCGTGGTCGATGTGCTGCTGGGTCTTCGCGGGGAATACGCGGTCCTTGGCGGCCTGTTCCAGCATTTCGCGGGAGTAGTAGCCTGATGAACCCCAGCCGGGCGTGATGAGTGTGATCTCGGTGCGGGATCCGTTCAGCGTTACAGCCGACCGGGCTTCCTTGATGATGGTTGGCACGATTCCTCCTAGGCGCGGGGTGGCCAGGACCAGTGGCCGGGCGTTGGGACTTCGGCATAGGGCACGTACTGGCTGAAGAACATCCCGGTGGGGTTCAAGATCGCCAGCCCAACGGGGTCAACCTCTGTAGTGATTGGTTCGCACAGCTGCGTGATGATGGCGGCGCGTGCCTCGGGCAGATACTCACCGCCCGGGGTTCCGTACGAGTGGTAATGCACGGTCCTGCCAATGCTTGGCGACTGGCCCATTGCGGCCTCCTTGTATGCTGAGCGGGTGGGTAAGGATGACAAAAACGAGGGCGGCCAGGGTGAATGCCCCGGGCACGAGTGGGTGATGGGGCACGTCGACTTGAACAGTCATGGCGGCTACATCTACTCGACGTGCCGCTGGTGTGGGACTGTCAGCGTCGAGCAGCCAAGTTTCTGAGGTCCGCCACAGGCGTGACGTGCATGGAGTCGCGCCACCCTGCTGTGCTGCGCTTCGCACTGAGGTCATCCCAGCCGACCTGACCGGACTGCAGCAGCGCGAGCCTGTCGGGGCCCATGATGGTCCGTTGCGTATCCGGGGTCAGGTTCTCGAACCATTCCCTAGCGTTCGGGAAGACGTCCGCCGGCTCCTCAATATCGAAGCCGAGCTCTTTCCACGTCTTGGTCTTGTCGATCCGTCCGCACCGGCCTTGGTGGTGGTCGATGGGGCCGGGCTCGTCGGTAGCGTGTTCGGTGCCGTGGTTCGCCAGGCATGAGGGACAGGTCCGTGCGTCCAGTGACGCTGACCAGATCCAGTTGGTGAGGACCTCGGTGTTTTGCTTCGCTGCGGCCAGGGAACCTGCGCGATGTGCGTCGAGCGTTTCCGTCCGGGCGATCACGAGCGCCCTGGTGAGGCCGCCATTGAAGCCGCCCTCAGCCTGCTTGACCATCCGCCGGGCGGTGGTCCGTGGGTTGTCGCCTACCGCGACGCCCCGGATGAGGTTCGCCCGCATGGAACGAACGGCGTCAGGAGCCAAGGGTCGCATGCTGGAGGTGATCTGCTCCGTGGAGCGCTGCACAATCGCCGCCAGAGCGTTCTGGTCCACCCGATCCCACGCCGTGACCAGTCCGGTCCCGTTAGCCGGCAGCTGCGAGCTGATAACCGCCGTGGTCCCAGCGCCGCCCAAAGCGATCGCCTCAGGCAGAGAAGCACTGATCGTGATGTTCGCCTGATCAGCGAGGCCCTGCAGCTCCTCCAGCGTGATTTCCAGAGTTTGGCGGAGCCGTGCGTTAGCCCTCACCTTCGCCTGAGACACGTAACCGTTCTCAGCGGCGGCGAGGACATCCCCGATTGATTGCGTGTATTCGGGTTCCAGCGACTGCCACGTGTTCACCCAGGCGCCGACCAAGTCCCGGACCTGCTGGTCCGAGAGTGACTTGGCCGCGTTCCTGGTGTCGGCGGCGAGGGCCAGCGTTTCGGGGGTGATTGCCACGCTGGCCCCTTCCTACACGAGTGTTGCCGGGTCTTCGCCGCGGTTGAGGGCGTCGGCGGCTGCTTGCCCTGCGTTCGCTGCCGGGTCCTTGAAGTTCCCTTGCTCGTCCGTGACCGAGTCGAGGATCTGTTCGATGTCCCTGATGCGGAGGGCGTGCAGGATGAGCTTCAGGATCTCCAACGGCGGGACCTTGTTCGTCCCGTCAGCGAGGACAATCGCCTCGAGGAGAGTCTTGATGTCGATCTCTTCAAGGTCCGGGTAGATGACTTCGATGGTTCCGTCTTCTTCGCCGGCAAGCTGCACGAGGAGCCGGTCACCGTCACGGTTCACGGTGCCCTTGAGGGGCCCGCGGGGCGCCATTACGGCCTGCTCGATCGCGTAGCCTGCGGAGGCCCGGTAGAACTCGGCGTGGACTTCCTGCCTGCCCATCTGCTCAAGCCTTGTGGGAAGGTCCAGGGTTTCAGCGGTCGCCCTAGCGCCCGTCACGCCGGGGTCGGCGAGGAGGATCGTCACCGGCACGCCCACGGCGGCCGCGACCATCGCAGCCAGCGGACGGCCGGACTCCGAATCTAGGGTGGCCCCCGACTTGGATGGGAACTCCACCTCGCCCGTACCGGAAGCGGCGAGTTGCCCAGCCGGGCCGGCTTGGATCTGGTTTGCCGCGGCACGGAGGCCCTGCGCTTTGGAGTTCTTGTCCTTGATGACCCCGGCGATGCGCGAGAGGGCCTTCATCAGCAGGGACCAGTCCTCGAGGAACTCCTTGTAGGCGCGGGACCAGGGGAGGGCGGCGTACCCGTCGCCCACACCCCACATCCGGTCCCGCCCGACTGGGTTGACCTTGATGTGGTAGACCGCTGCGCCGCCGACGCTGCCCGGCCACATGACCGGATGCTCACCGTACGTCTTCAGCTTCGTGAGCGGCTGGTACTTCAACGCCGGGTAGTAGGCGGTCCGTTCGCGGGACAGCGAACCGAACGTGGAGGTGGGCGTCACTTCCGTCCAAACCCGCTTGTAGAACCAAGGGGTGAACCGGTCGCCCGGGTCCGTGACGATCTCCTTGACCTCATCGAATGCGAACGGCCGGACCTGCACCCGACCGTCGAGCGGGTCCACGAAGTGCGCTACGAACACGTTGCCGTCATCGAACAGGTCATGCTCAATGGCGTTGCGTGCCTGGGCGCCGAATACGGCATCCCGGTTTCCTTCATCTGTCAGGTAGCCCTGCACGAGGGAGTCGACGTCTTGGCCGCCCTCGGTGCCGCGGGCGTTGACCTGCACACCTTGCCCGAACACGTACGAGGAGCGGATCTGCTTCGCCCGCTTCATCAACGGGTTCATGATCGACGTGATGCGGACCAGGTCAGCGTTCCGGGCAAGGACCTCGCGGGTGAAGATCGTCCCGTCCCGCCCTGTCAGGGAGTCCCAGCCGATGTTCTCCCGGCGCAGCTCCAGCAGCGACTCCTGCAGCCGCTCCACCTCGTACTCGAGGCTCAGGAGTGCCCCGTCGTCCTCGGGTTTGGCCTCTTCGACTGGTTTGCGGAAGCCCATAGCTTCGAGAACGCCCATCAGCTCCGCCTTCCTAGTGTTCCGCGATCACGTACCCGCGGTCGTCGTATTCGTCGTAGATGTCCGGCTCGACCACGCGGCCCTCGTTGAGGATCGGCATGAGGAGGAGCCGGTTGATGGCTTGTGACATGGCGTCGATGGTGTCGTCGTGGGCGCCGTTGGGGAACGCTTTGCCTTCTTCGACGAGTTCTTCGACGTTGGCCAGCAGCTCCGCGGTGGGGAGGATGACGTTTTGGGCGTGCGCCATCGGTGAGATGGCCGATGCCCTCGCGTATTTGCTGCCCTCAGGTTCGATGGGGATGAGCCCGAGAAGCTGGGACTGCAGCGAGTTGATGGCTGCGGGCCCGTTGGCTTTGTCTTCCAGGAACTTCGCAACAGCCTGTGGCCACTTCGCCGAGAGGGCTTTGATGGCTTGCAGGGACTCGTTGAAGTTCATGCGCCGGCGGACCTGATCGAGAAGGTATGCGGTGTTTCCTACCCTCAGCCAGACTTGGCCGACGACGAAGTCTGACGTTGGTTTGTCCTTGAACGTGAGGTCCCAGGATTGCACCAGTTCGTGGTCGTCGCGGCCGATGCCGGGGACCATCATTACGCCGTTGCCTTGGTCGATCCAGAGGGGCTGGTCGTAGCGTGCCCATTCCTTGGGGAACACGTTGCCCGTTTCGGGGTTCGGTGAGCCTTGGTAGAGGGCGGAGAAGTCCCGGGGCCCGGCCTGGACGCGGATCTGCTCCCACTCTTCGGGGCTGCGGGACTTGCCGGTCTTCTCGTTGGTTCGGGCTGATCGCATCCACTCACCGGGTTCACGCCCGAGCGGGTCCGTTTCGCCGTCATCCGGGTTGTGGTTCGCCTGGGCGGGGATGTTGATGACCCGCCACCGGGCCTTGTCCGGCTGGGAGAGGAGGAAACCGGCCATGTCGTCGACGTGCCAGCGGGTGAGGATGAGGATCACGGGCGCGCCGGGTGCGAGGCGGGTGGAGCCGACGGAGCGCCAGAAGTTCTTGGCGCGTTCCCGGAAGGTTGGGGACTCGGCCTGCTCACGGTTCGATACCGGGTCATCAATGAAGAGGATGTCCGCGGGCTTGCCGGTAAGTCCGCCGGTGAGGCCCACGGCTTTGACGCCGCCCTTGTGCCCGTCGAGCTGCCACTCGGATGCGGCGCCGTTGTCGGGGCTGATGCGGAGTCCAAGGTCGAGGGTGCCCTCTTGGCCTTGGTTGTCGGTGATGAATTTGCGGATGTCCCGCCCGAACGTGAGCGCGAGGCCGGCGGAGTAGGACACGACGGCGATGCGGCGCTCAGGGTTGCGGGTGAGGAACCAGAGCGGCCCCACCTTGGTGACCCGCGTGGATTTGCCCTCCTGCGGGGGCATGCTGATGATCAGCCGGTCACAGGTCCCGTTCTCCACATCCATGAGCGCCTGGTCAATGTGGTCCAGGGCCGGTGTCTGGAGGGTGGAAGGGTCCACGGCTTTCGCGAGCTGCCCGGGCGACTCCCACCGGGCGATCTTCCTCGGCGGCGGTGCCGGCTCGAACATGCGGGCCGCGTGCTCCCACATATCCAAGCATGCCTCCAGTGTTGTCGGACCTTGCGACTAGCGTGTCATCAGTGCAACAACGCACTCACCTAGAGGGGAACCCAATGGCTAAATTCACAATCAACCCGAACGCGATGGGCGAGAAAGTGCTCGAGGCCGAGACGTTTAGTTCCGTCAACGGGTACTGGTACTTTTTCGATGCAGCGGGCATAACGGTCTACGTAGCTAGCGAGAAGGTTGTCCACGCGATCGAGCGTCACGCCCAGTCGTAGGTTGCTGGTGCTAGGCCCGGGAGGTTCTGCAGTCCTCCCGGGTCCGGCGTTTCGGCGGTCTTGCCCAGCCGCCGTGCTGGGTGGAGGGGTGGTTTACTTGCTCGCCCGCTGTTCCTGGGTGGGTCGGGGGCTTTCAACCAGTGGGCTGACAGGGAATCGAACCCTGATGTGGCAGGCATGCTCGTCCTGCATAAACCGTTCAGCCCTCCCCGCCGGCCGTGGCCTTCAGCGGGGCTATTCAGTTGTGGGTGCTGGCGCCTCTCGGCGAGCAGCTGCGTGGCGGTGGTGGGCAGGTCCGTCCTTGGCAGGGCGAGAAAGGTGTAAGCGCCCCGGCCGGCCTTCACTGGGAGTTACCAGAACCATGTGTTGACCCGTGCCACGCAGAAGGCCCGCCACTGTGGGGGAGTGGGCGGGCCTTCACCTGCTGGACGCATCTTGAAGGACACGTATCGCAGTATGGTTTGACCATACGTGACAAGTCTGCGATTAGCAAGCGCTTATGCAGCGAGCAGCAGTTGTTTCTTGTGGGTCGGGTTTCCGAAGGGTGATGTCTTCATCCGGGCCCACAGGTTCCGGACCTTCCGCACCTGGTAGACCGGGGCGCCTTTGCCGTTGACGCCGATTGGGGTGAGCTTCCGCCGGCGGACCCACTGGCGGATGCGTTCCTGGGGGAGTGCTTCGCCGGTGACCGGGTCGGAGATCATGCGTGAGAGTTCCGCGGGGGTGCCCTGGTGGAGTCCGGCGGCGAACATGGCCCTTACCCGCCATTCGGTGACGTCCCAGACGGACTTGCACCGGGGGCAGCGGGCCTCTGGGTGGCCGGGCATGGTGTAGACAGCGGCCCCGCACTCAGCCTCTTCTATTTCGGTGGGGCACATGCCTGCGAAGACGCGTTCGGCGGACCTGTCCATGGTCCTGCGGGCTTTGTTGAGGGCTTCGCGGAGTTCTTGGAGGAGTTCGCCAGCCCACCCGGCCCGGCGGATCCACTTGACCTGATTGAGTAGGCGCTCCGCGATCTGCCGGGGGGTGAAGTAAGGGTTCACGACACTGATGTGTGAGGCCCACCCGCGGAGGACCGCCTCTAGCTGGTCGCCGTCATCGATGGCGTCGAAGTTGCAGGGCAGGGCCGGCGTTGAGTGCCCGCTGGTCCCGTTGGAACCGGCCCCGACGTCGAGACGCGCCGCGCTTACGAGGAGGTTCTCCCACACGTCGGCGACGTCCCTGAGGCAGTTCTCGAGGCGGGTGGTGCAGTGGTGGCAGAGGGTGATGCCTTGCGCGTTGGTGGGGTGGTTCCCGCCCGTGCATGCCTGCTGTTCCGCCACTGATCCCCCACCCTCAAAAGCAACAATTACCACTCTCCAGTATAGCGAATGCTAGTCGTTTCCCGCGGCAAGAAGACGCAACTGTTGGGGCACAATCTGCGGCACCAGGGCCTGCTGCTCCGGGCTCAGGTTGAGTGCCCCCAGGATGGCGCGAATAGCCTCCGCAACCAAGGCACCCTGAGATTCGGCGAGCTTGACCTTTCGCTCCTCAATACCGGCGCGGAGGGCGAGGGCGCAGACCTTGGCGAGGTGTTCGCGTTCCTTCATGTACAGCTCGTACCAGACCGACGGGCCGGCCTTCTCCGTCGTCACATCCACGGCGCCCTGTGGCCCGACGCCGTCCTCATGCTGCGTCTTCCCCCACACCAACTGTTCGTTCTCCAGCTCCTGAACCTTCTCCCGCAGCCAGGCGACGTGACCGGCGGTCCAGTGGATCTCATCGAGGAGGGCTTTGCCAGGGTCGATGTCCTTGGGGAGGCCGAGGGTTTTGACGGCGTTGGTCATAATGCGTTGGGCTTCCTGCTCGGCGAGACGTTCGGCGGCTTTCTTCTGCACCTGGGGGGCTTTGCCGCCGTGCCGGCCGCAACGGGTCGCCCCGGGGACGGGGCCCAGCCCGCACGGCTCAGCCTTCTTGTTCTTCGCACCACAGATCGTCTTACCGTTAACGACCTGACCAAGTGCGAATCTGGGGTCTGTTGCCATGTCTACCGCCTAAGTACGGGTGTTGGGGACGATTATGCAGACGGAAATGAAACTCGAAGCCACGCTTTACGGCCTAGCCAGCAGTGATATGCGCGAGTTGCCGGGAGGTTGACGGGGTCCAAAGCTCCAATACAGTGCCTTAGGAGTACAAGAAGCGGGTCAATATATTCCGGAGTCCATGAGTCGCGAATGGATAGAATTTCTGCAGCGTACTGGGTTGTCGACGCCAAGTTCACATAGGCAGGTTTGAGTGCTGCATCATTTAGATCGTAGGCCGCGTCGAACTTGTCACAAATCTTCTGGAACTCCTCGACATGTCGTTGGGCTTCAGCGACTGACACTTGCATGATTTCCTGCTTCATTCGAAGCGTTTGTAGCTGCAGGTACATCTTTCGCACGGTGCTTACAGCCGCGGCGGTCACGTCTGAGCGGGCCAGGAGCCGTTGTTTTCTCGCCTCCAGCGTTGGTGCAAAGAGATACTGTGCAACGACCGTCGTGAAGAAGGCCACAAAAATTGCTGTCCCGGTGGCCCAGGCAATTTGTTCTGGTGCCGTCACTAGTAGATCGCAATCGGCCGAAGTTCGATTGCAGGCCCCTTGATTCGCTGCGCCTCTTCAGTGTCGACAGACAACATGCCTTCCAGTCCACCAAGCATCGTACTCAGGCCTTGCTTCTTGAACATCCGGCGAAGGGCACGGTCCATGTCAGGCAAGATCCATCGCTCCGTGGACACTTCCGCGCCCAAGAGGACTACGCGTTCCACCGAACCGAAGATGGTCACGTCCCGCTCAAGATCTTCGAAGGTGCTGTTTCGGAAGAAGTGGCCAGGGTCGACAGTGACGAACACGGCAACCCCCAGGTCCAGCTCCAACTCCAAGGAAAAGAGCTGCCTGGAAACGACCGGAGACGATCCCACCATATCCGCGATCAATTTTGTTTTTACGTCGTCTTGGAGATCACCTCCACCATTTGCGGCAAAGGCTGGCAACAGGCGACCCATCAAGTTTCCGACCTGACTCGCTGCGCTCAGTTCCATGGCGCCGTCGAGTTCAACGAGGTTTCCTTTGCGGAGTCCTGCCATGTCGGCTTCAACTGCCGATAGATAGCCCTCGATCTGAGCCTCATCAATAACGTCGTTCATGATTCGGAGCGGATTGGCTGGTAATGAGTAGCTGGTCTCGAGCTCTGTGCCCTTTGATCCCCCTCCCTTTGCTCCAAGGCCCCTGAAGCCGACCGAGCCCTCACCCGTTAGGGAAGTGCTTCCTTTTTCCTTTATCTGAGTCTCCACGCCGTACGCGATTCCGTGGTAGTCGGCCACGTTTAGCAGTAGGTCTTGGTCTAGGTACAGCGGGTTGCGAATCGGCACGGAAAGCCTTTCAAGAGTTCATGGATGCGTCGACAGCAATCCTATTTGTTTCCCTAGTGTCCCAGCGTTGCCCCCGCATTTGGCGGCGCCGTCGGTTATGGGGTGGCGTGTTGTGGCGGTGCAGCGCTCGTTATGGTGGTGGCCACCGCGGCGTAGTGCGGCCAACGTCTTCGGTTCTTTGCCGGCCGATTTCGAACAGTGCCCGCCGGTTCCGCTCATCCGCCTCACACACGGGGTTGGTAGGGGGCCTTTTCGCGGTGGGCTTCTTGAGGCTCGCGGACTCTGCTCGTGCTATCCACTGGCGGAGGAATCGGATGGTGACCGTTGTGTGCTGTTCCGATTCCCAAGAGTCGAGGTTCTTCTTCAGCGTCTTCAGTTCGCCGCGGACAGCCCTCGACCCCTCCCCGCTCATCCGTCCACCCCGTCCGTCGCAGCAGCAAGAACAGCGCCGATGTTGTCCGCAAAGTGTCGGAGGTGGTCTGATGCCGTGTTTTCTCCAAACAGGCTCTCCCCCTGCTTGGCAGCCGCGTACATCAGGTTGACCTGCTCCTGGACAGCTTCCATGGCGTCCACCCGTACCCGTCGTATGCCGTTCGCCAGGTCGTCCGCATCAGAAGCAGCGAGGGCGGCGGTGGCTTCGAGCCTTCCCACTTCGGCCCGCCAGTCATCCCCGGTCCAGGTCACATCCCAGTCGCCCGCCTCATGGGCCGCTCGTGCCGCCGCTTCTACGCGGCTTGTCTCGCTGCTCATGCTTCGGATCCTTCCGGGGCGAGTGCGGCGATAGTCGGGCAGGGCCAGAGTGATTCGCGGTAGCCGAGTTCCTTGGTGCATTCCCCATCGCAAGGCCCATCCTCCACGGTCTTGCAGTAAGCGCATACCTCGAAGTACGGCATGTTTGAGGGATCGGTGGTAAAGGTATGACCGAGGTCTTTGGAGGCTTCTTCGGCCGTGTCGTAGGAGCGGTCCGCATCCCGGTACGGCAGCCAGCGTTTCTCTGCCTGGTGCAGCTCCCGTACTTTGGCGATCTGCCCGACCTGCGCTTCCACCACGGACAGGAGATGCGCGACGTCGGCCTTAGCTGCCGCCGCTGCGATACCGTCTTCCTTGCGTTCCTTGACCTTGAAGATGTCCGTGTCCAACTGGTCAAAGCGGTGCAGGTCGAACTCTGGCCGGGCGTAAACCATGGACAGGCTCTCGTGGTAAATCCAGTCGCCAGGAGTTACGCCCGCCCACCTGTCCTTGATCGCGTCCAGGCGCGGGTCCGGGGCCGTCACAGGGAGGCCTCGGCGCACTTGGAGTGGGTGAAGTCCGGCTCCCACAACTCTGCTTTGAGCCTCGCCTGCAGCATCACGCTCATAAAGTCCAGCGGGTTGCCGTCCGCGTCCTTGTTGAATGGGTTCTGGGTGCTTTCAAAGACGCGGGTCCGATTGACGGTCTTGCCGCATACAGGGCATGGCCCTTTGCGCCGGGCTTGATGCTTCGCTACGGGGAAGCGGACTGTTCGGATGCTCATTCTGTTCCTGTCTGTGTGTCGTTGCCTTGCCCGCGTATCGTGGCGAGCTGTTCGGGGTTCATTTGCCGGAGTTTGGCGATGAGGTGGGTGTTGCAAGCGGGTTGGCCGTACGTGTCGGCTTGTGCGGTGAGGCCGATGAGTTTCGCCTGCGCGGTGAGTCCCCGGTAGTGGAGGGTTTCCTGCTCGGCACGGTACTGCTCGGCGGCCAGATCGGTGGGGGTCATGGGGTGGGCTCGTGGATGACCGTAGCGGGGAGAATAATGTACTTGCTCCCGTACGAGCTTTCCGGGTCCATGAGTGAGCGCCAGTTGCCCATGGAGGTCTTCAGTAGGGCATCGGGTTCACCGTCAAGGATGATCGAGCCCTCGGGCAGCGCGTCGAGTTCTTCCACGGTGCTGATCGTGCGGGGCTTCGAGTAGCCGGCAGCCAGGACGGCATCAGTAGCGTGGCTGGCAACAATCCCTGTGAGGCTTGGCGGCGCGTCTGCGCTGTTGTAGATGGCGCTCTCCACAGCATCCTCGATCAACGATTGAAGTTCGTCTCGTGCGTCGCTCATTGTCCGGCCTTTCCGATGAGGTAGGCGCCGCGGATCCGGGCTACCTCGTTGATCGCGTTCGGGTGGGTGATGGTGCCGGCGTAGAGCGCCTCGAGGACGTTCCCGATCCTGTCCATCGCCTCCTCTGCGGTCATGCGCGGGCCTCGTCGTAGTGAGGGAGCTTGGCGAAACGCTCCAGGATGCCGGCGCGGCGGCCGAACTCGTGGTTCCAGTGCACCCAGTGGTCTACGCCTGGGTGTTCCGGGTCGCCCATGCCGAGGCGTAGGCCCCGAACCTCGCACTCCGCCTCGTGGAACACCGCTCCTTGCACCTCGGCAGCGAGTTCGGCGTCCGTGAGGCGCTTGTCGTCTTCGATGACGAAGCATCGCGTGTCTCCGCACTCAGCGCACCTGTACACGGTGAGGTCGAGAGCCTTAGTCTCAGTTGCCATTTCGGGTTTCCTTTTCGTGGTTCGGCTGGGATTGCAGTCCGCTGGGCCGGGGTGGTTGGTCTCACCCCAGCCTAGCAACTATCAGTTGTTTTAGCAACGATTGCTAGTCGTTTATAGAGGCGCGGAAATGCGCGTGTCTGCTGTTTGGACGGCGAGGGCGTAGGCCTGCCAGATGTCAGCGGAGAAGCCGTAGAACCAGCCGGGCGCGGCCTTCGTGCCCTTGCCCCGGTTCGGCTCCCCGTACGCGAAACGGTCGATGAGCGCCTGGGTGATGTTGGCGTCCTTGGCCTTCGAGCTGTGGCAGTGGTGGAGCTTCACCTCGCGCCGGTAGACCAGGCTGCAGGTCGCAAATTCCGCGACCCGATCCGTGTGGCGCTGCTTGAAGCGTCCAATCCACACGCACGTGTCGAAGACTTCCTTGCCCACAGCCATGCCGTAGGACGCGATCATCTCAATGCTGAGGTGGCCATAGCTGGTGTTCCTGATCAGTTCCAAAACTTCATCGTTCGGGATCTTGCCGACGGCGATGGGCCGGCACGTGTCGGGGTCGATCATCGCGTAGCCGGAGAAGGTGTTGCCCGGGTCAATGGCGAGGATGGTCACGAGATTACTCCTGGATGGTAGCCGGGTGGATATTCCTAGTCGCAGCATAAGCGACCTGTAATCGTTTCTGACGGCCTAACAAGACCCCAAACGACCAGACACCCCACCCCGACCCCCACGAAGCCCCACAGCCCGCACAGACGACCTCCCAAGCGCCTCACGATAATCAGCCCGCGCCACCAAAACCCAAGCCTCCGCATCAGCCACACCCAACTCCGCCACCTTCCGATCCGTCCCACCCGACAAACGAGCCCGAACACGCCACGCATCCAACACCACCAAAGCCTCCTCGTAACGCGCCTTCAAGGTCGCCTCAGTGTGGTGCGTGGTCGCCCCTACGGGGAGGGTCTGGATGGTCATGGTGTTGGCTCCGTTTCGGTGTGGTGTTTGCCGAGCAGTTGTTCTGGTCGGGTGCCGGCTTTGATGTCTGCCCAGCAGCAGCGGCAGTTGTGGGCTTCTTGGCCGATGTGGTCTTCGCATGGTGGTCCTGGTGGGATGCGGGTGCCGGCGTCGTTGATGGGTTGGTCCCAGTGTTTGCCGGGTTGGTAGATGACTGCGGGGGTTCGGGCTGTTGGTGTGCCGTCGGGGTTGCGGCGTGTGGCTGCTGTGATGGCGGCTTGGGTGAGGGCGGGGAATGGGGCGGGGTGTTCCCGGTTTCGGCCGATGAGGGTGACGAGGGCTGGTGTGCCCCATTCGGGCCGGAGTTCGTGGAGGATGCTTGCGAGTGCTTCGGCTTGGGGTTTCGTGATGGTTTGGGAGTCAGTCAAGTGTCCGGGTCCTTCCGCGTTTAGTTACTGGACGATTGATTGATTTCTTCACCCCCACTTCTTTAAAAAGTGAGTAGAAGCAAGAGGTGAGATAGGCACTTAGGTGAGTAGTTAAATGGTTATGTTTATGGTGCTAGTGGTTTGCCAACGGTTTGCTATGGCAGGTGCTATAGCAGCTGCTATAGCAGCTGCTACCCGTTTGGGGGTTCTTGGCAGAAGCTGCAGCCAGGTTCTTTCACCTCCTTTTTGACGTGATGCTTGACGTGCGCGCCCCTCGCCCCGGCCTCTGATTTGTTCGCCTGGTAGTCCTCGATCTGCTTCTTCGAGTGCTGGTGACTGAGGTAGTCGTGGAGTTCGTAGGTACCGTCCTGGAGGGCTGTGACGAGGCCGGCGTCGATGAGTTCCTTGCCCGCTTTCGGGCCCCTGCTGTTCAGTTCGTGCTTCGAGAACTTCCCGTCGGATCTGGCGTCATTGCAGTCCGCAATGAGCTCCACATGCAACCGGAACGCCTTGTCCGTGAGGGCCCTGATCTTCCTGTGCCGGGGGTACTCGTTAGTGAGCACGAAGTATGGCCTGGTGTCCTTGGCCACGACACTCCTTCCTGGTAGAGCCGGAGCGAGCAACAATCGCCTGTGTGCGACTGCTGCTCGCTTCGGAGGGCATGACTAAACAGATACTTCCCACGGCCGCAGGTAAGATCCGTAGGTGAATAGTGATGAAGTATGGCTCCTGCAACTCTGGAGCGGAGTGTTCGGTGCGGCCATCGGAGCTTTAGCCGCGGCGGCCGTAGCGCTGCTTGTAGTGAACCTGACCAACCGGCACCAAAGTCGACTCTCGGCTAAGGCCATAGCCGCGCAGATGGCGTTAGCAGCCGAAGCGCTCGTCGTGCAGAAGAAGCATGCCGAGGATGCACTCAAAGCCCAGGAAGACTCCTCACTCCGACAGTTACGGGAGCAGAACGAGGAATCCTCACGAAACAGACAGATTGCCGCCGTGGCGGACATGATCAGCAGTGCTTTAGAGCTGGTTGATCGGGCTGATGAAACGCTCGAAGACATCCAAGTGTTGAGGCAGCGGATGATGACCGCTTGGATTCGCTTCTCCTTGGAGCTTCCAGTGAAGGACAGCGACGGTGGCGAGGAATTTTTCCACTGGCCAGGCCATCTCGCGTCTCTAGCGATGGATGTTTTAGAGGCGAAGCTGACTAAGCAGCCCCACAAAACCGCCTTTGACGTGCTGAATGATGCGACGAGCGCATTTTCCACCCTTGCCCGATACTGGATGCGCATTGGTTCAGAGGAGCGGCTCGCGGTCTCCAAAATTCTCGAGAACGCGAGGTTGAATCCGACAGCCACTCGGACGATGGAAGACTTCTTTTCTCCCCTGCAAAGTTCTGAGTGATGCACGGTTAGAAGGCCTGGAGGGTTTCGGCCATGCAGGCGACGAGGTCCCTGGCCGCGGGAGGCGTGACGGCGTTGCCCGCCATCTTGACCTGCTCGCGCTTGTTGCCGAGCATGATGTATTTCTTCGGGAAGGCCATGCCGGCTTTGATCTCGTGGGGCTCGAGCATCCGGAACTCGCAGTCCTCCACTGACGGTACGGACCATTCGGCCAGGCCGTGGTGCAGCCCGTTGGCGGCGAAGGTGTCAAGCGGCTGCCCGACGTCCTTGGGAGCGTTCTGACCGCGGAGCGTCGTGATCATCGCGAACCTGTCCACGGTCGTGATGGTGGGGATGGCCTTGGATGTCGGGTGCAGCTGGCCGGCGCCGTAGTACTCCATCAGCATGTGGTCCCGCGGGGCTGTTACGACTGCGTTGGCATCTCGGGTGGTCAGTGCACGCATAGGGTCCGACGTCGGGCGGGCGTCATCGTTCCAAGTGCCGCCGGCCGGCACAAGGAGGCCGGTTTCGTTTCGGGTCGTCTGGGTCCGCATGGCGTCATCTACCAGCTGCGCTGATTTGCCCAGGCGGCCCTCCACTGGGACCAGCAGGGAGCGCGTGTAGGCGGTCGTTTGCGTCTGGAAGGTCTCGTGATTGACGGGGCTGATGATCTGGGAGCCGCGGACGGAGTCGATGGATACGGGCTCCTTGCCGTACTTCGCGAGGCCGGCGAGGATCCGTGCCATGGTCTTGGGTGCGAGCGGCCGGGCCCGGTCTCCGATGCGTTCGCCGCGGAGGGTCCAGTCGATCGCGTGGGAGGCTGGCAGCCAGCCGGGTTCCACGATGGCGTTGCGGCATGACGTCTTGGGGCAGCGGTAGTTGTACTGGGCCCGGTAGCGGCCCCACTGCTCTGACTTCTTGAAGACCTGCATGGCGTCCACGACTTCGTTGCAGCTGGCGCAGTAAGCCTTGGGCCGGAAGTACTTCTCGACGTCGGGAGCTTTGTTGCCCTTGAGCCAGAAGAGGACGTACATGCGGTCGCGGGATTGCGGTGCGGGCAGCCCGCCGTGTTGGGCGTGCATGCTGTTCAGGTACTGGATGCGGTGCTCGTAGCCGAGGGACTTCATGGCCATCAGCCACGCTTCGAACATCACCCATTTGGCGGCGTCAACGACGTTCTCGGTGATGACGGCCCGGTACTTGTGGACTTCGGCGAACCGGGGCACGTCCCACATGGTGGCGCGGGACCGGTCGGCCGCTTCGTCGGGGATGGTGTCGCCGAAGAGATCTGCCTGGTTGGTGACGCGCTTGCGTCCCTTAGCCACGGAATGGTTGGTGCACTCGGGGGACGCCCAGAGGATGTCGCTGTGGCCGATGTAGCGGGGGTCCGTTTCCTTGATGTCTGCCTGGACGTGGATGGTGTCCGGGTGGTTCGCGTTGTGGGAGGCGAGGGCCTTGTCCCAGTGGTTGAGCGCGGTCTTTACCGTGATCCCGGGGAGCGACGTCGCGCCTGTTGAGGATCCGCCGGCGCCGCAGAACATGTCGGTCATTGTCAGGGTCATGGTGTTTGTCCTAGTTGCAGCTGGGAGTGTTTGGTGAGGGCCCGAAATTGGCCGCCTTCGATGAAGGTCCAGCCTTTGTTGGGGAAGTGTTTGCGGAGGGTTTCGCGGGCGATGCCGGTGGTTCGCTGTACTTCGCGTTGGGATGCGCCGTCTTGGAGGAGTTGGGCGGCGGCCGCGAGGTGTTCTGGTGTGGGTGGGCGTTTGAGTGGGCCGGTCATCGTGTGCATCCGCCGCATTCGCCGGTTCCATTGAGGGGTTTGTCGCAGGAGTCGCAGAGGGCGATGGTGCTTTGCCGGCGGGGGAGGTTCAGGGGCGGCCTTGGGGGAGTGAGTGCGATGGTGTTCACGCGGCGGCCTCGGCCCGGTGGGTGATGTGTTCGCGGATCTTGTGGGGCTGCAGGCCGGACCACACGAATTCGCCCTCTGGGGTGGAGGTGACTACGACGGGCATCTGCCGGTAGCCCAGGGTGTCGGTGACGTAGTGGAATGCGGGCTCGTCCTCTTCGACGTTGACTGCCGTGTATTCGATTTCGGCGCGGTCGAGGAGGCCCTTGGTTTTGGTGCAGCCCCAGCAGTCGTTCTTGGTGTAGACGGTGACTGCTACGCCGTCGCGGGCTTCGATTCGGGGTGTGATGTCGGTGATGGTCAAGGGGTTCTCCTTTGGGGATGGTTGCGGGCGCCTGATGTGTTCAGGCGCCCGCATGGTTTTGCTTGTCAGAAGGGTGGTTCGGTGTCTCCGCCGCCGAAGCCGCCGGCGTTGGAGGTGGTATTGCCGCTCCACGGGTTGCCTTGTTGGGCCTGGCCGCCGCCCCAGTTGCCGCTGGAGGTTGCCTGGCCATTGCCCTGACCGCCGGCGCCGCTGCGTTGGGTGCGGTTGACCTTGGCGTTGGCGTACTTGAGGCTGGGCCCGATCTCGTCTACCTCGAGTTCGATGACGGTGCGCTTCTCGCCTTCCTTCGTCTCGTAGCTCCTGCTTTTGAGTCGGCCCTGGACGATGACGCGCATGCCCTTGGTCAGGGATTCGGCGACGTTTTCCGCCGCGTCCTTCCAGACAGCAGCGCGGAGGAACAGGGCCTCCCCGTCCTTCCACTCGTTGCTGGTCCGGTCGAACGTGCGAGGCGTGGAAGCGATGGTGAAGTTAGCCACCGCCGCGCCGGACGGAGTGAATCTGAGTTCCGGATCGTTGGTCAGGTTGCCGATGACTGTGATGGTGGTTTCGCCGGCCATTACTTGGCGCCTTCCTCAGCGAACCAGGCGGCGTCTGCTGCGTTCTGTTCGCCTTCGTCCACGAGCTCCCCGGTGAGTGTGTCGGCAACGGGTTCCGGGTGGTGCTGTCGCGGTGATGCGACCGGCGCTGCAGGCGGTTCCGCGGCGGGCGCTGGTGCGGGTGCTGGTTCGTTGGCGACGTCGCGGACGGCGCGGACCTGCTCCCGGATGTACTCGGCTGACGTCGGCACCCACTTGGCGAGGTCGTGCGCGGCGGTCTTCAGGACCATCGCGGCCTCGTCGGTGGTCCACGGGCTGTTCTTCCCGGATGCTGCGCTTGCGCTGGCGGACTTGGCCCGCTCGATTCGGGTCTTGTCGACCACGACGACCTTGGACACTGCGCCGTCTTTCATGATGGCGTAGGCGTAGGAGCCGATGATCTGTCCGCGGTCGCCGCCGAACCAGTCGACCTCGTGGAGGGGCTTCGTCATGGTGCCCGGGTTCCAGGAGAATTTGTCATTGGCGAAGACGTTCTCCACGATGACCGAGGACACGGCGCCGGCGCGGTACATGAGTTCCACTTCGCCTTGGTAGCCGACGACGCCGAGGACCTTTCCGGCTTTCGGGGTGAGGTAGTACTCGTCGGTGCCGGGCATGAGTCCCAGCTGGGCAGCTTGGGACAGTGCGACGATGAGGGATCCCGGGTCCTGGTTGGCGCACTTGAGGAGGAAGTCGTTCTTGCGCAGGGCGGACAGGGAGGACGTGAGCCAGCCGACGCCCTTGTCCTGCAGATGGGAGGGGAGGGCTGCGAGGAGCTCGCCTTTGTAAGCGCCGATGTTCTGGCGGGCTACGTCGATGGCGCTGATGGCGGTGGAAGTCATGGGGTGGTTTCGCTTTCTTCGATGGTGGGGAGGTTTTTGGATGCCACGAGGTACGGGGTTCCGCCGCCTCGTGATTGGCGGGTGAACAGCTTCTTGCCGTTCCAGAGGATTACGCGGGCGTTGCCGGCCTGGTCGGCGATGAACGTCTTTGCGCCCTGCTCCACGAGCTCTGCAGCTTTCCGGGCGGTGTTGGCTTTCAGGAATCGGGTGGCGTCTTCGTCGGACAGTTCATGCTCTTCGTCCTCGATTTCCGGGTTGAGCTGCTTCACCGCCTCGTAAGTGGCAGCATGCCCGTCCAAGGGGTCGAGGCTCGGCCGGCGACCCTGTTCGAGGAGATCCATGAACTCGGTGACCCGGGCCAGCATCACGGCCACATATTCGGGGTCGTAGTCGATGACGTATTCGGCGAAGTCCAGAAAGGACTTGATGACGGCGAGGTGCACGCGGCGGAGTCCGGTGGTGAACATCTGCCACTGGGCCTGGTCGTAGTAGCCGGGCGGGACTTGGTCGGTTCCGGGTTCGCCCCAATCGGCGTCGATGGTCGAGGATTTCGCCTCGAACACCAGCGTCCCGTCCGGGGTGTGGATGATCCCGTCCGGGGTGGAGGCGGCCCAGGGGATGTCCTTGTGGATCCACATTCCCGTTTCGGTGACCTGCCAGTCCGGGTGCTGGTCGCGGAACCACGCCCTGACGGCGGGTTCGAGGTAGTGCCCGCGGCGGGTGACGTCCGTGTCTTCCTCGCGGGGGACCTGTCCGGCCATCTTGAGCCAGAGGGAGAGGTAGGAGTCGTAGGTGGAGTGCTTCATGATGGCGCTGACCTTGCTGGCCGTCATGTACGTCATCCACTCAGCCGAGCCCGGCGCTACTTCCGGGACGGACGGGTCCGTGAATTGGATGGTCATCGGGTTTCCTTTGTCTGGTCGATGTCGTCGCAGTGGCAGTTGCCTGTGCAGGTGTGTTTGTCGCAGTTGGGGCAGAGGCCGTATCCGCGGCAGAAGCAGATCACAGCCCGACCACCAGGACGGCGGGGATGGCGTGGGCCAGGAACAGCCAGAGGCCGATGGTGGCGGTGAGGACTGTGAAGCGGACGCCGGCGCGGACCCGGAGTTGGCGGGGGCTCACGCGGCCAGCTCCATGTGGTCTTTGAAGCGGGCGACGACGTCTTCGATTGCTTCGGTGAGTTGGGCTTCGAAGTAGGCGATGACTTCGGCGGTGTTGTCGTCGATGCCGTGCGGGTCGGGTTCGAGCATGTTGTGGGTGCCGCGTTCGACTGCTGATAGCTCGTCGAGCGACTGCAAGGCGTTTTCGACGGCAGCAAGATTGGGCATGATGCCGATCATGTGTGCGATTCGGACGGCGAGGCGTTCGTCGTCCTGGTCGTCGGGGCCGTGCCCTTCGTGGTGGGTGACGATGAGGTCGCGGGCTACTTTTGCGGCTTGTTCTTTGGTGAACCAGTAGGGGCTGGTAGTCTGGGTGCTGTTCATCGAAGCGGTCCTTTTCGTGGTTTCGGTGGGCGTGAGGTCCGCGGGTTGCAGCCCGTGGGCCTCTTTTGTTGCTGGATCAAATGTATCTGCTATTCGCACAGAAAACAACTAGCAGTTGTTTTTCACGCGACAGCTGAAGGTGGCATCGCTTTCACCTTGTACGCCCACTGCACGGATGAACCCAGCACGCCGGCCACGTCGGGACCGTTGCACCCGGCGTTGAACGCCGCCCGGACAGCTGCACGCTTCCGTTCTTGCGCGGCGACAGCGGCACGCTCAGCCTTCACGGCGTCCTCGTGGGCGGCTTCGAGCTCCGCCAACGCTTTGTCCTTCGTCACTGGTTACTCCTTGTCTTCTGGTAGTAGTCGATCGCGTTCCGGGGGATCCGCCAGGGGCTGGTCTTCCCGCCGGTCTTGTAGGCGCCGCGGAGCGCCTGCGTCTGGCAGTGCTTCTTAATGCTGCCTTGTGGCTCCGCGAGCATCGCCGCGACTTCGGGAACCGTGTAGGCGAGGCGGGGGAGTGTGGGGCTAGTTGCCGGCATCCGGAACACCCCTCCATGCGTGGAGGAACCCGCCATGCCTGGACTTCCGCCGGCTGGATGAATAGTCGGCCTTCGCAATCAGACCGCGGCGGCTTGCCGTCCCGAAAACGCTGCCCCACTGGTTGTGGTGCGGGGGTTCGACGATGCCGCGGGCCCGGAGGGTGTCGGCCGTGAAGGTGGTCCCCGTCTTCGCCAGGGCCTCAATCTCGTCGAGTGCCGAAGTCTTCCAGTCCTTTTCAAGCACAGCTGCTGCAGTCATGCGCCTTCCGTTTCTGTTGGTTTGGTGAGGGTCCAGCCCATGGTCGTTTCGAGGGTGAGGAGTGCGTTGTGCAGCTCGTCTGCGCTTGCCATGCCACAGGCACTGTCTTCGATGAGGTCCCTGAGTGTTTGGGTCGGGGCGGGTGCTGCGGTGAGGGTGGCTGAGACCATGGGTGTTTCCTCTATCTGGTGGTTATGCGGCGATGGGTTGGCGTTTGGTGCCTGCCGCGTTTGTCATTCTGGGCACGCGGGTGTCTTCGTGTCTGGTGAAGAGTTCGTCGACGTCGCGCTTCAGCCATTTGCTGATCTGCGTTGCCAGGTCTTCGGAGCACTGAGGCATGGTGCCGGTTTCGAGTGCGGAGATGGCTGCCTGTGTGCATTTGCAGAGGTGTGCCAGGTCCCGCTGGGTGTAGCCCTCGCGTTCGCGACGCTTCCTGAGGATGGACGTGCTGATGGGCTTCATGATGACCTCCCCCCGGAGTCGTGTTCTGGGGCGCCGTGTGGCGCGTTTCTTGGTGTCTGTCTTTGGTGTGTCGCCGTGGCGGTACGTGTACATCTTGCATCCCTTTCGTGGTGGTTGACAAGTGAAGCTTGCCGCACTTGTCTTTCACTTGTCAAGACTACGGCTCGTTTCTCCCGCGATCGCTGGTATCTAGACGTTTTACTTGTATTAGAAAAAGTTCTGTTCGCTCGTACAAGTAGTACAACTAGCCCGAGGATTGAGCCATGCCACAAAGACCCAAGACGTTGAAAGACGTGGCGCAAGCTGCATCAGACAACAACGGCGGTGCCGGGGGGCGCCAACTGGGCCGGATAGCAGAGAAGGCGGGACTGACGCTGTCCTACACGACAGTCGACAAGATTCTCGCCGGCACCTACACCTCGCGACCAGGAAGAAAGACCCTTGAAGCACTCGCCCAACTCGCCGGACTACCACTAGAAACCGTCCTGAAGGCCGCTCAGATGGAATTGCCGCAAGCGCGACTCGCAGACCAGTTACCTCCAGACGTCGACACACTCACTGCAGAGCAACGCCGCATAGTGATCGAACTCGCACGCGTTTTCATCAAACAAAACCGGACCATCCGGGACCTCGAAAACGCCCAACCCGAAGACCAAGACAACTACCGCCTCGCAGCCCGCGAAGCAGACAACGCAATCGGCATCAACCAGATGCCCGAAGACGCCTAAAGGAAACCCAATGTCCAGCGCTCTCCGACTCCTCCTCGACGCTAACCGCGGCGACCGGAACAACATCGAACTTTCACGCGACTGCGGCGGGGTGCCTACGCACTCCCGGATCCAGCAGATCGGCAACCGCCCGATGCGGGTCTTCCCGGACCCGCCCACCCTCAAAGGCCTGGCCCGCGGTCTGAACGTCACAGTGGAGCAGATCATCGCCGCCTGCGCCGCCGACCTTGACCTGCCTATGGGCGCCCCGGACTCGTCCGCTCTCGTCCTTGGCGGCGCACGGTCCTTGCCCGAGTCCTCCCAGCAGCTCCTGGTTAGCCTGTCCCGCGAAATGATGCGCCTCTCAGACGTCAGCACCAGCAAGTAGAACCAAGCCCCTCCAGGGGCATTGTCGTAGCCGGTCTGTAGGTTCGTTCCTCATGGGGTGGGAACTGAAGGCCGAAGAGATGGGAGTGCGCGTCTCGTTCGCGCATCCTCCCCACGGCTGGTGGGGGTGCTGGGACCCCGACCACCGCCGTATCCGGCTCCACCCTGACTTGGGGCCCATCCAGCTCCGCTCGACCGCCTGGCACGAACTCGGCCACGCCCACTACGAGCACGTAGGCCGCTCCGCCAAACAGGAGCTGCAGGCCAGCGTCTGGGCCGCCCGCCACCTCATCCGGCCGGCCGCCTTCATCGACGCCGCCCGCATCACGGACGACCTCATCAGCATCGCCCACCGCCTCCACGTCATGCCCGACGACGTCCGCGCCTGGGAGAAATCGCTGACCCTCGAAGAACTCATCCACATCCGAAAGGAAATCAATGGACACCCTGACTGACCGCGAAAAGGGGATCCTCAAACTCGCCGTCACCACCTATCAATACCCCGCAGCCCGGGAACGCCAAGCCGCCGAAGAATTCGGACTCGGCGGCGTGCACTACTGGCAGGAAGTGAACCGCCTCACGGATCATCCCGCCGCGTATGCGTGGGACCCGCAGACCGTCAACCTGTTGTTCCGCCGGCGGATCCACCGCGACCGACCCCGGCTCGCCTCCAGGATTCTCTGATGGCGAGGGTAGAAGACCTCTGGGTCAGGAAGGACAAGACCCGCACACCCGTCTATGGGAAGGGTATGCGGTACCGGGCAGAGTGGCAGCCCCTTGGAGAGAACAAGCAGCGGAAGAGCTTCGCGACGAAGGCGGCGGCCATGGCGTTCCTCGCCGAACAGGTGTCAGGGATGAACCGCGGAACCTACGTCACGAGCCGAAAGAAGATCCTTCTGTCCGATTACGCTGCGGCGTGGGAGAAGAACCTCCTGCACCAGCGGCCGACGTCAAAGGAACAGATCCAGGGGAAGCTGCGGCTCTATATCGTTCCGACCCTTGGCAGGTATGCGCTCGATGCTGTCAGCCGGGCAGATGTCCAGGAAGCAGTGGGGGAGTGGAGCGAATCCCTGGCGCCGTCCACTGTGAAGCTCACGTACTCGTACCTGGCCGCGATGTTCAAGGCCGCGGTCCTTGACGGGGTGATAGCGAAGAGCCCTTGCATTGGCATCAACCTGCCCACGGTGGAGGGGATCGCCATCGTGCCGCTCCGCACTGAGGTTGTGCAGATGCTCGTCGAGCGGATCTACGTCCCCTATCGGCCGGCCGTAGTTCTCTGTGCTGCAACAGGGTTCCGTTCGGCCGAGCTTCGGGGCCTCACCTGGGATCGGGTCGACTTCGCCACCAACATGATCACGATTGACCGGCAGCTGATCAGTACAGAATCGAACAGGCTTGAATGGGGACCGCCGAAGACTGCGAAGAGCCGCCGGAGCATCCATGTGGGGGAGCAGTCAATCCAGCTCCTGAAGTCGCTGCAGGGGATGCAGCTGGGGCCGGGCGGGCTGGTGTTCCACGCCGCGGGCAAGCCGATGACGAGGAAGGCAGCCAGCCAGGTCTGGCGTTCCGTGAGGGGCAGGGTTCCGGGGCTGGGGGAGGCCGGCACGGGCTGGCACCAGCTGCGGCATTATCACGCCTCGCAGTTGATCGCGGGTGGCATGTCTCCTGTTGCTGTCGCGCATAGGCTGGGGCACAAGGATGCCACCGAAACTCTGAAGACGTATTCGCATCTGTGGCCGGATGATGACACCCGTGCGGCGGCGATTACTGACGGCGGTGTGACCCTCGATTTTGAGGTGTTTGCCCATGATTTGCCCATGGTCGGCTCGGAGGGCCTGGATTAGCGGGGTTTGTGACAGAACCCGGCGTATCGGCTGTCCCATCCACACCAGCCATAGACCCAGCAGGACCCGGGAACTCGGCCGGGACAGGTTGAACGTGGGCGCCCGGGACAGCATTTAGGATCTTCATATGGCCTCCTCGAACCCCTACTTGTCCTTTATGCGCCAGCGCTTCGTTAATCAGCAGAACCCCGTCGACCCTGTTCCATGGGAATTGGACGACAAAGACACCGCTTATAAGCACGTTAGTGCCGCGGGATATCGTGTGCCGAAGTACCTGACGGTCGGTAGCGCTGCCGAGGCCCTTGCCGCCGGTGAGAGCTTAGGCGATCGGTTCGTAGTCAAGCAGCCGAACCGCCATTCGACTAAGGGTGTGTACGTCCTCGAAACCATCGGCGGCGGAAAATATCTGGAATTGCTTAGCCTGCGAATTCTGACGGTGGACGACTTAAAAACGGACGGGCCTGAGCCTGACTATTGGTTGGCTGAGGAATGTATAGACTCAGGCATCGCCGGGAAGCCTTTACCAATGGACTACAAAATCTATTGCTTCCGGGGCAAAATAACCCACATCAGCCAGATCGACCGGAACGTATCGCCGCCGCGGCTCGCATTTTTCGATGGTGCGTTTCTTCCTCTCGAATTCGGAAAAGATTACACCCTTGACGAAAGCCGATGGGCTAGGGAAAGCCATCTGGTTCCACGCCACGCGGGCGCGATGCTGAAGATGGCAGCGGACTTGTCCGCCGGCCTCGACACACGGTTTGTTAAGGTCGACTGCTACGACGGTCCCGATGGGCCAGTCTTTGGTGAGTTTACTTTTGCATCCGGGGCAGACGACATAGGTATGGTGCGCTACAGCGATGAGATTCTGGCGAAGCTTGGCCGTGCTATCGACGGTGAAGAGGTGGGTGCCTTGTCCGGATTCGACATCGACATGCCAGGATTCCGGGCTGCCCTGGGCGGCGAGTCAACGCTGACAGCTCACCCGGCCCTCTATTCGAGAATGTCCGCCGGGGCCCTTCAAGCTGACAAGCGGTACTCACCGACCTTGGCAGCCAACCTCGCAGCCGGACGGACGCGCGCGGTCTTCGCACTCGGTGCCTATGTGATCGGCTGCCTTAACAACGACGAAAGTCGTGCTTTCGCAGTCCAAGACCTTGTCCGGCAAGGCTCGCAGCTCATCGTGGGCGGTGGGCGGTTGGCCGAATTCAGGGCCAGAGCACTCGCCTTCCACGATCACAGGGCCAGCGGTAACCCCTGGCACACGGCGCGCGCAGCCGAAGTCCGTCTGGCAGCCGGCACCCAGGAAGCGCTCGAAGTGCTGAAGGCTTTGGCTGCGGACGGCTACGCCCATGCCGAGCGGGTCGTGGCAAAATACGAAGCGAGCTTCAGCAAATAACCCAGTCAAGCTGCATTGGGACACCGGCAGTCAGGCAGTCGCACTTGACTGCCGGGCGTATGCGTGAACAGGCTTCCAGAACGTATCTAATCTGAGCACTTTGGCCGCCTGCAACTGTACGCTCCACATAGAGGCAACGCGGGCTCGACGGGCTCGAGTTGACCTGGTCCGATGCGTTGGGCATCCTGAAGCGTGCTTCCAATCTCTGACCTTCCGTCCGCTTCCGGACGTAAGGTTCCTTCCCCCGGCGGGCAGGCGGCTGCCCTGCTGGGGTTTCTTGGCCTGTCGATGGCAGCCTGGATCGTTGCATCAGTGCCCATCATCCTGAACTCCACCGGCTGGTTCGCCGCATCCGTCAAAGCCCCGTGGATGCCGCCGGGCTGGATGTTCAGGTCCATGTGGATCCTCCTGTACGCCGCCGTGGCGTTGGCGGCGTGGCTGGTATGGCGCCGGCAGGCACTTCGCGGCAGCACCCGGTGGTGGTACGCCGCACAGCTGCTGTTCAACGCCGCGTGGCCGCTGACGTTTTTTGGCCTGTATCCGTTGATCGGCACAGCGGCCCTCTGGGGTGCCCTGGTGGTCATTGCCGGCCTGGGTGTGTCCGTGGGATTCCTTGTGGTGCGCTTCGGCCCGGTCAGTGCCACCGCGGGGCTGCTAATGCTGCCTTATCTCTCGTGGGTCATCTATTCGTTCAGCCTGAACCTCTTTTCCGCCCTCCATAACTGAACGGCAGGTGTGAGTGATTTCACGGCGCCGGCGACTCAAACAGGCATCACGCCAAATTAGAATGGAACCGAACGCAGGGGTTCTTCCGCCGGAGCTCCGTTCTTAACCGGCGGTTTTTCTTTGCCAGCAATCCCGGCGCCCAGGGCCGAACCCTGCCGGCGCCACTGCCACTGGACATCATCAGGTGGCCTACAACCGCGCACGACGACGTACGCGGCTGAACCGAGGAAGGTATTTCTGTGAGCCAGACGTCAGATTCTTGTCTTGATACGTGGATGGGCCGGGAGGCCCTCGCCGAGGCCATGATCCCGGTGATTGGCCGGCTGTACCGCGACAACAACGTGGTCACCAGCATCCATGGCCGGAGCCTGATCAATAAGTCCACCATGAACATCCTCAAGGCGCACCGCTTCGCCCGCAGAATGAGCAAGGACGAATTGCTCCTGGAAGAGACAGCGCCGCTGCTCAATACCCTTGCCGGCCTGGAACTCGGCGCCGCAGCGATCGACATCGCGCGCCTGAACCAGAAGTTCAAGGAAGAAGGCGACGGCGCCTCGCTCGAGGAATTCCTCCGCGCTGAACTTGCCGACGTTGTGGGCAAGCGCGGCGGCGATGACCGCACCAGCACCGATGTTGTGCTTTACGGCTTCGGCCGGATCGGCCGGCTCCTGGCCCGCCTCCTGATCGAAAAGGCCGGCGGCGGCCACGGCCTTCGCCTGCGCGCCATCGTGGTGCGCCGCGGCTCGGACAACGACCTCGCCAAGCGGGCCAGCCTGCTTCGCCGCGACTCGGTCCACGGCTCCTTCGAGGGCACCATCCGCATCGATGAGGTCGCCAACACCATCACGGCCAACGGCGTCCAGGTCCAGGTCATCTACTCGGACAACCCCGCCACCATCGACTACACCACCTACGGCATCCACAACGCCCTGGTTGTGGACAACACCGGCCGCTGGCGCGATGCCGAGGGCCTCTCGCAGCACCTGCAGAGCACCGGCGTGGCACGGGTCCTCCTGACCGCGCCGGGCAAGGGCGACCTGAAGAACATCGTCCACGGCATCAACCACACCACCATCGAGGACAGCGACCGGATCGTCACCGCCGCATCCTGCACCACCAACGCCATCACTCCGGTGCTGAAGGCCATCAACGACAAGTTCGGCGTCATCCACGGCCACGTGGAAACGGTGCACTCGTTCACCAACGACCAGAACCTGATCGACAACTTCCACAAGGGCGACCGGCGCGGCCGCTCGGCAGCGCTGAACATGGTCATCACCGAAACCGGCGCCGCCAAAGCCGTTGCCAAGGCACTGCCTGAACTCCTGGGCAAGCTCACCGGCAGTTCCATCCGCGTCCCCACGCCTGACGTGTCCCTGGCCATCCTGAACCTCACCCTGGAGAACGGGACCACCAAGGACGAGGTCAACAACTACCTCCGGGAAATGTCGCTGCACTCGGGCCTGCGCAAGCAGATCGACTACATCGACTCGCCCGAAGTTGTTTCCACCGACTTCGTGGGCTCCCGCCGCGCCGGCATCGTGGACGGCCTGGCCACCGTCTCCACCGACAAAAACCTGGTGCTATATGTCTGGTACGACAACGAATTCGGCTACAGCTGCCAGGTGGTCCGCGTGATGGAGGAGATGGCAGGGGTCAACCCGCCGTCCTTCCCCGCGAAGGAAAGCGCCGCTGCGCTGGCGGCCATCGCCGTCTGATCCGTCAAACGGTCAGCGGATTCCCGGCTGGTTCTCTGGAATCAGCCGGGAATCAGTACCACACTGGGGGAATGGAAAAAGAAAAGGCAATCCGGCACGAAACCACCCTCGAACACGCTCTCGACGTGGCACAGGACAACCACAAGGAAGCCATCCGGCTTTTGGAAGGGGCCCGTGCGGGCCACAAAACGGGCGACGTCGGTGCAGACCGGGTGCGCCAGCTTGAGGACCTGCTGGCCGTGGCCGAGGAGGACCTCCGCAGGGTTGTCCGGGAACAGTAACCGTCCCACCGAAGGGTCGAGTGGCCCTCCACACTGTGGATAACGGGGCAGCCCTGCTGCGGGTGCCCTAGGCTTTCCTGATGCTTGTCCCCACACCTACCGTCGTTGAGCCGTGAGCGTCAGCTGGGCCGCGTACCGGCGTGCCCGGCGCAGGTCACGGGCCGCGTGGGCCCTGCTCGCCGTTGCAGCCCTGGCCTTGCTTTCCGGACTGTTCTGGTTCTTCACTGCCGGGCAGTTTGCCGCAGCCGGCCCATCGTTGCCGGGTCCCACAGTTGCCCCGGTCTTCGAGCCGGGCTGGATGAAGCCGGTGGCTCCCGTCCACGCCGTGCCGGCCGGCGCAGCCGGCAACGTCCTCAACGGGCTGCCGGTAAAGGGCCGCGCAGGCAAGGGCGGATACAAGCGGGAAGCCTTTGGCGCGGCGTGGCTGGACATGGACCACAACGGGTGCGACACGCGCAACGACATCCTCCGCCGCGACCTGGCTGATGTCCGGTTCAGCGAGGGGTCACGCTGCAACGTCGCGGCCGGCCGGTTCACGGACCCGTACACGGCACGCGGCATAAATTTCAACCGGGGCCCTGACAGTAGCCAGGCCGTGCAGGTTGACCATGTGGTGGCCCTGGCGGATGCCTGGCAAAAGGGTGCCCAGCAGCTCAGCCCCGCACAGCGCACCGCCCTGGCCAACGATCCGCTGAACCTCATCGCTGTGGACGGCGCAGCGAACCAGGAAAAAGGCGCGGGCGACGCGGCCACCTGGCTGCCGCCGAACAAGTCAATCCGCTGTCATTACGTGGCCCGCCAGATTTCGGTGAAAGCCGCCTACGGCCTCTGGGTGACTGCTGCCGAAAAGGACGCCATGAACCGGGTGCTGGGCTCCTGCCCCGGACAGCAGGCCATCAGGGTCCCCTGATCCTGGCCGTTGCCCTGTGGGGTCAGTGCCCGAACGGGTCCGGGTCGACGCCGGGGAGCCACGTCAGCCCTGGAACGCCCCAGCCGTGCTTTTTCGCCTGCTTCATTGCCTTGCGGCCATAACGGTCCAGCAGGCGGTTGACGTACAGCTTGCCGTCGAGATGGTCGAATTCATGCTGGATGACCCGGGCAAACCAGCCGGTTGCCTCAAACTCGACCGGCTGGCCATATCCGTCGAAGGCTTCCACGCGCGCCCAGTCGGCGCGCTTGAGCGGATACTGCTCACCCGGGAAGGACAGGCAGCCCTCTTCCTCCTCATCCGGATCGGGGACTGCACCGGAGATCTTGGAGAGCGTCAGGACGGGATTGACCAGGGCTGCGGTGGCGGGAGCGCCGTCGTCGTTGGCGTATTTGTAGACGAAAAGCCGTTTACCCACACCCACCTGGGGTGCCGCCAGCCCCACGCCATTGGCGGCGTCGTTCGTTTCGAACATGTCGGCAATAAGGGTGCGGAGCGCGTCGTCGAACTCCTCCACTTCGGCTGCCCGGCGATGGAGTACGGGCTCTCCCCAGATGGTGATTGGCAGAACAGTCATCTTCAGCGGTCCTTCGACGTGCGGCCCCGGCCGGTTCGCCCGGGCAGGAAACAAACAAAGGAGGCCGCACCGGGTATCCGGTACGGCCTCCTTCTTGGAAGGTCCACGACCATCCTGTGCGGGTGAGCTACGGGGGTTGAACCCGCGACCTCCTGGACCACAACCAGGCGCTCTGCCAACTGAGCTAAGCCCACCATGTGCCCCGCAGGTTTACCGGCTGACCGGCTCCCTCGAAAGGCAACTCAAATAGCTTACCTGCTGTTCGGGGGTGCTTTCACCACTTTTGCTGTTTTTGGCAAAAAAACCGCAAAACGTGGCGGAAATTACGCCTCGTTGTGCTCCGCGGCGGTGACCCGGCGGGCAATCGACTTGGCCGTGGCACTGTCAGGCCCCGGGGCGGGCACAAAAACGGCCTCCCGGTAGTAGCGGAGTTCGTCGATGGAGTCGATGATGTCACCGAGCGCCCGGTGGCCGCCTTTTTTGGCGGGGGACTGGAAGTACGCCCGGGCAAACCAGCGGCGGGACAGTTCCTTGATGGTGCTGACGTCAATGACCCGGTAGTGCAGGTGCTCCACAACGGCGGGCATGTCGCGGGACAGGAACACCCGGTCGGTTCCCACGGAGTTGCCGCCCAGCGGCGCTTTGCGGGGGTCCGGCACCCACTCGGAGATGTAGGCCATAACGGCGGCCTCGGCCTCGGCCATGGTCTTGCCCGCCGGGAGTTCCTTCAGGAGGCCCGACGTCGTATGCATGTCCCGGACAAAATCATTCATCTGGGCCAGGGCTGCGTCATCGGGTTTGATGACCACATCCACCCCGTCGCCAAGGATGTTCAGTTCTGAATCGGTGACCAGCGCGGCGACTTCGATCAGGGCATCGTTTTCGATATCCAGACCTGTCATTTCGCAGTCGATCCAGACGATTCGTTCGTTAGAAATAGGCACCGGACCAGCCTACCGTTTCACCTTCAACCCGGACGCCGGTGCTAGGATTTCGGGTACGCGGCCTGCACTGCTGCCGCAGTAACGCGCCCGGGACTGCCCGGCGCCGCGCCGGTCAGCCCAAGCGCGGACGCAACAGCGGACAGCAAAAGATTGGACGATCCTGAAGATGACGGCGCCTATGCCCGCGACGGGGGAGAAGGCGGCCGCCCCTGCCGGAGCGGCCGGCCCGGAGGTGGACAATCCCAGCTCCCCGATCCTTGCCGGCTTCGTCGGTTCGCTGTTTATGTTCATCGGCTCCCTGGGCGTCGGCTGGCTGGCCCCCGTCTCTGAGCTGCGCCGCGTCCCGCTGTTCATCTGGATGCGGGCCGAGGCCGTCGGCGTCGCGCTTTCCATTGTGCTGCTGGCCGTGGGCGGCATGCTGCTGGTCCGGGCCTGGCTGAGGCTGGGGCAGCGTGTGCGCGTCTGGGGTCCGCGGGCCCGCCGGGCGACGCTGACCGCGATCGGGGCCTGGAGCCTGCCCATGATGTTCAGCGTGCCGCTGTTCAGCCGGGACGTCTACGCCTATATTGGCCAGGGGCGGCTGATGGTGGAGGGCTTCAACCCCTACCGGAACGGGATCTCAGCCCTCTCCAACTATTTCCAGCTCGGGGCGGACAAGATGTGGACGGAGGCGCCCGTTCCCTACGGTCAACTGTTCCTCTGGATCGAACAGTTCGTGGTGTGGTCCACCAATGTCCATCCCGAAGCCAGCGTGATGCTGTTCCGGCTGGTGGCCCTGGCCGGCGTGGTGCTCTGCGTCATTTATGTCCCCAAGCTGGCCGAACTGCATGGTGTGAACCCCCACCGGGCGCTCTGGCTGACGGCCGCGAACCCGCTGTTCCTCACCAACTTCATCGCCAGCGTCCACAATGATTCACTGATGATCGGCCTGGCCCTGGCAGGCCTGTACTACGCGGCCACCCGGCGGGTGGTCCGCGGCATCGTCCTGGTGACCCTCTCCATCGCGGTCAAACCCATCACCATTGTGTTCCTGCCGTTCGTTGGCCTGCTCTGGGCCGGCCGGGACGCCGGCTGGCTGCGGAAGATCGGTTTCTGGGCGCTGACGGCCGGGCTCAGCCTGGCACTGCTGGTCCTCATGAGCCTTGTTAACGGCTTTGGCTTCGGCTGGATCAACGGGTTGTCCGCTCCCGGCAGCATCTCCATCTGGTATGCGCCGGTGGGGCTGATCGGCATGGTGGTGGGCTCCCTCGGCAGCGCTTTCGGGCTGGACGGCGCCCTGCTCTCGGCGGTGGTGGCCAACGCCGGCAAACTCCTGGCCGTAGGCATCGCTGGGTGGCTGATTCTCCAAGGGGACTACGACCGGTTGATGCGCCGGCTCACGCTGGCGTTCGCTGCCGTGGTGCTGCTCTCGCCGATCATCCAGTCCTGGTATGTGGTCTGGCTGATCCCGCTATTTGCCGTCACCGGGATCCGGAACGACTGGCAGGTCAAGGCCCTCTACTTTGTGGTGTCCTTCTTCATCATCTACGCCAACTCCGACCAGCTGGAAGTTTTCCCCTACCTGCAGACAGGCGATGTTGGCTTCGCCCTGCTCCTTGCGCGGGTGGCTGCGGCGGTCACCGGGGTCCTGTTTGCCCTGTACCTGGTCTTTTGGGACCCACGGACGCGCTCACTGTTCCGCAAGGCCGGCGATCCCGTGGTGGAACGCCCAGTCATCTGAGCCGCCAGGCATCAGGCCGGGCCGCCTGAAGGTCCTGGCAGCCGCCGCAACGCTTCACGGCGCGAGAGCTGGCTGAGGGAAGCTGAGTTCTCCGCCACGAAGCCCCGGACCCAGCCCGGCGCCGTCTTGCCGTATTCGCGCAGGGACCACCCGATGGCCTTGCGGATGAAGAATTCCCCATCCGCCAGGTTCGGCACAATAACCTGCGCCAACAGCCGGGTGTCCGTGGCAGTCTTTGCCTTCAGCTGCGACAGAATGGCCGATCGCCGGATCCAGAAATCGGGGTCCGTGCTCCAGGCCAGAATCACCGCAGTCATCTCATCCCGATGGGCCTGCAGCAGTCCGCAGATCCTCCCGGCCACACCATCCACAAAGTCCCACCACGCGCCGGTGCGGATGATCTCCTCATAAACGGGAAGCATGTGCAGATCCCGGGCCACCATCCGGTTGCCCGTCAGGTCGATGGCAGCGTAGCGTTCCTCCCGCACGGTGGAGGTGCGCCACAGCTCCAGCACCGTGGCCCGAAGCTGATCCGCAGATTCAAAGGGCAGCCCTGCCGCGGCGTCCCCTGCGATCCGGCGGACATCGGGAACGCGGACGCCCAGCGACGGGAGCTCCGACTTCATATAGGCCTGGGCGCCGGCAGCCCGCCCCGGGTCGGCATGGTCCGCCAGGGCCGATCGGATCGCCGAGATCAGTTCCCGATTGACGGGGTCCGGAATGTCCATGAGGCTACTGTAGCCAGCACCCGCCCCTTTGCGGGCGGTGCCCGCAGGCAGGATCTGGGCTACGCTGTTTAGCGCTAACAATATTGTCGAACCGGAGGACGCATGACCGAAACCAGCATCGCCATGGGGCCCTACTCTGCGGTGGTCACTTCACGCGGGGGCGCCCTCCGGGAGCTGCAGCACAACGGCCGGGACCTGGTGGTGGGCTTCGGGGCCGGGGGCAGGATTCCCGACTACCGGGGCGTCATCTGCGCCCCGTGGCCCAACCGCCTGGCGGACGGCGCCTACGAGTACGCCGGCACGGCGTTCCAGGCTGTGATCAACGAACCGGAGCGCGGCGCAGCACTGCATGGGCTTGCGACGGACCAGGTGTGGGACGTGCGCGAGACGACCAACTCCTCCGTCACCCTGGGCTGCACCGTCGAGGCGGGTCCGCACTACCCTGCGGACCTGGACCTGGAAGTCAGCTACACGCTGGCGGCCGACGGCCTGCACTGCTCCGTCCGGGCAGCCAACACCGGCGGGACGGCCGGGCCATACGGCGTGTGCCCGCACCCCTACCTGGTGGCAGGGCCGGCGCCGCTGGACGAATGGACCCTGGAACTGCCGGCCTCGGAGTACCTTGCGGTGACGCCGGACAGGCTGCTGCCGGTGGGAATGAAGCAGGTGGCGGGCGGCAGCTTCGATTTCCGCGCAGAGCGCCGGCTCGGTACGGTAAAAATCGACCACGCATTCACGGGCATCACCAGCGATGACTCGAAAACGGCGCGCGTCAGGGTGCACGATCCCTCCGGAACCGGGGTGGAGCTCGAATGGGGTGCAGAGTGGGCCTGGGTGCAGATCCACACCGCCGACAAACCGGCCAAGCCGGACCGGCTGGGCCTCGCCGTGGAACCCATGACCTGCCCGCCGGATGCCTTCAACTCAGGGACTGACCTGATCCACCTCCAGCCGGGTGACACCCACACCGCGGCCTGGGCCATCAGGGCCCTCGGCTAAGGCCGGACAGGCCTCCGGTCACGGCTTCAGGACTGGGCCCAGCCCGCGCGCTGCAGCCACGCGGCGCACAAGGCAGGCCACTGGTCCGGGCCCGCTTCGCCGCCGGCCAGCCCCAGCCCGTGCCGGCCGTTCGGGAAAACATGCAGTTCTGCCGGGACGCCGGCGGCCATCAGGGCGCCTGCATAACCCAGGCTGTGGCTGACGGGCACGGCGGCGTCGTCGGCGGTGTGCCAGACAAACGCCGGTGGCGTGTCCGCGCCCACCTGTTGCTCTGCGGAGACTTCGGCCAGGAGGTCCGACGGCGGCGCGTCGCCCAGGAGGTTATCCACCGAGCCCTGGTGTACTTCAGCGGTGTAGGACACCACGGGATAGCACAGGACAGTCCGGTCCGGCACGCTGGCATCCACGTCCAGCCGGGAACTGCCCGTGGCCACTCCCGTGGACAGGGTGGCAGCGAGGTGCCCGCCGGCTGAGAAGCCCAGCACGCCAACCCGGCCTGGATCCAGGTCCAGCCCGTGGGCGCCGCTGCGGATGTACAGCATGGCTTCCTTGGCGTCCGTCAGGGGCGCGGGATGCCTTTCCGGCGCCACCCGGTAGCGCAGCACAAACGCGTGGATTCCCAGGGACGCCAGCCACTCGGCGACCGGCTCGGCTTCGTGATCCGCCTGGCGGGCATAGCCGCCGCCCGGGAGCACCAGCACGGCCGGCCTGGGTCCTTCAGCCCCGGCGGGCACCACGCTCAGGCCCGCAACAGGCCCGCCGCTCATGCCCCGGCCTCGGTACTGCGCCGCAGGGTCACGGCTCCCGTGATGGGTGGGCCGGCCTCATCCGGGTGTTCGGCCGCGCCGCGGGCGGTGGCCCGGGTGGCCAGGCGGCCGATGTCTTCGAGCGGCAACCGCACCGTTGAAAGCGCCGGGCGGAAGTCACGAAGCGTCTCGATGTCATCAAACCCGGCGATGGTGGCATCGCGGGGGATCCGCAGGCCTTCGGCGCGCAGCGCGGCCGTGGCGCCGATGGCCATCACGTCGTTGACGGCGAAGATGCAGAGCGGCCGCCGGGCGGGGCCGGCCGCCTTGATCCGTTGGGCCAGCGCCAGCCCGGCCTCGTAACCACCGGAGCGGTTGAAGGCGCTCCGCACCAGTTCCGCAGCCGGCCGGCCGGCCCGCTCAAGGCCTGCCTGGAAGCCGCGGATCCTGTCATCGGAGGTGAACAGCCCCTCAGGTCCGCCAATCACCACAAAATCGCAATCGCGGCCCTCGGCCAGGCTGGCCGCCAGCGATTCGGCAAGCTCCTCGTTGGGGACGGCCACCACGTGGTATCCCTCGCTGGCCGAAGCGCCAACAACGGGATGGCCCACTACAGCCACCTGGCCGCCGTTGCGGCAGTACCTGTCCAGCTCCGCGGCCAGTTCGGCGTTGTCCTGCAGATCCTCGTTGCGGGCGGAGCGGGAGCCCGCGATGACGATCGAGTCGGCGCGCCGGGCCGCAAACGCCGCCACGGCTTCCTTCTCCTCGGCCGGTGCCCCGCCTGTTGTGGCGAGCAGGACCATGCGGCGCTGCTCCCGGGCCGCATCCTGGACGCCCCGGGCAATTGCCGCGAAGTAAGGATCGGCGATGTCATGGACAATCAGCCCGATCAGGCCCGAACTGGACTTCGCCAGGCCCTGGGCCTGCGCGTTGGGAATGTAACCCAGGGAGTCCGCTGCCTGGCGGACCCGCTGGGCGATATCGGGCCCGGGGGTGCGGGCCGAGCCATTCAGGACACGGGACGCCGTGGCAGGCGATACCCCGGCAAGCCGGGCCACTTCGGTCAGGGTACTAGCAGCCACAACATCTCCTGGTCAGCGTAAAAAGTGGGCCAAATAACAGTTCCCCCAGTATGGCAGGGGAAGTTCTTTGCGGAAAGCGCTTGCCAACTCAGTCCTGTCCGGTGCATCATTGAAGCAGTGGGAATGCGCTTTCCCAATCAGCTTGAGTAACACTGCTCACTCACCGTGGAGGACACATGGGCTTCGAAACAAAAACCATCCGCATCGCCATGAACGGCATCACCGGCCGGATGGGCTACCGCCAGCACCTGCTGCGCTCCATCCTTCCCATCCGCGACGCCGGCGGCTTCACCCTCGAAGACGGCACCCGCGTCCAGGTGGAACCCATCCTGGTGGGCCGCAACGAAGCAAAAATCCGTGAACTCGCCGAGCTGCACAAGGTCTCCGAATGGACCACCGACCTGGACTCGGTCATCAACGACCCCACCGTCGACGTTATCTTCGACGCGTCCATGACCAGCCTGCGCGCCGCCACCCTTAAGAAGGCGATGCTGGCCGGCAAGCACATCTTCACGGAGAAGCCCACCGCCGAAACCCTCGAGGAAGCCATCGAGCTGGCCCGCATCGGCAAGAACGCCGGCGTCACCGCAGGCGTTGTCCACGACAAGCTGTACCTCCCCGGGCTGGTCAAGCTCCGCCGCCTGGTGGATGAAGGCTTCTTCGGCCGCATCCTCTCCATCCGCGGCGAATTCGGCTACTGGGTCTTCGAAGGCGACGTGCAGGCTGCGCAGCGCCCGTCCTGGAACTACCGCAAGGAAGACGGCGGCGGAATGACCACGGACATGTTCTGCCACTGGAACTATGTCCTCGAAGGCATCATCGGCAAGGTCAAGAGCGTCAGCGCCAAGACCGCCACCCACATCCCTGCCCGCTGGGACGAGGCCGGCAAGGAATACAAGGCCACCGCCGACGACGCCTCCTACGGCATCTTCGAGCTCGAGACCCCTGCCGGCGACGCCGTCGTGGGCCAGATCAACTCCTCCTGGGCCGTCCGCGTCTACCGCGACGAACTGGTGGAATTCCAGATCGACGGCACCCACGGCTCCGCCGTCGCCGGCCTGAACAAGTGTGTTGCACAGCAGCGCGCCCACACCCCCAAGCCGGTCTGGAATCCGGACCTGCCCGTCACGGAATCCTTCCGCGACCAGTGGCAGGAAGTCCCCGCCAACGCCGAACTCGACAACGGCTTCAAGCTGCAGTGGGAAGAGTTCCTGCGCGACGTCGTCGCCGGCCGCGAACACCGCTTTGGCCTGCTTTCCGCAGCCCGTGGCGTGCAGCTGGCAGAACTCGGCCTGCAGTCCAACGACGAACGCCGCACCATCGACATCCCGGAGATCACCCTCTGATGACGTCCCTTATCCTTCCCTCCAACGACGGCGGCACCCGGGAATACCGGCTGCGGGGCAACACCAGCTGGGCCCGGCCCACGGCCCCCCTGACAGCCCGCCGCGCTTACGCCGCGGCACACGTCATCCCCGAAGTTTCCGCTGACAACACACCCGGCGCCCCGGCCCGGCTGGACTGGGACGCCACCCTGGCCTACCGGCACGAGCTCTGGTCCTACGGCCTGGGCGTCGCCGATGCCATGGACACTGCCCAGCGGGGCATGGGCCTGGACTGGGCCGCCACCCAGCAGCTCATCAAGCGCACCGGCGTCGAAGCCGCCTCGGTCGTGGCCGGCAACAACGCCGCGACTGCAGGGAAGTCCGTTCGCGACCTCGTCTCCTGCGGTGCGGGTACGGACCAGCTGGACGTGGCCACCCTGCCCACCGGCGAGGCCGGCCTGAAAGCAGTCCTCGAGGCGTACCGCGAGCAGATCGCCGTTGTCTCGGAGGCCGGACCCAAGATCATCCTGATGGCCTCGCGGGCCCTGGCCCAGGTGGCCACAGGTCCCGAGGACTACTTGAAGGTCTACAGCACCCTGCTGCAGGAAGTTGACCAGCCCGTCATCCTGCACTGGCTGGGCACCATGTTTGATCCCGCGCTGGCCGGGTATTGGGGTTCGGATGACGTGGCAGCTGCCACCGAAACCTTCCTGGGACTCATCAAGGACAACGCCGCCAAGGTGGACGGCGTTAAGGTCTCCCTCCTCGACGCCAGCCACGAGGTGGCCCTGCGGGCCGCCCTGCCTGAAGGCGTCCGGCTCTACACCGGCGATGACTTCAACTATCCGGAACTGATCGACGGCGACGGAACCCACCATTCGGACGCCTTGCTGGGCATCTTCGCGGCCATCTACCCGGCCGCCTCGGTTGCGCTGCAGCACTACGAAGCGGGCAACCCCGCCAAGGCGCGGGAAATCCTGGACTCCACCCGTGAGCTGGGCAAGCACATCTTCAGCGCCCCCACGTTCTACTACAAGACCGGGATCGCGTTTATGTCCTGGCTCAACGGCAAGCAGCCTGGCTTCCAGATGGTGGGCGGCCTGCACTCGGGCCGCTCGGTAGCGCACCTGTCACGGACGTTTGAACTGGCCGACCAGGCCGGACTCCTGAAGGATCCGGCCCTGGCCGCCTTCCGGATGTCCGACTACCTGCGGATCAACGGGGTGGGGGTATGAGCGACTTCTCCCGCCTCGCCATCAACAGTGCCACCACCAAGAAGTGGACGCTTGCACAGGTAGTTGAAGGCTGCGTCAACGCCGGCATCCCCTCGATCGGCCCTTGGCGGGACCGGGTGGAGGAGGCCGGCCTGGACAAGGCCGCGCGCCTGATCAAGGACGCGGGCCTGCGGGTCTCCTCCCTGTGCCGCGGCGGCTTCCTGACAGCGCCCGACGCCGAGGGGCAGGCAGCTGCCCTCGCCGACAACCGCGCCGCCATCCTTGAAGCAGTGGCCCTGGACACCAGGGAGCTGTTCCTGGTGGTGGGTGGCCTGGGTCCGGGAGAGAAGGACGTTGTGGCCGCCCGCGGGCGCGTCGCCGACCGCCTCGCAGACCTGGTGCCCTTCGCCGCCGAAAACGGCGTCCGGCTGGTCCTTGAACCGCTGCACCCGATGTACGCCGCGGACCGTGCCCTGATTTCCACCCTGGGCCAGGCCCTGGACCTCGCAGCGCCCTTTGCCGCCGCCGAGGTGGGGGTCGCCGTCGACACCTTCCATGTCTGGTGGGATCCGGAACTGAAGGCCCAGATTGCGCGCGCCGGCCGGGAAAACCGGATCGCCTCCTACCAGGTGTGCGACTTCAACATGCCCATCGCCGCAGACCCGCTGCTCTCGCGTGGATACATGGGCGACGGTGTGGTGGACTTCGCCACGATCGGCACCTGGGTGCGCGACGCCGGCTACACCGGCGACATCGAGGTGGAAATCTTCAACCAGGAGATCTGGGACACCGACGGCAACACCGTCCTGTCCACGGTCAAGGAGCGCTACGCGGAGCTGGTCCTCCCGTACGCCTGACCTGGTGCAAGGATCGCGGGCCCGCGTTGCGTCACGGCGCGGGTCCGCGTTACCAACCGGAAACAGCCGACGGGGCGGCGGCGGGTTACTATTTTCCTGCCCCGCCGGCTGGCGGCCGGGGCCTTTTATGGGGGAGTCCACGTACGTGCGCCTGAAAAACCTGATTATTGCGTCACTGGCGGGTACCGTCATCGTCCTGGGCTCAACGGCCGTTCCGGCCTCGGCCGCCGCGCCGAAGTCGTACAAAAACTGCACGGAGCTGAATAAGGTTTATCCGCACGGTGTGGGCCGCTCCGGCGCCCGGGACAAGACCAGCGGCAAGCCGGTCACCACGTTCCGCGTCAACAGCACCGTTTACAGCTACAACGACGGCGCGGCGCGGCACAAGGGCGAATACGACCTTGACCGCGACAACGACGGCATCGCCTGCGAGAAGCGCTAAGGCAAGGCGCTGGCTTCCGGCCCGTTCCGCTTCGGCGGGGCGGGCCGGACTGCGTTGTCAGGATGGGGGGTTGGTGTCCGCAGCGAGGATCTGTTCGCGCAGGATGTCCGCGTGGCCGCAGTGCCGGGCCAGTTCGCGGATCATGTGCAGGTACACCCAGCGGAGGGGGAGTGGTCCGCGGCGGTTGCCGGGCAGCAGGTCCGTGAGGTCCAGGGCTGCGGTGGCCTCGGCGGACGCGGCGCAGGCTTGCCGGTGCAGTTCCCGGACGGAGGCGATGGAGTCCTCCGGGGCAAGGATGAACGATTCGTCAGGCGAGTCCGGGATGCCGATCTCCATTCTGGGGCGCGCCGTGATGGCCTCATCGAACCAGACCCGCTCAACAAACGTCACGTGCTTGACAAGCCCCAGCAGTGTGGTCCGGGAGGCGACCAGCCGGCGCCGGGCCTGTTCTTCCGTCAGCCCGTCGAGGCACGCGTTGAGGGCCAGCCGGTGCTCATTGAGGAAAGCCTCGAATTGGAGGCGTTCCGGGGAATTGATGCTGGTCTCAGGGGTGGCAGGCTGCTGATCGCGGGCGGGCATGATCCGAAGTATGCCAGACCGGGCCGCGGGCATTGCCGCCGTTGCCCCGATCCGACGACCGCCTACGCCGGGAAGTGCAGGGCCGCGTAGCTGCGGTAGCGGGCCAGGACCTCAGGGGCAGGGCTGGCGGGCTGCGGCTCCTCGGCGTCGAGTTCCCAGGTGGGGAACTGTCCGGTGAGGACGGCGGCGGCCTGCCGGGCGGCGCCGTCGGCAACGTATTCGCCGGGACGGGGCACCAGGGTGGGCAATCCGATCAGGGCGGATGCGGCCTCCCGGACGGCTGTGGATTGCGCCCCGCCGCCCACCAGGATGATCCGGGCAGCCTGCACGCCCTGGGCTTGAAGTGCTGCGAGGCCATCGGCCAGGGACGCCACCACGCCTTCGACGGCGGCGCGCGCCAGGTTGGCCGGTGAGTAGTTGGCGCGGGTGATGCCGTGGAGGGAGCCGGTGGCGTCCGGCAGGTTGGGGGTGCGCTCGCCATCGAAGTAAGGAACCAGGGTCAGCCCGCCGGCGCCGGAGCCGGCCGACAGGGCAAGGCCGTTGAGTTCCCCGAGGCTGACGTCCAGCAGCGCGGCGGTGGCGTCGAAGATGCGGGTGGCGTTGAGGGTGCAGGCCAGGGGCAGGTAGTTCCCGGTGGCGTCGGCAAAGCCGGCCACCAGGCCGGTGGCGTCGGCAGCCGGCGTGGCGGAGACGGCGAAGACGGTTCCGGACGTGCCCAGGGAGAGCACCACGTCGCCCACAGTGGCGCCAACACCCAGCGCGGCCGCGGCGTTGTCTCCAGCGCCCGGGCCGATCAGGGCACCGGCCGGAGTTGTTGCTGCGGCCTCGAGCGGGCCCACAACCTTGGGCAGGATCGGGACGTGGCCCAGGGACGCTCTAATGACGTCGGGCAGGTATGAGTCAGTGGCAGTGGAGTAGTAGCCGGTCCCGGACGCATCGGACCGGTCGGTGGTGAGTGCTCCCAGGTTGGCTTCGCCGTGCTCCACGGGGCCGTGGCCGGCAAGCCGCCAGCTCAGCCAGTCGTGCGGCAGGCACACGGCGGCCACTTTTGCGGCGTTCTCCGGTTCGTTGGCCGCCAGCCAGTGGAGCTTGGTCAGCGTCAGGGAGGCGACCGGGACGGTGCCCGTTGCCCCGGCCCAGTAGCTGGCACCCGAGGCGGGATCGCCGTCGCCCGCGTTTTTGATGAGTTCCGCGGCGGCAGGGGCACTGCGGGTGTCATTCCAGAGCAGGGCCGGGCGGATGACGTTCCCGCCCCTGTCCAGGACCACCATGCCGTGTTGCTGGCCGCCCACCGAAAGCGCCGCCACATCGTCGAGCCCGCCGGCCTGGCCGATGGCTTCCTGAAGTGCGTCCCACCAGCGGTCCGGATGCACCTCGGAGCCGTCAGGATGGGTGGCCCGGCCCTGGCGGACCAGCGCGCCGGTGCCCGCGTCGCGGATCACTACCTTGCAGGACTGGGTGGAACTGTCGATGCCGGCAACGAGGGCCATGGGATTCCTTAGGTGCGTACGCCGCCGTCTGGCTTTCCATGTTGTTGGAAAGCCCGACGGCGGCGCATTGTTGGGTGCCAGGTGGCGCGGAGTGCGCGGCGGGTCAGCGGGCGTTGAGCAGGTGCTCGATGGCCAGCTGGTTGAGGCGGACAAACGCGAACGAGCGCTCGGCGGCCTGGTCGGCGTCGAAGGACTCGAATGCCGTGGTGTCTGCCAGCAGGTCCGCCGTGGTTTCGCCGACGGCGAGGGTGGACTCGCCGAGTTCAAAGACACCGGACGTCGCCAGGGCTTCCTGGACCTGCGGGTCCGCGCGGAACGCCAGGGCGCGTTCCTTGAGCAGCAGGTAGGTGGCCATGTTTGCCTTTGCGGACTCCCAGACACCGTCGTAGCCGTCGGTGCGGGAGGGTTTGTAGTCGAAGTGGCGGGGGCCGTCGTATGTGGCGCCGCCGTTGGGAAAGCCGTTCTCCAGCAGGTCAACGGTGAAGAAGGCGCTGGTCAGGTCGCCGTGGCCAAACACCAGGTCCTGGTCGTACTTGATGCCGCGCTGGCCGTTGAGGTCGATGTGGAAGAGCTTGCCCGCCCACAGCGCCTGCGCGATGCCGTGCGTGAAGTTCAGGCCGGCCATCTGTTCGTGGCCGGTCTCCGGGTTCAGGCCCACAATGTCGCCGTGCTCCAGCTGGGCGATGAACGCCAGGCCGTGGCCCACGGTGGGCAGGAAGATGTCGCCGCGTGGTTCGTTGGGCTTCGGTTCCAGGGCGATGCGGAGGTTGTAGCCCTTGTCCTTGATGTAGGCGGCGGCCGTGTCCACGCCTTCCTTCATTCGGTCCAGGGCTGCTGAGAGGTCCTTGGAACCGTCGTATTCGCTGCCCTCGCGGCCGCCCCACATCACGAAGGTCTCGGCGCCGAACTCTGCTGCGGAGTCGATGTTGCGCAGTACCTTGCTGAGCGCGAACCGGCGGATGGAGCGGTCGTTGGAGGTGAAACCGCCGTCCTTGAAGACGGGGTGGCTGAACAGGTTGGTAGTGACCATGGGCACCTTCAGGCCCGTCTCGGCCAGGGCTGCCTTGAAGTTCTTGAGGATCAGGTCCTTCTCCGATGCTGTGGCGTCGAAGGGAACCAGGTCGTTGTCGTGGAACGTGATGCCGTAGGCGCCCAGGTCGCTGAGGCGGTGCACCGCCTCCACGGGGTCCAGTGCATCGCGGGTGGCCACACCGAAGGGATCGGCGCCGGTCCAGCCGACGGTCCAGAGGCCGAAAGTGAACTTGTCATCGGGAGTGGGGGAGAGAGCCATGATGCATCCTTGCAGTCGGGCCGCGGTGCGCGACGATTAGTTCATTGCCTGAACTATATGAGCCGACGTAGGGTTGGGTCAACAGTTCCGGCAGATTGCCGGCCAGGAATTTTTCCGAGAGGGGGACCCGATGGCGATGCCTGCGCAGGCCGCCGCCCTTGCCGTGCCAGGCAACATGGGCGACGTCCGCAGGAGCAACCTGGCCCTGGTGATGGGCAGGATTGCCCGGCAGCCTGCCGGCGTCCACCTCACCCGCGCCCACGTGGCCGCTACCACCGGGTTGACCAAGGCGTCGGTTTCCAGTCTCGTGGTTGCGCTCCTGGACGCCGGCCTGGTCCGCGAAACCGGACTGAACCCGCAGGGCGAACGCGGCCGGCCCGGCGTCGGACTTGAACTTAATCCCGCCCGGGCCGTCATGGGGATGGAAATCAACGTGGACTACATCGCGGCCGGGGTGACGGACCTGTCCGGAACCTTGCTGCTGCGCGAGGTAAGGGAGCGGGATAACAGGGACAGCGAGCCGGGTCCCGTGGTGGCTGCCCTGGCCGCGCTCGCGGCAAGCCTCCGTGTTGAAGCAACCGGGCGGGGCATCCAGATCGTGGGCGGCGGGCTGGCGGTGCCTGGGCTTGTGGATCCGGCACGGTCCATGGTGCTGGCCGCCCCCAACCTGGGCTGGGAAGGCGTGCCGCTGGACCTTGCTGCGCTGCTGCCGGGGTCGCCGCTGGGCGTGGCGCTGTTCAACGAAGCCAATGCCGCTGCCCTGGCGGAGATTGCGCGCCGACCTGCCGGCGATGCTGACTTCCTGTTTGTTTCGGGCGAGGTGGGCGTGGGTGGCGGACTGGTGATCGGCGCCGAGTTGTTCACCGGGCCGGCGGGCCATGCCGGCGAGGTGGGCCACGTGGTGGTGGACCCCGGCGGCACCCGGTGCTCCTGCGGGGGAACCGGCTGCCTGGAGACGGTGGCGGGCCAGGACGCCATCTTTGCTGCGGCCGGAATGGCTGGCCTGCCGGTAACACGGTCAGCCGCGCTCGCAGCCCTGTTGTCAGCTCTTGACTCGGGCGACCCTGGCGCCCGGGCCGCCGTGGACCGGGCAGGCCGGGCCCTCGGTGTGGCGCTCGCATCCACCGCGCGGGTGGTGAACGTTGGTTCCGTGGTGCTGGGTGGGCATTTCGCGGTCCTCGACCAGTGGCTGCGCGCACCGCTCCTGGCCAGCCTGGAAAAGTACGCGCCGGGCAAGTTCACCCCCGGCCAGCTCACCGTTACCGCCGTGGGGGATCCGGGCGCGCTGCTCGGCGCGGCCGGGAGCGTGGTGCGCTCGCTGGTTGAGGCTCCGCATCTGCTGCAGGCCTAGCAGGGGTTGGATCGCGCAACAATCCGGGCACAAACCTGCAGCGTGGCCTCTTTTTCCTGTGAAGGCGACACATACTTGCCCGATGGGGTGCATATTGCAGCGGTGCTTGCCCAGCCGCAACAAATCAGTGGTTCTGGCGGCCATCGGCGTGGTCCTGATGGGTGGATCCGCCGGTTGCAGCAACACCTGGGGCAAGCCGCCCCCATGCATGCCGCCTGAGTATACGGTGACACCTTCCATGGCCTCGGCGGGGGAGACCGTCGTTGTGGCGGCCCTGGACGCCGGCTGCGATCCGCGCTATGGCGATAATGCCCGCGTGGCTGTCAGTGTCACCGACGCGGCCGGCGTTGAGGTCCTGAAGGACACGGCACCCATGGCGGATGCGGGCAGTTTTACCTATCGTTTTGAGGTTCCTGCCGGAGTCGCGGCTGGTGAGGCGCTTGTGTCCGCTTATCCGCATAATGTGGATTGGTGCGACGACACCGGGGTAAACAACCGTGCGGCAGCCGGTGTCCCGACCCTCGGACGTGTGTCCTGCGCCGAGCGCTTGGTGCCGTTTACCGTTCGGTAGGCAGAGCGAATCGCGCTCGTGGCGTTATTATCCAGTCAGTGTGGTTTTCCACGCCGGGTTTATTGGGGGTAGGCGGCGGCGCCGGAGGGGACTGTCTTTGAGCCAGTTACACCAACAGGGGTATGGGGCTTTGGGCCCGCATCCCGTGCAAGTCCACGAGCGGGACGGCGGCAGGAAGTCCTTCGTCGCTACCTGGCTTTTTGCCCTGTTCCTGGGCGGCTTTGGCGTTGACCGTTTTTATCTCGGCAGAACCGGAACTGGCATTGCGAAGTTGCTGACGTTGGGCGGACTGGGAATCTGGACGCTGGTGGACATCGTGCTGGTGCTGGCCAACAAACAAACCGACGCCACCGGTAAAACTCTGATGGGCTATCAGAACAACAAGGTGCTGGCGTTCATTTTGACGGGTGTTCTCTGCGCCCTGAACGCTGTGGCCCTGGCGGCTGTCACAGTTGCTGTGGCGCTGGGCGGCCTCAATCTTGCCGGATCCCACCCAACAGGGGTCAAAGATACCGAAACTGCGCCCAGGGGAAGCCTTGCAGTGCCCACCCAGGGCCCGCTGGGACGCTTCACTGCGGTGGCCACCCAGACAGTCACCGGAACCGGCGATGACAGCGTCCAGACGCTGGACCTGGATGGTTTACCGGCTCTGGTGTCGTTCCAATGCAATGACTGCACGGGCGCCACCGTTGTAAGAACCAACGGCCTGGACGGAGTGCTGGTGGATACGCAGGGTCCGTATTTTGGCGAGCACCTGGTGGATATATTCGCAGGCTCAACAACCGATGAGTTCGAGGTCACCGCCACGGGTTCGTGGGCCCTGACGGTAAGGGATTTGTCGGAAGTTTCCGCCGTTGACGGGCCCGTCGAAGGCCACGGCGACACCGTCCTGTATTTCGGGACAGAGTCCAACGAGGCCACAGTCACCCACCACGGCGATGGCCGCTTCCTGGTCGAAGGCTTTGGAGCTGATGATATGTCCGAACTTCCGGTGGACACCGAAGGCAGGTTCTCCCAAACGGTCAGGCTGACCACTCCTGGTTACGTCCGCATCATTTCGGACGGCGACTGGTCCGTAGCCCCCGGCTCGGCGGCGGCGGACAGCCTCGCGTAAGCCGGCGAGCAGGTCCTCGACACCAAGTGCTCGAACAGAAGCGCAGTGCGCCATTCGCAGCAACCGCCCCGGGTTCGAAGCGGCCCGGACCTGCGCTTGTGCAGGCCCGGCCGCTTCGTGTGTGCCCCAGGAGGGAATCGAACCCCCGACCGGCGGATTAGAAGGCCGCTGCTCTATCCCCTGAGCTACTGGGGCGTTGGCGTTCGGATGAAACTTCCGGCGCCTGAAAAAGTTTACATTGCCGAGGGGCGGGTTGCAGCGGCCCCGTTCCACGGCCCGACTTGTCCTCCACACCGGGCCAGCAACGCTGGTTGTCCACATAGGCGGCTCATGGCATCGCCCTGCCGGGGCTCCGCCGCGATGCTGGTGTTGTCTGCACCAGGCACCACCAAATGAGACAGGACAGGACCATGATCGATTCCATCACCGTCCGGGGCTATGTGGCCACGGACGTCAAAAGTTCCACCACAACCGGTGGATTCGCCACCGCCACGTTCCGCATGGCCTCGAGCGTCCGCAGGTTCGACGAGCCCAGCCAAACCTGGGTGGACAGCCAAACCAACTGGTATGAGGTCCAGGCCTACCGGCAGATGGCGGGAAACGTCGCGTGCAGCCTACGGAAGGGCCAGCCTGTGATCGTCGTCGGCAAACTGAAGATCCGCGACTGGGAATACGAAGGACGCACCTATTACGCAGTCGAAATCGATGCCGAGGCCATCGGCCAGGATCTGAGGCACGGTACGGCGAACTTCAGCAAAAACTCCGGCAGGCCCGTTCTGTCCCTGATGGAGCAGGCACCGCCGGACGACGAGTCGGACCCGCCGGGCCCTGCGGATAGGGATGGGGCCACCAACGCCGCAGATCCGTCGGTGCTCATTGAGGACACCGACGGCGGCCTCTCCAGCCTCGATCTGCAGACGGGGGAACTCGTCGACAACCGCCCCTGACCTGGGACCCGCCAGGGCCGGCAGCGCTGCCGTGGCAGAATGTCAGAATGCGGCTCAATCCTTCCCTCCGGCAGACCAACCACACCGGAGTCCACGGACGAGACCCACGTTCGGAAACGGCCAACAAGCCAGGCCGGACCCGGACAGCCGTCACCCTCGCTGTAGTTGCCGCGGTGCTTTCGGGCTGTGCCGGCGGCGCCACCGTTGGCACCCCGCCGATCGACAGTTCCCTCGCGGAAGCGGCGCAAACCGGTTCCCCGCAAACAGGTTCCCCGGAAGCGCCAACCTCATCGCAGTCCGCTTCGGCGCAGTCGCCACAGGCCGGCACACCAGCCGCGTCCCCGTCCGGTTCCGCGCAGGCAGCAGCCGCAACCGATGCCGTAAAGCAGTCAGTCACGGACGCCCTGGTGAGACTGGCAGCCGCGGCACCCAAGCCGGCCACCGAGCAGGTCACGGACGCCTTGACCGGATCCGGCGTCGCCCCGGGGGTCCTGGAGGTGTCCCAGAGCCGGACCCCCACGGGTCTGGCAGCCGACTCCATCGAAGCCGCCGTCCTGCAGGGCACGGATTGCATCATCGGCCAGGTCCGCGAGGGCGCCGTCACCGTTACCGTCCTGCCGGTACTGGCCAGCGGGAAGTGCTTCGCCGGGTCCTGATCCCGGCCGTAAATGGAAGTTATGCCCGCCAACCCAGTAGATTTGGAAGCATGGCGGAATTTATCTACACAATGACCAAGGCCCGCAAGGCTGTTGGCGAAAAACTCATTCTCGACGACGTAAGCATGTCTTTCTTCCCTGGCGCCAAGATCGGTGTCGTGGGCCCGAACGGTGCCGGTAAGTCCACCATCCTGAAAATCATGGCCGGACTGGACACCCCCTCCAACGGCGAGGCCCGGCTCAGCGCCGGCTACACCGTGGGGATCCTGCTGCAGGAACCGCCGCTCAATGAGGAAAAGACTGTCCTGGGCAATGTCCAGGAAGGCGTCGGCGAGATCTACGGCAAAATCCAACGCTTCAACGAAATCTCCGAAGAGATGGCCAGCCCCGACGCTGACTACGATGTCCTCCTCGAAGAGATGGGCCAGCTGCAGGAAGCCATCGACGCCGCCGACGCGTGGGACCTCGACTCCCAGCTGGAGCAGGCCATGGATGCGCTCCGCTGCCCGCCTGCCGATGCGGACGTCACCACCCTCTCCGGTGGTGAGCGCCGTCGCGTGGCCCTCTGCAAGCTCCTCCTGCAAAAGCCGGACCTGCTCCTCCTCGACGAGCCCACCAACCACCTCGACGCCGAGAGCGTGCTCTGGCTCGAACAGCACCTTTCGTCCTACGCCGGCGCAGTCCTGGCCGTAACCCACGACCGGTACTTCCTGGACCACGTGGCCCAGTGGATCGCCGAAGTGGACCGCGGCCACCTGTACCCGTACGAAGGCAACTACTCCACGTACCTGGAGAAGAAGCGCGCCCGCCTGGAAGTCCAGGGCAAAAAGGACGCCAAGCAGGCCAAGCGCCTCACCGAGGAACTCGAGTGGGTCCGCTCCAACGCCAAGGGCCGCCAGACCAAGTCCAAAGCCCGCCTGGCACGCTACGAGGAGATGGCAGCCGAGGCTGACCGGACCCGCAAACTCGACTTCGAGGAAATCCAGATCCCGCCGGGCCCGCGCCTGGGTGGCCTGGTCCTGGAGGCCAAGAACCTCCAGAAGGGCTTCGATGACCGCGTCCTGATCGATGGGCTGTCCTTCACGCTGCCCCGCAACGGCATTGTGGGTGTCATCGGCCCCAACGGGGTGGGCAAGTCCACACTGTTCAAAACCATCGTCGGGCTGGAACCGCTCGACGGCGGCGAACTGAAGATCGGCGACTCGGTCAAGATCTCCTACGCTGACCAGAGCCGCGGCGGCATCGACCCCAACAAAACCCTGTGGGAAGTCGTCTCCGACGGACTCGACTACATCCAGGTGGGCCACGTCGAAATGCCGTCCCGCGCCTACGTCGCCGCTTTCGGTTTCAAGGGCCCGGACCAGCAGAAGAAGGCCGGCGTCCTCTCCGGCGGTGAGCGCAACCGGCTGAACCTGGCACTGACGCTCAAGCAGGGCGGAAACCTGCTCCTCCTCGATGAGCCCACCAACGACCTCGACGTCGAAACCCTCAGCAGCCTCGAAAACGCGCTGCTCGAATTCCCCGGCTGCGCCGTGGTGGTATCGCACGACCGCTGGTTCCTGGACCGGGTGGCCACCCACATCCTGGCCTACGAAGGTGACGAAGAGAACCCCTCCAAGTGGTACTGGTTCGAGGGCAACTTCGAGTCCTACGAGGAGAACAAAGTGGAGCGGCTGGGACCTGACGCGGCCAAGCCGCACCGGGTGACCCACCGCCGCCTGACCCGCGACTGATCAGCCCGCGGCAGACAGCACCGCTGAACCACCGAAGGACGGCCCCCGGAAGGGGTGCCGTCCTTCGGCGTTAAACCGGGACGCGCGCTATTGACCGGGCCGGGCGGCTTCGGCCGGAACCCGGACCATGCCTTCCTGGGCCACGGACGCAACATGTTCCCCGGCCCGGTTGAAGATCTTCCCCGTGGCCAGGCCGCGCGCACCGTGCGCGCTGGGTGACTCCTGGACGTAGAGCAGCCATTCATCAACGCGGGCGGGCCGGTGCCACCACATGGCGTGGTCCAGGCTGGCCACGTTCATGCCGGGTGTGATCCAGCTCAGCCCGTGGCGCCGCAGGATGGACTCAAGCAGGGTGTAGTCGCTGGCGTAGGCCAGGGCGGCCCGGTGCAGGTTGGGATCGTCCGGCATGGGCCCGAACGTCTTCATCCAGACAGCATTCGTGGCCGCACGCTCACCCTTCGCCGACACGTACAGCGGCGGGTCCACGTGGCGGATGTCGAACGGCCGCTCGTAGGCCCAGTGCCGGGCCACGGGATGATCAAAACCGCCCAGCAGGTCCGCGGTGCTGGGCAGGGACTCCGGGTCCGGGATGCCTTCGGGCATGGCGGATGCGTGCTCCACTCCTTCGTCCTCCACCTGGAACGACGCGATCATCGACAGGATGGGCACCCCGTCCTGGTAGGCGTGGACCCGCCGTGCGGAGAAGGACCGGCCGTCCCGGAGCCGCTGCACGCCAAAGGTGATGGGTTTGTTCGCATCGCCGGGCCGCAGGAAGTAGCCGTGCATGGAATGGACGGCCCGGCCGTCCGCCACAGTCCGGATGGAGGCGACAAGCGACTGCGCCAGGACCTGGCCGCCAAACACCCGCTGATGGGGCTGCTGCTGCGAGGGCCCCAGGAAAATATCCTCATCCGTCCGTGCGCCCTCCAGATGGCCAAGGTCCAGAAGGGTGATCAGCGATGAGGTGGGGTCGCCGCTGGGTGGCGCCAGCAGTCCGGCTTCGGCTTCAGTCATGGTTCGACTCTAGACGGCGCCCCGAAGCGGCTCAACCGGACGGCAGCCGGTAGTGTTCTTGGTGTGTCTGATCTGCTTACGTCATCCTTCCGCTTCGCCGACCCGCGGGATCTCGCGGACCTGAAGACCTTCGCCACCCGCGCCAAGGCCATTGATGACGGCGCCATCCGGCTGCAGGCCGCCGGCACCGTCCTGGCCGCCTACGTCTGTGTGCTGCGGCCCCGCGCTCTGGGCGAATCGACGCCCACCATCCTGGGCCTGCGCACCATGGCGCTGGCCCAGCCGTCCGGCACGGACGTCACGGTGCCGATCAGCGCGGTCCTGGACCGGCTGGCGCGGGCGGGGGAGCACGACGTCGACCTGCCGGTTCCGCCGTCCACGGTCACCGAATCGTGGACCGGAGTCAGTGCGCCCCGCGGCGGGTGGGAACGCATTGGCAGCATCAGCGACGCCGACCTGCGTGCTGCGGCCGAAGCCGGCATCACCGAAGTAGCGGGCATCGTCCCCGACAAACCAGGCGCCTTGATCGTCAGCAACGCCCGCGCAGCCGTGTGGGGGCGTGACCTGGACGGCAGCGGGCTGCCGGCCGGGGCTGCCTTCGCCGCCCTGACCCTGGGTTTCCTCGGAACCGGGGAGCAGGCCCTGTTCCGGGCCGGCCGCTGGTTCCGGCTCTCCGGCGACCGCGGCCACGTCCTGGCCCGTACAGGCAGCGGCCTCGGCTGAACAGCGGCCCCGGCCGAAGCCGGCAACCGCGCCTGAACCGGGCCCCGGCCCCGCGCGCCTCAGCAGGCTACCGGCCCGGCCGCCCGGTCAGGATGAGGGACTGTTGACCATGGACAGCGCCGCGCGCTCCATGTAGTCCCACAACGTGCCCTCGTACAACGGCGGAAGGGCCAGGGCGTCCACGGCAGTGCGCATGTGGAAGAGCCAACGGTCCTTGGCTTCGGGCGTGACCTGGAACGGCATGTGCCGCATCCGCAGGCGCGGGTGGCCGCGTTCCTCGCCGTACGTGGTGGGGCCACCCCAGTACTGCTCCAGGAACATCAGGAAGCGGCGCTTCGCCGGCGCCAGGTCCTCCTCCGGATACATGGGCCGGAGCAGCGGATCTGTGGCGACGCCGTCGTAGAAAACGTCGATCAGTTTCACGAACGTCCCGTGGCCGCCCACGGCGTCGTAAAAATTGTCCGTGTACCCGGGCTTGCTGAACGGATCGTTCTGCATCAGGGGCCGCTGCGGCTCCAGGGGGAGACTCATGCTATTCGCCGGCTTTCTGTTCGGTTTTGCGTGGTTCGGCGTACTCGGCCGGAGCCATCAGGCCCGCGGCGGGTTCCTGCACGGGGGCCACGTACCGGCCCTGGGACCTGTTACCCACCCGGAGGATCTCGCCGTTGCGGAGGTACCAGATGGCGCCGTCGTCGGACCGGACCCGGGTGATCCGCAGGCCCATGGACTCCACAACGCCCACAACTTCGCTGGTCTCGATCACGTCTCCGATGCCGTACTGGTCCTCGATGGTGATGAAGATCCCGGCAAGGAAGTCGCGGATCAACTGCTGGGCGCCGAAGCCGATGGCCACACCCAGGATGCCCACGCTGGTCAGCAGCGGCGCGATGTTGATGTCCAGGTTCTGCAGCACGTACATGCTGGTGATCACCACCACCAGGACTCCCACAATGCTGTTCAGCAGGGAACCGATGGTTTCCGCGCGCTGGACCCGGCGTTCGTGGTCCAGGGCACGCAGCGCGGGGGCCACCCACTTAAAGGTGCGTTTTTTGAAGAAGTTGCTGCCGGCCGCCACCCGCTTGGTGATACGGGCAATCGCAAACGTGGCGATCAGCCAAAAGGCGATCCCGATCCCGATGCTGATAACGATTCCCGTGAAGCTGATGCCGTCGGGCGCTGCGGCTGCGTTGGGAAGGATGGACGTGATGCTGGCCATAAGCGGGAAATACTCCTTGGGGTGGGGGGGTCTGTTCCCTTTCAACAGTAGCGCCGTACGGTGGACCAATGCGCATTCTTGTCCTGGGTGGTACCGCCTTCCTGTCCGCAGAAATCGTCCGCCAGGGGGTGGCCCTGGGGCACCGTGTCACGTGCCTGGCCCGCGGAACCACGCGGATCCCGCCCGACGGCGCCACCTGGCTTAAAACGGACCGTTCACTGGGAGCGGAAGTCTACGCCGCGGCCGCCCGGCAGGACTGGGATGCCGTCATCGAGGTGGCCCGGGACCCGGCCCTGGCGAAAGGCGCGCTGGCCGCCCTTGCCGGCCGGACTGCACACTGGACCTTCGTCTCCACCAGCTCCGTCTACGCCGACAACTCGGTCCCGGGTGCGGCGGAGGACGCCGCGCTGCTGCCGTCCCTGCCTGCCGGTGCGGAGGCCACACCGGAAACCTACGGTGCGGCGAAGGCAGCCATCGAGGCAGCCACCCTGGCAGCCACGGAAGGCCGGGCCCACCTGTGCCGGGCCGGGCTGATCAGTGGCCCGGGCGACAGCACTGACCGGTACGGCTACTGGCCGGGCAGGTTCGCCCGGGGCGGCAGCCCCGTCCTGGTCCCGGCCATCGCCGCCCACCCCACCCAGATCATCGACGCGCGGGACCTGGCGGCCTGGCTCCTGCAGGCTGCGGAGCAGGGGACCACCGGAACCCTCAATGCCATTGGGGACGCCGTCCCCTTCGGCAGCTACATCGAGGCGTCCCGTGCGGCGGCCGGCCACCGCGGCGGAACTGTGGAAGCTGACGTGGAGTTCCTGGCCGCGGAAGGCGTGGCGTACTGGGCCGGACCGGACTCCCTGCCGCTGTGGCTCCCGCCAGGAAACGACGGTTTTATGGCACGCAGCAACACCGCGGCGAAGGCGGCCGGCCTGACGCTGCGGCCCTTGCAGGAGACCGTCGAAGACACGCTGCTGGACGAGCGGCACCGCGGTCTGGACCGGCCCCGGAAAGCGGGGCTCAGCCCCGCCACCGAGGCCCGCCTGGTCGGCGCCCTCACGAACGGCCCCTAGGCCACCAGCGTCACCGGCCGGTGCTGCACCGGAAAGTTGACGCTCCGGGCGATGAAACACACCTTATTGGCTTCATGGTGCAGCGTTTCCGCCAGCCCGGCCTGCCCGGCGTCGGCCACGGTGACCTGAGGGTTCAGCGTCACGGACTCGAACTGGCCGCTGCCGTCCCGGTTCAGCCGCATCATCCCGGTGGCCTCATCGCGGTAATCCAGCACCGTCACGCCGTGCTGCACCGCCACATGCAGGAAGGACAGCATGTGGCACTGCGCCAGGGCAGCCAGCAGCAGCTGCTCGGGATTGAAGCGCTCCCGGTCCCCGTGGAACGTGGGGTCGGCCGAACCCTTGAGGACGGGCAGCCCGGGGATCAGCACGTTGTGGTCCCGCGAATAATCGCGGTACCCGGATGTTCCGGTCCCCAGGTTGCCCGTCCATTGGACCGCGAGGGCGTAGTGGTGCTCGTGCAGGTTCTTCACGGCCTGTCCTTCAGGCGTCCGCGGCACGGGCCCGCAGCGCACGCGCCACGGCGTCGCGGTTTTCCAGCATCATGCGGCGCAGCGCGGCGCCCTCCGCCGGAAGGCCGGCAAGGAACGCGTCCGTCCGGTCCACGGTGGCCTGCGTTGTCAGCAGGGCGGGGTAGAGGCCGACGACGATCTGCTGGGCGAGTGCGTGGGTCCGGTTTTCGACGATGCCCGGCACAGCCTCGAAATACTTTTCGGCGTACGGCTCGAGCAGGGACCGGTCCCGGACCCGCATGAACCCGGCCACCGCCGAGCCCTGCAGGGCGTTGGACAGGCTGCCCTTGACCACAATCGACTCCCAGGCTGCTGCCTTGGCCGCAGCCTTGGGGATCGCGGCCCCGGCCAGCGCCGCGGCGTTCTGCCCGCTGGCGGTGTTGTCGCGTGCCAGCTCGGCGTCGATTCCGTCCTGGTCCAGCCGGCCGCCTGCCACCAGCGAGGCCACGAGTTCCCAGCGCAGGTCCTGGTCAACGGCGAGCCCTTCCAGCGTGACCGAACCGGCCAGCAGCCCCGCCACGGTGTCCAGCTGAGTGGCGCTTCCGGCGTGGAGCGCAAAAGCCTTGATGAACTGCAGCTGGGCGTCGGAGCCGCCGGGCGCTTTGCCCGCGAGGTCCCAGAGTGTGTCTGCCGCCGCCACCGTGGTGGCTTCGCGGTGATCCCCGGAAACATAGAAGTTCAGCGCCGTCGCCAGTTGGCGGAGCTGGACCAGGATCACCGACGAATCGGTTTCGGCGGCGACGTTCGCCAGGATCAGCCCCACGTACTGCCGGGCCGGCGTCTGGCCGTCCCGGGCCGCGTCCCAGGCCGAGTTCCACACCAGGGTCCGGGGCAGGCTCTGGGCGAAGTCCTTGAGGTGGGCCGTGGCGGTGGCCAGGGACGCCGGATCCAGCCGGACCTTCGCGTAGGCCAGGTCGTCGTCGTTCACCAGCACCAGGTCAGGACGGGCCAGGCCCACCAGGGCAGGCACCTCGGTGCGGGGACCGTCCACGTCCAGTTCCTCGCGGTGCACCCGCTCCAGCTTTCCGGCGGCGGAGAGGTTGTAGAAGCCAACGGCCAGCCGGTGCGGGCGGAGGGTGGGCCACTCCGGAACGGCAGTCTGGGCAATGGCAAAGGAGGTGATGGTGCCGTCGGCGTCCACGTCCAGTTCCGGGGTGAGCGTATTGACGCCCGCAGTTTCCAGCCACTGCTTGCCCCAGCTGTCCAGTTCCCGGCCGCTGGCCTTTTCCAGTTCCACCATGAGGTCGCTGAGCTCGGTGTTCCGCCAGGAATGCTTCGCGAAGTATTCGCGCACTCCGGCCATGAACTGCTCCGGCCCAACCCAGGCCACCAGCTGCCGGAGCACGGAGGCGCCCTTGGCGTAGGTGATCCCGTCGAAGTTCACCTCCACGTCCTGCAGGTCGTTGATGTCGGCGAAGATCGGGTGGGTGGTTGGCAGCTGGTCCTGGCGGTACGCCCAGGACTTCTCCACCGACGCGAACGTGGTCCAGGCACTGGTGAAGGAGGTGGCTTCCACCGCCGCCAGGTGCGACATGTATTCGGCAAAGGACTCGTTGAGCCACAGGTCGTTCCACCAGCGCATGGTCACCAGGTCGCCGAACCACATGTGCGCCAGCTCGTGGAGCACGGTGATGGCCCGGCGCTCCACCTGGGCGCCGGTGACCTTGCCGCGGAACACGTAGCCTTCCAGGATGGTTACCGCACCGGCGTTCTCCATGGCGCCCGCATTGAACTCGGGCACAAACAGCTGGTCATACTTTTCGAACGGGTAGGGGCAACCGAACTGGGCCTCGAAGAACCCGAAGCCCTGCCGGGTGAGCTCAAAGATGTTCTCCGCGTCGAGGTACTGCATCAGGGACTTCCGGGCGAAAACACCCAGCGGGATGACCCGCCCGTCGGAGCTGGTCACTTCGGACCGGACCGACTGGTACGGCCCGGCGATCAGGGCTGTGACGTAGGAGGACAGCCGCGGGGTGGGCGCGAACGTCCACACGGACCGGGCTCCGCCGTCGTCGCCGGGCTCGGCAGGCGCGGGCGCCGGGGTGGGGGAGTTGGAGATCAGGTCCCAGTGGGACGGGGCGGTGACGGTGAAGGCGAACGTGGCCTTCAGGTCGGGCTGTTCGAACACGGCAAACATTCGGCGGGAATCGGGAACCTCGAACTGCGTGTAGAGGTACACCTCGCCGTCCACGGGGTCCACAAACCGGTGCAGGCCTTCACCGGTGTTCATGTACGGCGCATCGGCCACCACGGTGAGCTCGTTCCGCTCCGCCAGGTCCGGCAGCTGGATCCGGACGCCGTCCGAGACCGTGGCGGGATCCAGGCTGCGGCCATTGAGGGTCACGCTGTGCACGGTGCGGGTAACGGCGTCGATGAAGGTGGATGAGCCGGGAACGGCCCCGAACGCCACGGTGGTGGTGCTGCCGAAGACCTCTCCGCCCCGGGTCAGGTCCAGGCTGACCTCGTAGAAATCGACGGTGATCAGGTCAGCGCGGCCGCGTGCTTCGGCGCGAGTCAGGTTCATGCCCGGCAAAGTGGTCCTCCAGAGAAGTTGGTGTGCCGCCGGCGGTGGCCGGCGTTGGCACTGATCATTCTTGCACTGCCTGCCCCCATGGCAAGTTGCGCCGGTCACAGCCACCGGCCGCGCCGGCCGGGACCTCGGGCGGCCAGGGCGGGAGTAGCGTTGGAGCATGGGAAAGTTCCGGGATTCGGTGGATGCCAAGGCGCTGCGCTTTGCGCTGGGGTTCCCTGTCCTCCTCGCCGTTGCCTTTGTGGTGTCCGCGTCCTTGCTGCGGCCTGACCTTCCGGAGCCGCTCGCCATCCGGTGGACGGCCGACGGCGGCGCCTCCTTTGCGCCGTTCGGCGCCTACGTGGGGTGGGGGGCAGCCCTGGTGGTGGCCTGCGGCTGGCTGGTTCTGCTCCAGGCCGTGCCGCTGAACAGGCCGGTGCTGATGCGGCGCATCATGATGGGCGCCGGGCTCTTCCTCGCCCTGTTCATCACCACGGTCCTGGCCGCCGGAATGGTGGGCCAGGCCGGTCTGGCGGACGCCCGCGACTCCCACGTCGACGCGATCGTCCTGGCCAGCGGCAGCGGCGCCGCCGTGGCACTGGGCGTCATCATGGCGTTCGTCTACAAGGCGGACCGGCAGTGGTCCCCGGACGATGACCGTGCCCTGCAGTCGGCGATCGCCCGCGAACTGGATCCAGAGCTGGCGGCGGACACCATCCGCTTCTGGGTGCACGCCCGCAGCTCGGTCTTTGTGATGATCGGCATCGGTTCCCTGTTCCCGGCGGCCCTGCTTGCCATCGCTGTCCCCTGGCTCGGTGCTGTCCTGGTGCTGGTTGCAGCCCTCGCGGCCGCTTTCCTCTTTGCCCGCGTCACCGCGGACCGGGCCGGCCTGAAAGTCCTGGTGGCCGGCGTGGTACCCGTGATGGACGTCCCCGCGGGGGCCATCGCCACCGCCGCCGCGTCGGACCTGAAAGCCGCCGACTACGGCGGGTGGGGCTACCGGCACCACGGCGGCACCGCAGCCCTGCTCGTCAGCAGTGGACCCGCCGTCGTCGTCCGCAAAACCGACGGCGGCAGGCTGGCCGTCAGCGGCGGCAGCCAGGCAACCGCCGCCAGGCTGGCCGATGTGCTCACCCGGGTGGCCGAACGGGCCAGGCGGAGCGGACCGACATCCGCCGCCGGGCAACCACCGTCCTAGTACTCTTGTCCTGTTGTTCCCTTGCTCCCGGGGCCGGCCGCAGCGCCCCCAAACCGAACGGATTCAAGCTCGTGACTTCTACTCCTGCCTTCCCGCGGGTCCACATTGCCACCGACCACGCGGGCATGGAACTCAGCGCCCACCTGGTCCAGCACCTCACCGCAACGGGCTACGACGTGGTGGACCACGGACCCAAGGAGTACGACGCCCTGGACGACTACCCCTCCTTCTGCATCAACGCCGCCCGCGCCGTTGTGGCGGACCAGGAAGCAGGCGTCCACGCGCTGGGCATCGTGCTGGGCGGCTCCGGCAACGGCGAGCAGATTGCCGCCAACAAGGTCCGGGGCGTCCGGGCCGCCCTCGCCTGGAACCTTTCCACGGCCACCCTGGCCCGGGAACACAACGACGCCAACGTGGTGGCTGTGGGCGGCCGCCAGCACACGGTCGAGGAAGCCACCGCCCTCATCGAGGCGTTCCTGGCCGAGCCCTTCAGCAACGACGAGCGCCACGTGCGCCGGATCGGCAAGATCGCGGCCTATGAAACCACCGGCGAGGTCATCGACTAGTGCCGGAAGGGCATTCAGTCCGGCGCCTGGCCCGGCAGTTCGGCGACGTCTTCACTGGCCAGGCCCTGACCGTAACCAGCCCCCAGGGCCGGTTCAGCGCCGGCGCCGCGCTGCTTGACGGCCACACCATGGTTGCCGTCGAAGCCCACGGCAAGCACCTGTTCCTGCACTTCGGGAACGCGCTGGTGCTGCACGTGCACCTGGGCCTGTACGGGGCGTGGAGCTTCGGGGGCGACAGCAGCTTCGCCGGTGCTTCCAGCATCGGTGCGCCCCGCAGGGTGGGGGAGCGGGAAACCACGGCGGACCCTGACGACGGCGGCCTGCCGTACGAAGGCCCGCCCGCTCCGGTGGGGGCCGTCCGGGTCCGCCTGGCCGGCCCCCACGGCTGGGCGGATCTCCGCGGCGCCACGACGTGCGAAACCATTACCGAAGCGGAGGTACAGGCCGTCCTGGACCGGCTGGGCCCGGACCCGCTGCGGAACCTCCGCGGCGATGCGGGCCGCTTCGCCGCGAACCTGGCCGGCCGGAAACCCACCATCGCCGCGCTCCTGATGGACCAGAAGATCATCGCCGGGGTGGGGAACGTCTACCGGGCAGAGGTGCTGTTCCGGCAGCGGCTGGACCCCTACCTTCCCGGCGGGTCGCTCAGTGACGCCGCCGCGCGCAAGCTGTGGCGCGACGTCGTCAGCCTCATGACCGACGGGGTGGCGGACGGCCGGATCATCACCACGGCCGCCAAATACTGGACCCGGCGGAACGGAAAAACCGGCCGGGTCAGGAGCGCGGACGGCACCTTGTCGCTGCCCGCGAAAACCGCTGCCATTCCCGTCCGGGCGGACGCGCACTACGTCTACAAACGCAACGGGCTGCCCTGCAGGGTCTGCGGGACCGTGGTCCTGGCCGCCGAACTGGTGGGCCGCAACCTGTACTGGTGCCCGGTCTGCCAGCAGTCCTGACGGCACGCCAAATACAAAAGGACCCCTCAGGCGAGGGGTCCTTTTTGTTGGAGGGGACGACGGGAATCGAACCCGCGTAATCAGTTTGGAAGACTGAGGCTTTACCATTAAGCTACGTCCCCGAAAGAAGCTCCATTCCACTATATACGTGGGCGGGAATCTTCGGGCTGGCTGTTCAAGCCGGATACAACTAAACCTAATCGATGGCCTACGTGTCAAATGTGCAAACTGGGCGCGTATCACCGTAGACTTGCCTGTGCACTTACGGGGTGTAGCTCAGCTTGGCTAGAGCACCTGCTTTGGGAGCAGGAAGTCGCAGGTTCAAATCCTGTCACCCCGACTCTGCCGCCCGGACCGCCAGGCCCGGACAGAAAAATGCGTTTGATTGACAATCCATCCCCCAACCCCAGGAGTACTTAGACCGTGAAGAGCGCTGTCGAGAACCTCACCCCCACGCGGGTCAAGCTCAATGTTGAGGTCCCCTTCGAGGAACTGAAGCCCAGCATCGACTCGGCCTACAAGACCGTTGCTTCGCAGATCCAGGTTCCTGGTTTCCGTAAGGGCAAGGTCCCCGCCAAGCTCATCGACCAGCGCGTCGGCCGCGGCTACGTCCTGGAAACCGCCATCAATGATGGCCTCAACGGCTGGTACCAGGCGGCCGTGCAGGAATCCGGCATCCGCCCGCTGAGCCGTCCCGAGGTTGAAATCACCGAGGTTCCGGACCCCACCGCCACCGACGGCGGCCTGAAGTTCGCCGCCGAGGTTGACGTCCGCCCCGAGATTGAACTGCCCGATTACGCCGGAATCACGGTCGAGGTTGCTGCAGCCGAATCCTCCGACGAGGACGTGGACAAGGCCCTGGACGAACTGCGCGGCCGCTTCGGCACGCTCAAGTCCGTGGACCGTCCCGCCGCTGACGGTGACTTCCTCACCATCGACATCACCGCCACCATCGAGGGCGACGATGTGGACACCGCGTCCGGCCTGTCCTACCAGGTTGGCGCCGGCACCATGCTCGAGGGCCTCGACGAAGCCGTCACCGGCCTCAGCGCCGACGAGGACGCCATCTTCAACACCACTCTGGTGGGCGGCGAGCACGCCGGCGAAGCAGCACAGGTCAAGGTTGTTGTGACCGCTGTCAAGGAACGCGAACTTCCCGAAGCGAACGATGACTTCGCTCAGCTCGCCTCCGAGTTCGACACCCTTGTTGAGCTCCGTGAGGACCTCGCCAAGCAGGCTGCCGACTCCAAGGTTGTTGAGCAGGGCGTCGAAGCCCGCGACAAGGTCCTGGACAAGCTCGTTGAGCTCGTTGAGGTTCCCGTGCCGGATTCGGTCGTCGAAGAGCAGCTCGAAGCCCACTTCAAGGAGGGCAATGGCCACGGTGAAGGCGAGCACGACACCGAGGAGCACCGCGAGGAGATCCGGGTCAACACCGCCCGCGCCTTCCAGAACGAAATCATCCTCGACGCCATCGCCGAAAAGGAAGAAGTGGACGTCAGCCAGAACGAGCTGATCGACTACATCGTCACCACCGCGAGCCAGTACGGCATGGACCCGAACCAGTTCGCCCAGATCATTGATCAGAGCGGCCAGGTCCCCATGATGGTATCCGAGGTCCGCCGCCGCAAGGCACTGGCTGTTGTCCTCGGTCAGGCCACCGTGACCGACACCGACGGCAAGACCGTTGACCTGAGCGACTTCGTCCGCCCCGGCGGCGAAGACGAAGCTCCCGCAGCTGACGAAGCAGAGGCCGTAACCGCCGATGCCGAGGCTGCAGAAGCTCCCGCCGAAGACGAGAAGGCAGCGGCCAAGGCCTAGCCTTCAGCACCTTGTAACCAACGGCCCCCGGATCAATGATCCGGGGGCCGTTCGCGTTAAAGAGCCCCACGCAGCCCATGGTTCGCCGATCGTGCGCCGTCAGCGAACAGCCGTCGGTGCGCGAACAATTCGCCGCTGAAACGGGTTAGTGTCCAAGTAGTGATTTTCAGTGATGTCACCGTCACCAGTGAGAGGTAAGCAAACATGTCACAGCACCCACAGGCACCCCGGATGGCCACCGTCGATCCTGCAGCCCAGGATAGCTACATCTACAACCGCCTCCTCAAGGAGCGGATCATCTGGCTCGGCTCGGAGGTGCGTGACGACAACGCCAACGCCATCTGCTCGCAGCTGCTGCTGCTCTCCGCCGAGAACCCGGAAAAGGACATCTACCTTTACATCAACTCTCCCGGCGGCTCCGTGACGGCCGGCATGGCCATCTACGACACCATGCAGTTCATCCCGAACGACGTCGTTACTGTCGCCACGGGCCTGGCAGCCTCCATGGGGCAGTTCCTGCTCTCCTCCGGCACCAAGGGGAAACGCTACGCCACTCCCAACGCACGTGTCCTGATGCACCAGCCCTCGGGCGGCATCGGCGGTACCGCATCGGACATCAAGATCCAGGCGGAGCTGATCCTGCACATGAAGAAGGTCATGGCCGAACTGACAGCCGACCAGACCGGCCAGAGCGTGGAAACCATCCTCAAGGACAACGACCGCGACAAGTGGTTCACGGCTGACGAGGCCCTTGCCTACGGTTTCTTCGACAAAATTGCGGCGCACGCCGGATCCGTGGCCGGTGGCGGCGGAACTGCCAGCGGCAGCGGCAGCGACTCCGCCGCTTCGAACTAACCGGCACCCAGAAACCCAGATCAGGAGCTATGAACATGAACTACAACTTCGGGTGGTCTGCCGGAAATCTTCCGTCCAGCCGTTACGTCCTGCCCCAGTTCGAGGAGCGCACCCCCTACGGCTTCAAGCGCCAGGACCCGTACACCAAGCTCTTCGAGGACCGCATTATCTTCCTCGGTGTGCAGGTTGACGACGCCTCCGCCGATGACGTCATGGCCCAGCTGCTGGTGCTCGAGTCCACTGACCCGGACCGCGACATCACCCTGTACATCAATTCCCCGGGTGGATCGTTCACGGCCATGACGGCCATCTACGACACCATGCAGTACATCCGGCCCGAGATCCAGACCGTGTGCCTGGGCCAGGCCGCCAGTGCCGCAGCGGTCCTGCTTGCGGCGGGCACCCCGGGTAAGCGCCTGGCGCTGCCCAACGCCCGCGTCCTGATCCACCAGCCGGCACTGTCCGGCGGGCAGGGCGGGCAGGCCTCGGACCTCGAGATCCAGGCTGCCGAAGTGATGCGGATGCGCTCCTGGCTTGAGGACACCCTGGCCCACCACTCGGGCCGGACCTCCGAACAGGTCAACAACGACATCGAGCGCGACAAGATCCTGACCGCAGCCGAGGCGCAGGCCTACGGATTGATCGACCAGGTCCTTGACTCCCGAAAGATCAAGGCACAGGCAATTACCAGGTAGCAGTTCGGCCCAAGGCCGGTGGGACCGCCGTCATTTGGCCCCACCGGCCTTTGCCTTCCACCCTTTGGGACCGAATGTGACCTAGAGTGGAAGGTGTCACACCGGCCAGGCCGGGTGGTGAAGATTCCAGCATCGGCGCAAGGCTGCCCGGCAGCAAGATTCTAAAAGGGGTTTCCATATGGCTCGGATTGGCGAGAGCACGGATCTGCTGAAGTGTTCTTTCTGCGGAAAGAGCCAGAAGCAGGTGCGCAAGCTCATTGCCGGGCCAGGTGTCTACATCTGCGATGAATGCATTGAACTCTGCAATGAAATCATCGAAGAGGAACTGGCCGAAGTAGCAGACCTGGGCAGTTTCGAGCTACCCAAACCCCGCGAGATCTTCGACTTCCTGCAGGAATACGTCATCGGCCAGGAACCGGCCAAACGTTCCCTCGCCGTCGCCGTTTACAACCACTACAAGCGGATCCAGTCGGGCCACGCCCCGAAGGCCGGCAGCCTCGCCGAAGGCGGGCACCACGACGACGTTGAGATCGCCAAGTCCAACATCCTCCTCATCGGGCCCACCGGCTGCGGGAAGACCTACCTCGCCCAGACCCTGGCCCGCCGGCTGAACGTCCCGTTCGCCGTCGCGGACGCCACCGCGCTTACCGAAGCCGGTTACGTGGGCGAGGACGTCGAGAACATCCTCCTGAAACTCATCCAGGCCGCCGATTACGACGTCAAAAAGGCCGAGCAGGGCATCATCTACATCGACGAAATCGACAAGATCTCGCGCAAGAGCGAAAACCCGTCCATCACCCGGGACGTGTCCGGTGAAGGCGTCCAGCAGGCCCTGCTGAAAATCCTGGAGGGCACCGTTGCGTCCGTTCCGCCGCAGGGTGGCCGGAAGCACCCGCACCAGGAATTTATCCAGATCGACACCACCAACGTCCTCTTTATTGTTGCTGGTGCGTTTGCCGGCCTTGAAGAAATCATCGGCTCACGCTCCGGCCGCAAGGGCATCGGCTTCGGCGCCCCACTGAACGAAGCCAGCAAAAAAATCGATTCCTACGGTGAGGTCATGCCGGAGGACCTGCTGAAGTTCGGCCTGATCCCCGAATTCATCGGCCGCCTCCCCGTGATCACCACGGTCTCCAACCTGGACCGGGACGCCCTGATCCAGATCCTTTCCACACCCAAAAACGCCCTGGTGAAGCAGTACCAGAAAATGTTCCAGATTGACGGCGCCGAACTGGTGTTCGACGACGCCGCCCTGGATGCCATCGCGGACCAGGCCCTGGACCGGGGCACCGGCGCCCGCGGCCTGCGGGCCATCATGGAGGAAGTCCTCCTGCCCGTGATGTTCGACCTTCCCAGCCGGGAGGACGTGGCCAGCGTGGTGATCACCGCTGACGTTGTGCTGAAGGGCGCCGAGCCAACCCTCATCCAACACGTCACCAAACGCCGCAAGTCCGCCTGACCGGTTCAACCCCCACATCAGTTGTGGCTGCCCCCTGCGCAGCCGCCCGTTACTGAAGGACCTTCCCATGACTGAATCCGCCAAAAACACTGCCGACTTCTGGTTCGATCCGCTGTGCCCGTTTGCCTGGATCACCTCGCGCTGGATCGGCGAAGTCGAAACCGTCCGCAACATCGAAACTAAATGGCACGTGATGAGCCTTGCCGTTCTGAATGAGGGCCGGGACCTGGACCCCAAGTACCGGGCGTCCATGGACAACGCGTGGGGAATGGTCCGGGTCATTATTGCGGCCCGGGAAGCCCACGGCGAATCCGTGGTCAAGGCCCTTTACGATGCCATGGGAACGCTGATCCACGAAGGTGGGGAGAAGGACCGCTCCCTGGTCATCACCAAGGCGCTGGCCGACTGCGGCCTCCCGGCCGGCCTGGCTGACGCTGCGGATACCGACGCCCACGACGCCAAACTCCGCGCCAGCCACGAAGAGGGCATCTCCCTGGTGGGCCAGGACGTTGGCACCCCCGTGGTGGCATTTAACGGCACCGCGTTCTTCGGCCCTGTCCTTACCCGCATCCCGCGTGGCGAGGACGCCGGGAAACTCTGGGACGCCACAACAGCCCTGGCAGGCTTCCCCTACTTCTTCGAACTGAAGCGCAGCCGCACGGAAGACCCGCAGTTCGGCTAAACCACCGCCACCCAACTGACTCGCAGTTGTTGTCGTTTTGAGCCCTCATAACGACAACAACTGCGAGTCAGTTGGGGCACACGGGCTCCGGCAGAACTACTCTCGTGTAGTTCTGCCGGGGCTCTTGCCATTGGTCCAGGGCAGGACCACAATTGCAGGTACCACCTTCGAAAGAGGGAGGACGCAGGAACCAAAGATCCAGTGATATGCATCTGACGCAGCCCTTGGCACAGCCGGATGCAAGCTGCCAGTGACGTGGCAGGAAGACCTGGAAATCGGCGGATCCTGCCAGACCATCAAGCGTCACCGGATGGCCGAAAAGTCGAAGCCCCACCAACGGCAAAACGCTGATGGGGCTTCCCCTTTGCCCGGATATACCCGGAATGAACCGGCTCAGGCCTTGGCGGGCTCCTCGGTTGGCGCCAGCTCCACGTCGGTGACCGTGAGTTCGCCGTCACCCACCACCAGCGTGATGTCGCGGGCGTTGGAGGCTGCCTTGAGGTCCTGCAGGCCGGCTTCCAGCTGGGCGGTCAGCGCTGCGGAGGCGGAGATCGTGGCAGCGAGTACTTCCGTGCGCTGCTTGACCTTGGCCTCCGACTTGGCCTTGCGGACGCCGCTGAGCGCGACCCCCACCGTGGCCAGCATGGTGGTGTCCCCCCCGGGAACCTCCAGTGCGGCCGGCCACGGCGCGCGGTGCACGGAGCCGGTGCGCCACCAGCCCCAGACCTCTTCGGTGGCGAACGGCAGGAACGGGGCGAAGAGCCGCAGGAGGGTGTCCAGCGTGGTGGCCAGCGCCGCGAGCACGGAAGCCTGCTCGGTTTCGCCGGCAGCACCGTAGGCGCGGTCCTTGATGAGCTCCACATAATCGTCCGTGAACTGCCAGAAAAAGCTCTCTGTGATCTGCAGGGCGCGGGCGTAGTCGTAGTTGTCGAAGGCCTTGGTGGACTGCTCCACCACGGCGGCAAGCTGCGCCAGCAGGGCCCGGTCCAGGGGGTTGGACAGGACGGAAAGGTCACCAGTAACGACGGAGTCCTCCGTGGCACCCAGGTTCAGGACGAACTTGGAGGCGTTGAGCAGCTTGATGGCCAGGCGGCGGCCGATCTTCATCTGCGCAATTTCGTAGGCCGTATCCGCTCCAAGCTTGGCGGAGGCGGCCCAGTAGCGGACCGCGTCCGAGCCGTAGTCGTTCAGGACGTCGGTGGGAACCACCACGTTGCCCTTGGACTTGGACATCTTTTTGCGGTCCGGGTCCAGGATCCAGCCGGAGATCGCCGCGTGCTTCCACGGTGCCGTGTTGTGCAGCGCGTCCGCGCGGACGGCCGAAGAGAACAGCCAGGTCCGGATGATGTCGTGGCCCTGCGGACGAAGATCAAACGGGTACACCTTGGCCAGCAGGTCCTCGTCCCGGCTCCAGCCGCCCACAATCTGCGGGGTGAGCGATGAGGTTGCCCAGGTGTCCAGCACGTCGGCGTCGCCGGTGAAGCCGCCGGCAATGTCGCGCTGGTCTTCCCGGTAGCCCGGCGCGGCGTCCGCGGCGGGATCCACCGGGAGCTGCGCATCGGCGGGCAGGATCGGCGCGTCGTAGTCCGGGTTGCCGTCCGCGTCCAGCGGGTACCAGACGGGGATCGGCACGCCGAAGAACCGTTGGCGGGATACCAGCCAGTCACCGTTCAGCCCGGAGATCCAGTTCTCGTAGCGGGAGCGCATAAATGCCGGGTGGAAGTCGATGTCCTGCCCGCGGCCGATCAGTCGTTCGCGGCGGTCGGCATCGCGGCCGCCGTTGCGGATGTACCACTGGCGGGAGGTGACCACTTCGAGGGGCTTGTCGCCCTTTTCGAAGAAGTTCACCGGGTGCATGATCTTTTTGGGTTCGCCGTCCAACAGGCCGGCTGCGGTGAGCAGTTCCACAACGCCTTCCTTGGCGCTGAAGACCGTCTTGCCGGCAATCTTTTCGAAGGCCTCCCGGCCGCCCGGGGTGGTGATCCACTCAGGGGTGTCGCCGATGATGCGGCCGTCGCGGCCCACGATGGCCCGGGTGGGCAGCTGCAGTTCACGCCACCAGGTGACGTCGGTCAGGTCACCGAAGGTACACACCATGGCGATGCCGGAACCCTTGTCGGCCTTGGCCAGCGGGTGCGGGCGGACTTCTACCTCGACGCCGAAGACCGGGGACGTGACCTTCTTGCCGAACAGCGGCTGGTACCGTTCGTCGTCGGGGTTGGCCACCAGGGCGGCGCAGGCAGCCAGGAGCTCGGGGCGGGTGGTCTCGATGTAGATTTTGTCGCCGTCTTCGGTGAAGAAGGGGTAGCGGTAGTAGGCGCCGGCAACTTCGCGGTCCTCAAGCTCGGCCTGGGCAACTGCGGTGCGGAACGTGACGTCCCACAGGGTGGGTGCCTCGGCCATGTAGGCGTCGCCGTTGGTGAGGTTGGCCAGGAAGGCGCGCTGGGACACTGCCCGGGAGTTGTCATCGATGGTGCGGTAGGTCAGGTTCCAGTCCACAGACAGGCCCAGGGTTTGGAAGAGGTTCTCGAAGACCTTCTCATCCTCAACTGCCAGTTCCTCGCACAGTTCGATGAAGTTGCGGCGCGAGACAACGTCGAAGTCGCGCTGGTTTTTGGCGGGCTCGGCCGGCGGGCGGTACCCGGCGTTGTACGGAATGGCCGGGTCGCAGCGGACGCCGTAGTAGTTCTGCACGCGGCGTTCGGTGGGCAGGCCGTTGTCGTCCCAGCCCATGGGGTAGAACACGTTTTTTCCGGTCATCCGCTGGTAGCGGGCCAGGACGTCGGTCTGGGTGTAGGAGAACATGTGGCCCACGTGCAGGGAACCGGAGGCCGTGGGTGGGGGAGTGTCGATCGAGTAGACCTGCTCCCGGGTGGTGTCGGGGTTGAACTTGTAGGTTCCTTCGGTGAGCCAGCGCTGCGTGAGGGCAGCTTCGAGGCCTTCGAGGGCCGGCTTGTCCGGAACGTTGATGGGCGCGGTGGTGGGCGTGTCTGTACCCTGTTTATCTTCAGCCATGTGCCAATTGTTCCATGCTTGCCCGGAACGGAGCGGCGTTGCGCCGGCCGCCGGGCGGCAGCGGGCCCGGTTCATCGGGCGACACACTTTTGCGGGCCCCCGTTAGGGTGGTGCCATGACTGACGAATCACAGAACAGGGCAGCCGTAGTGACCGGTGCCAGCACGGGAATCGGCGAGGCGACAGTCCGCGCCCTCCGCGCACAGGGCTGGACGGTTTTCGCCGTGGCCCGCCGCGCTGACCGGCTGGCGGCGCTCCAGGACGCCACCGGCGCCATCGCCGTTCCCGCGGACATCACCGCGGACGACGACGTGTCCCGTCTGGTTGCCCATGTCACCGCTGCCGGGGGCATCGATACCTTGATCAACATCGCAGGCGGCGCCCGGGGGGCGGACCGCATTGCCGACGCGGGCACGGAAGACTGGGAATGGATGTACCAGGTGAACGTGGTGGGCACCATGAAACTCACCCGCGCCTTCTTGCCCATGCTCCGGGCCACGGGGGAGGGAACGGTGCTGAACCTGACGTCCACTGCCGGGCTGGTGGCATACGAGGGTGGTGGCGGTTACAACGCGGCCAAGTTTGCCCAGCACGCCATGACCGGGGCCCTGCGCCTCGAGGAGGCTGAGCACAACGTCCGCGTGATCGAGGTGGCCCCTGGGCTGGTCTACACCGAGGAGTTTGCCCTCAACCGGCTCGGCGACGAGGCTGCCGCAGCCAAGGTCTACCAGGGCGTGGACAAGCCGCTCACCGCCGACGATGTGGCTGACGTGGTCCGGTATGCCGTCAGCGCCCCGCACCATGTGAACCTGGACCAGATCGTCATCCGTCCCGTCGCCCAGGCGGCAAACCACAAACTGATCCGCAAAGGCTGAGCCGACCGCTGTGCTTACAGTGGCCACGGGCGGATCAGGGGGCCGGCAGCACCAGATCCGCCACCAGGCCGGCATGGTCGGTGCCGGGAAGGATGAAGCTCTCGACGTCTGTCACCTTCACCCCGGCACTGACCAGGATGTGGTCCACGGCGACGAACGGTGGCACCTCTGAGTTCACCGGCCAGGTAGGCGCCAGGCCCTTACCCACGGCGTGGGCTGCATCCGTGAGCCCGCCAGCCAGCAAGGCCCGGAACTCACGGTGGTCGGCGCTGGAATTGAAATCGCCCAGCAGTACCGTGGTACCGGCCGGCCCCTGCGCTGGCAAGGTCCCCAGCTGGCGCAGCTCCTGCCGCCAGTTCCAGATGAGCCCAGGGCGCGGTGACTGGACGTGGACGGCGGTCAGCTTCACCGGGGCATCCGTTCCGGGGATTGAGGCCACTGCCCGGCTTTGATGGAATTCCGTTCCCGGGACCCGCCGGCGGGGTTCCATGGCGTACTTCGAAAACAATCCGCTGCCCACCCCCACCCAGTCAACGTCCACTGACCGGTAGGGGAACAGGTCAGCCACACCCGCTTCCACCAGGGCTTCCAGGCCCTGCGGCGCCAGTTCCGGAAGGGCCAGGATGTCTACCTCCCGGTTCCGGGCTTCTGCCAGGAGCCGGGCGGCGTCCACCCCTGACTCGCCGACATTGAGGGTCATCACCCGAAGGCCAGGTCCGGGTCCCGGCCCGGCAATCTGCACCGGGCGGGCCGCCCGGGTTGCCGGGATGGCCCGGGGCAGGACAAGGGCTGACTGGGCCATCAGCAGGGCAGCCAGCAGGAGGGCCAGGACAAGCTGGCCGCCGGCCCGGTGGTGGCGCCTTGTGCCTGTCCACACCGCCAGCAGCGCCAGGCCCAGGGCAGCCGCGGTGAAGGGCAGCGTGGCGGGCAGCGCCGAGACCAGCTGGATCCACGGCGTGCCCACCTCCCAGGGAAAGAGCCGCACCCCCAGGAGGAGCGCGCCCGGCAGGCCAAACAGCACCGCGCCGGCGGCTGCCGTGGCGGATGACCAGCCCAGGACTGCAGGCAGCGGTTTCCCCGGCGAGGGCAGCGGGGACCCAAACGTCTGCATGGCCCAATATTTGTCCACAATTGCCCACGATCCCGGAGAATTGCGGCAATCTTGCGCCAGCGGTCCGGGAAATGGCCACGGATGCGGCAGGAATAGTAGACTGGGCAACGGCTATGACCCGGCAATCACCGGTGAGCTTCCGGAAGAACGCGCAACCGGCCCGGTTCGGGTTGGCAGCGCCGGTAGAACCGGACGGGTAAGCCCGTCACAGCAGTAATGAGTGGCCGGCGCTCCGGCTGTTCCCCAGGGAACAGGCTGCGCCGGTAAGTGAGGTGGTACCGCGGTTCACGCACGGTCTTCAGGCCGTGCGGCAGCCGTCCTCGCATCCTGAACGGAACCGCCCGGCGACTGCCGGCGGCTCGCCACGCTCAACCCAGGATGTCGAGAATGACGAATTACCCCAAGGCCTCAGCCGTCAGCAGCAACGGCAGTGCAGGCGTGTCCGCGTCCGTGAAGTTCCCGGAGGTCGAAGAGCGGATCCTGAAGTACTGGGAGCAGGACGGCACCTTCCAGGCCAGCATCGATGCGCGCAGCGCCGACGTCCCCGGCGGCGCACCGGGCAGCAACGAATTCGTTTTCTACGACGGCCCGCCCTTTGCCAACGGCCTGCCGCACTACGGCCACCTCCTCACCGGGTACGCCAAGGACCTGGTGGGCCGGTACCAGACGCAGCGCGGTAAGAGGGTGGAGCGCCGCTTCGGCTGGGACACCCACGGGCTGCCGGCCGAACTCGAGGCCATGAAACAGCTCGGCATGACCGACAAAACCCAGATCGAAGCCATGGGCATCGACAAGTTCAACGACGCCTGCCGGGCCTCCGTGATGAAGTACGCCGATGAATGGCGCAACTACGTGACCCGCCAGGCCCGCTGGGTGGACTTCGACAACGACTACAAAACGCTCAACGTGGAGTACATGGAGTCTGTCCTTTGGGCCTTCAAGCAGCTGCACGAAAAGGGCCTGACCTACAACGGCTACCGCGTCCTGCCGTACTGCTGGAAAGACGAGACGCCGCTCTCCAACCATGAGCTGCGGATGGACGACGACGTCTACAAAAACCGCCAGGACCAGACCGTCACCGTCACGTTCCCCATCCTTGCGGGGGAGTCCGCCCTTTCCCGCGCGCTCGACGGCGTCCAGGCCCTTGCGTGGACCACCACCCCCTGGACCCTGCCCACCAACGCCGCGCTCGCCGTCGGCCCTGCCATCACGTATGCCGTCCTGCCGGCCGGCCCCAACGGCATCAAGGCCGCCGCTCCGGACGCCCCCGTGTCGGGCAGCTTCCTGCTGGCCGCGGACCTGGTGGGCGCTTACGCCAAGGACCTTGGCTACGAAAACCACGAGGCCGCGCAGGCGGCCGTGGTGTCCACCCACACCGGCGCCGAACTGGCGGGGCTGGCCTACCGGCCGCTGTGGGATGACTTCAGCGACACCGAAAAATACGGCACCGAGAACGCCTGGCGCATCCTGGTGGCGGACTACGTCACCACCACCGACGGCACCGGCATTGTCCACCAGGCTCCTGCCTACGGTGAGGACGACCAGAAAGTCTGCGAAGAGGCCGGCATCCCGGTGGTCCTCTCCGTGGATGAGGGCGCCAAATTCCTGCCCCTGTTCCGCGGCGGCGACCTGGACGCCATCGTGGGCCTGCAGGTTTTCGAAGCCAACAAGCCCATCACCCAGGTGCTGCGCGCCCAGGGCCGCCTGGTCCGCCAGGCCAGCTACGAGCACAGCTACCCGCACTGCTGGCGCTGCCGCAACCCCCTGATCTACCGCGCGGTGTCGTCCTGGTACGTGGAGGTGACCCAGTTCAAGGACCGGATGTCCGACCTGAACCAGGACATCAACTGGATCCCCGGCAACGTCAAGGACGGCCAGTTCGGCAAATGGCTGGCCAACGCCCGTGACTGGTCCATCAGCCGTAACCGCTACTGGGGCAGCCCCATCCCCGTCTGGCAGTCCACGGATCCCGAATACCCGCGCACCGACGTCTACGGCTCCCTCGCCGAGATCGAGGCCGACTTCGGCCGGCTGCCCTTGAACAAGGACGGCCAGGTTGACCTGCACCGCCCGTTCATCGACGAACTGACCCGGCCCAACCCGGACGATCCCCGCACCCCGGAGCAGGGCCAGTCCGTTATGCGCCGTGTTGAGGACGTCCTGGACGTCTGGTTCGACTCCGGCTCCATGCCCTACGGGCAGGTCCACTACCCGTTCGAAAATGAAGCCTGGTTCGACACGCACAACCCTGCCGACTTCATCGTCGAGTACATCGGCCAGACGCGCGGCTGGTTCTACATGCTCCACATCCTTTCCACCGCCCTGTTTGACCGGCCGGCCTTCCGCAACGTCATCAGCCACGGCATTGTGCTCGGCTCGGACGGACAGAAAATGTCCAAGAGCCTGCGGAACTACCCTGACGTGTCAGAGGTCCTGGACCGCGACGGATCCGACGCGATGCGCTGGTTCCTGATGTCCAGCCCCATCCTCCGCGGCGGCAACCTGGTGGTCACCGAGCAGGGAATCCGCGACGGCGTCCGGCAGGTCATCCTGCCCCTCTGGAACGTCTACAGCTTCTTCACGCTCTACACCAACGCAGCAGGCGGCGGCGCCGGCTACGACGCGAAGCTCCGGTACGACGGCTACACCGACACGCTGGACACCTACCTGCTGGCCAACACCGGCGAGCTGGTCCGGAACATGACGTCGCAGCTGGACACCTACGACATCTCCGGTGCCTGCGACGAGCTCCGCAGCTACCTCGACATGCTGACCAACTGGTACGTCCGCCGCAGCCGCCAGCGGTTCTTCGACGAGGACCAGGACGCGTTTGACGCCTTGTTCACCGCCCTGGAAACCGTGTCCCGGGCAGCCGCGTCGCTGCTGCCCCTTGTATCCGAGGAAATCTGGCGGGGCCTCACCGGTGGGCGCTCCGTGCACCTGGCCGACTGGCCGGATGCCGCCCTGTTCCCGGCCAACCCTTCGCTGGTCGAAGCGATGGACCGGGTCCAGCAGATCTGTTCCACCGGCTCATCCCTGCGGAAAGCGGCGAACCTCCGTGTCCGGCTGCCCCTGCAGGAACTGACGGTGGTGGCGCCCGGCGCCGGCGCCCTCGCAGGATTCGCCGGTGTGGTGGCCGATGAACTGAACCTCCGCTCCGTCCGGGTCCTCGACGCTGCCGACGCCTCACCGCAGGAATTCGGAATCGAGCAGAAACTGGTGGTCAACGCCAGGGCAGCCGGTCCACGGCTGGGCAAAAACGTCCAGGTGGCCATCAAGGGCGCCAAGTCCGGCGACTGGTCAGTAGACGCGGCGGGTCTGGTGGTGGCAGGTGGCCTGGCCCTTGAGCCGCACGAGTACACGCTCGAAACCGTGGTGGCAACGGCCGACGGCGGCGCGGCAGCAACTTCGGCCGTGGCGGTCCTGCCCGGCGGCGGTTTTGTGGTGCTGGACACCGAGGTCACGCCGGAACTGGAAGCCGAAGGGCTGGCAAGGGACATGGTCCGCGCCATCCAGCAGGCCCGGAAGGACGCCGGACTTAATGTCAGCGACCGGATCCGGACCGCGGTGTCCGCACCGCAGCGCGTCGTGGATGCGCTGTTGGCCAACGCCGAACTGGTCAAGGGCGAGACCCTCACCGTGGACCTCACGGCAGAACCCGCAGATGTTGACGAACCCGCCGTTGTGGTGGCCAAGGTGGAGGTCTAGGACATGACTGACGAATTTTCCGTAGAGAGCGTTTACGCCGAACTGCTGGGCCGTGCGCCCGAGAACAAGATGGAACCCCGGCTTGCGCCGCTGTTCCGGGCCATGGACGTCCTGGGGGAGCCCAATAAGGCGTACCCGATCATCCATGTGACCGGCACCAACGGCAAAACCTCCACGGCGCGGATGATCGAATCCGTGCTGCGGGCCCACGGCCTGAGCACCGGCCGCTACACCAGCCCCCATCTGACCAAGGTCACCGAACGGATCAGTATCGACGGGCACCCCGTCCCCGATGAGACCTTCGTCCGGATCTGGGACGAAATCAGGCCGTACCTGGAAATCGTGGACGCCGAGTTGGAAGCAGACAACCAGCCGCGGTTGACCTACTTCGAATGCCTCACCATCCTGGGCTTCGCCATCTTCGCCGACCAGCCCGTCAACGTGGCCGTCATCGAAGTTGGCCTGGGCGGCATCACCGACGCCACGAACGTGGGCGACGGCCAAGTCTCCGTGATCACGCCGATCTCACTGGACCACACCGACCTGCTGGGCGACACCACCGGCGACATCGCCCTGGAAAAGGCCGGCATCATCAAGCCCAACGGCTACCTCATCAGCGCCGCCCAGCCGTTGGACGCAGCCCAGGTCCTGCTGGAAAAGGCCCGCGACACCGGCGTTCCGTTCCGGTTCGAGGGCGTGGAGTTCGGCGTTGAGGACCGCACCGTTGCTGTGGGCGGCCAGATGGTCACCGTCCAGGGCATCGCCGGCCGGTACCCGGACCTGCTGGTCCCGCTGCACGGGGCGCACCAGGCGCAGAACGCAGCGGTGGCCGTCGCCGCGCTGGAGGCGTTCTTCGGCGGGGAAAAGGAGCTCGACTTCGAGGTCCTGCAGGAAGGCTTCGCCGCTGTCACGTCGCCGGGCCGGCTGGAAGTGGTGCGCACCGCGCCGACCATCATCGTGGACGCTGCGCACAACCCGGACGGCATCAAGGCGTCCGCCGCTGCCATCCAGGAAGCCTTCACCTTCACCCGGCTGGTTCCGGTGGTGGGTGTGCTCAAGGAAAAGGACGCCGAGGAGATCCTCCGCCAGCTCAAGGAGTCCCTGGGCGGGGAAGCCGAGGAATTCTGCTTCACGCAATCAAACTCCCCGCGTGCGGTTCCCGCAGCCGAACTCGCCGAGCTGGCCATCGAAATGGGCTTCGGTGAAGACAACGTGCATGTGGCCGAAAAGCTGGACGACGCCATCGAATGGGCAGTCGAACGCGCCGAAGCCAACGATGACCTGTCCGGCGCCGTCCTGGTGACCGGCTCCATCACGTTGGTGGCTGAAGCGCGGATCCTGCTCGGGAAGACGGAGGCCTAGCGGTGGCCAAGCTGACCAAGGCGCAGCGCGACTGGCGCCCGGGCATGCCCAAAAAACGCCGGTCCACCAAGGTGATGTTCGCTTCCACGGTCCTGCTCCTGGAAGCGTTTGTGATGTTCTTCGCCACCCTGGCCGTATTCGGCCTGCGGCGGGCGGAGTTCGCCCCCGGCCTCATTTTGGGCGTGGGCATCGGCCTGAGCGTGGTGATGATCCTGGCCTGCGCTGTCCTGCGCAAACCCTGGGGCATCGGATTGGGCTGGGTCCTCCAGCTGGTCCTGATCCTGACGGGAATCTTCGAGCCCGCCATGTTCCTGGTAGGCGTGCTCTTTGCGCTTGCCTGGTGGTACGGGATCCGGACCGGCACCCGGCTGGACCGGGAAGCAGCCCAACGGGCGCGCGACCAGGCCGAATGGGAAACAGCCCACCCGGACCAGGCCGCCGGATCCAGCCCGCCGCAGTCCCCGTAGACTTATCCCGAAACCCCCACCAACGCATTGGAGCAGTTGTGACTACAGAGCGCACCCTCGTCCTGATCAAGCCCGACGGCGTCGCCCGTAACCTGACCGGCGCCGTCCTGGCCCGGATCGAAGCCAAGGGGTACACCCTGCTGGAGCTGAAGAAGGTCGAAGCCACCCGCGAACTCCTGGAGCAGCACTATGAGGAGCACTTGGGCAAGCCCTTCTACGAGCCGCTCGTGGAATTTATGCTCAGCGGGCCCGTTGTGGCGGCCATCTTCGAAGGCCACCGCGTCATTGAGGGCTTCCGCTCACTGGCGGGCACCACCGATCCCACCACCGCGGCCCCCGGCACCATCCGTGGCGACTTCGGCCGGGACTGGGGCCTGAAGGTCCAGCAGAACCTGGTGCACGGCTCCGATTCGCCCGAGTCAGCCGAGCGGGAAATCGCGATCTGGTTCTAAGTCCCCACCTGCCCGTCCCGCGAGATGACACTTAAGGCCAATGTTCCCGAGGAACATTGGCCTTAAGTGTCATCTCGCGCAGGAGAGGACGGGTGCGGTGGGTGAACGCCGGGCTAGTAGCCTGAGGTTCCGGCGAACACCTGGATGAAGGCGAAGAAGATGGTGGCGGCAACCGCCACGTAAAGCAGGGCGGTGATGATCCAGCCGGACTCACCCAGGATCCGTGCGGCACCCGCGGGCAGGCGGATCACACCGTGCGTGACGTTCCTGGCGGTGACCCAGACGGTCAGCGGGATCATGGCAGCCCACACGATCATGCACAGCGGGCACAGGATGTGGATGTCGTACAGGGCCTGGGACCAGAGCCACACCACAAACGCGAAGCCCAGGGTGACGCCTGCCTGCAGGCCCAGCCAGTACCAGCGGGAGAATTTCGCCCCGGACAGCAGTCCCATGCCCGTGGTGATGATCACGGCGAAGGCGACGATACCAATGAACATGTTGGGGAAGCCGAACAGCGAGCTTTGCCACGTGGTCATGACCTGGCCGCAGGAAATCCACGGATTAACATCGCACACCGTGGTGTGGTTGGGATCCTGCAGGACCGCCAGCTTCTCCAGGACCAGGGTCCCTGATGCCAGCCAGCCGATGGCGCCGGTGATGACCAGCAGCCACGCGAACGGCCGGTCGCGGGTCATGGTGGGCATCGACGGGGTGCGGCCGGGTTTGCGGTCCGGATCCCGGTCTGTGGCCTGACCGCCGCTGAGTGGTGAAATGCTGGGCATCGGTATGCGTCCTTTTCGTGGGGGTGCTCCTTGCCCGATTGTAACGCCGCCTGCTGGCAGGCCCCTTCAGGTCCGGCGGACGGACGGACCGGCCTCCGCCATGATTTACCCGGCGTATGAGAGAATGGTCATGGCTGGAAGCCGATCCACATTCGGCACTCCGGTCCGGTGGCTTGTTCCCAAGACCGCCAATGATGCGCAGGGTACGGTTCGGTGCTTCCGGACCAGGTTCCCGCGACGCCATTGAGCGGCACCTGGTTGTCTCGAGGAGAGCAACGGGTTTTCAGAACATCCCGCCGGCCTCCACGGGCTGCCGCACCCCAACGCCGGTGCGAACCTGGAGGTATCCACTTGACTTCTGTCAACGCCCGCGGGTTTTGACAATATATGCCCCAATGGGTGCCGGATGTGGCGGTACGTCAGGGGCAGGAGTTGCCACATATGGAAAATGAACAGGTTTCAGCCGTTACTGAAGATGCTGCGGCAGGCGAAGCCGCCACAGCGCCGAAGAAAGCAACCCGGACCCGCCGCAAGGTTGCCCCCAAGGCCGCGGCAGACACCGCCGACGCCGGCACTGCAGGAGCCGAAGAAGGTGCCACAACGGCCGCCCCGGGTTCCGACACGCCGGCCGCAGCGGAAACCAAGGCTCCGGTCCGCCGGACCCGCGCCCGCAAGAAGCCCGAGGCAGCCGAGCCGCTGCCGGCCTTCGCCGAGGACGCCGCCCCGCTGGCAGACATCCCTGCAGCCGCCGCAGCTGAGCCGGCGCCTGCCGCGACGGAGGCGGAACCGGAAACCAAGCCGGTGCGCCGCCGCCGGGTAGCCACCCGGAAGACTTCCGCACCAGCCACCGAGCCGGCCGCGCCGGCCCCGGCCACCGAATCCGTCGCCCCGCCGGCATCAGCTCCGGCCATCGCGGAGCCGGTTGTGGCGGAGCCCGTCCTCGCGGAGCCCACCCTCGAGGCTCCCGAGGTCACCGAAGAAGCCCTGAACGCGCACGTCTCGGCCGGGCCGGTTCCGGCAGCCGACGCACAGGCTCCCGACGAAACGCCCCTTAGCACCCCTCTCGAAGCCCCCGCTGCGCAGGGCTCCGACGATTCCGCCACGGCATCGCTGTCCGCCTTCGGTTCCCTGTTTATGGAGCCCGGCGCCGGTTCCTCCGTTCTTTTCCAGGCCCCGGACCTCACCACGGTGGTGCGCCCCGCTGCTGCCGTTGAAGAGCCGGATGAGGACGACGCCGAGGACGGCGACCAGGACGATTCCGCCAGCCGCCGCCGGCGCCGCAGCCGCGGCCGCCGGGGACGCAGCCGCCTGGACCGCGACGCCACCGATACCGGCGACGGTGACGATGCCGGCTCCGATGAGCAGGACGAAGACGATTCCGACGCGGCCGGCCAGCTGGACGACGGCGTGACCTCCCGCCGTCGCCGGCGCCGCCGCCGCGGCGACCAGGACCTGGAACTGACCGGAGGCGGCGATGACGACCCGCCCAACACGGTGACCCGCGTCCGCGCCCCCCGTGCAGCCAGCGAGCCCGTGGTCAACAACCGGGTGACGAGCGTTAAGGGCTCCACCCGCCTGGAGGCCAAGAAGCAGCGCCGCCGCGAATCCCGCGACACCGGCCGCCGCCGTACCGTGATCACGGAGGCTGAGTTCCTGGCCCGCCGTGAATCGGTGGACCGTCAGATGATCGTCCGCCAGCGCGACGACAGAATCCAGATCGCGGTCCTCGAGGACGGTGTCCTGGCCGAGCACTTTGTGTCCAAGACCCAACAGGATTCCCTGATCGGCAACGTCTACCTGGGCAAGGTCCAGAACGTCCTGCCCTCCATGGAAGCCGCTTTTGTGGACATCGGACGCGGCCGCAATGCCGTCCTGTACGCCGGCGAGGTCAACTGGGACGCCGTCAACCTTGAAGGCAAGCAGCGCCGCATCGAGAACGCCCTCAAGTCCGGCGACACCGTCCTGGTCCAGGTGACCAAGGACCCCGTGGGCCACAAGGGTGCCCGCCTCACCAGCCAGATCTCCCTGCCGGGCCGTTACCTGGTGTACGTGCCCGGCGGTTCCATGACCGGTATCTCCCGCAAGCTGCCCGACGTCGAACGCAACCGCCTCAAGCGGATCCTTAAGGACCGACTGCCGGAGCACGCCGGTGTCATCGTCCGCACCGCAGCCGAAGGTGCCTCCGAGGAGGAGCTGACGCACGACATCAACCGGTTGCGCGCCCAGTGGGAAGGCATCGAAAGCCAGTCCACTTCCACCAAGATCCTCGCCCCGGAACTGCTGTACGGCGAACCGGACCTCACCATCAAGGTGGTCCGCGACGTCTTCAACGAGGACTTCTCCAAGCTGATCGTCTCCGGCGAGGAAGCCTGGGACACCATCGAGGCGTACGTGACCTACGTTGCCCCGGACCTGGTGGGCCGGTTGGAAAAGTGGACCAAGGACCAGGACATCTTCGCTGCCTGGCGCATCGACGAGCAGATCCACAAGGCCCTGGAGCGCAAGGTTTTCCTGCCCTCCGGCGGTTCCCTGGTGATCGACCGCACCGAAGCCATGACCGTGGTGGACGTCAACACCGGCAAGTTCACCGGCAGCGGCGGCAACCTCGAAGAGACCGTCACGAAGAACAACCTGGAAGCTGCCGAGGAAGTGGTCCGCCAGCTCCGGCTCCGTGACATCGGCGGCATCATCGTCATCGACTTCATCGACATGGTCCTGGAATCCAACCGTGACCTGGTGCTGCGCCGCATGGTGGAATGCTTGGGCCGGGACCGGACCAAGCACCAAGTGGCCGAAGTGACCTCGCTGGGCCTGGTCCAGATGACCCGCAAACGCATGGGCACCGGGCTCCTGGAAGTCTTCGGCGAGCAGTGCGAGGCCTGCGCCGGGCGCGGTGTGGTCACCCACGACGACCCGGTGGAGCACCGCCGCGCCACGATTGTGGCAGCCGAGCACCACGTCCAGCGCGCCGACACCCGGCAGGAACACCGTCCCAACGATTTCCGCAGCCCGGAGCCCCGCCCCGAACGCGTTGACAACAACCAGCAGGGCACACGCCCGGAGCGCAAGCGCCGCCGCGGCCGTGGCGGCCAGCAGCCCGAGCTGGCGCCGGCAGCCCCGGTCCAGGCGCACACCGTGCACCCGGAACCCGTGGACCCGGAGCGGCACGCCAAGGCTGAAGCCACCCGGCTGGCCCTGGCGAACATCGCAGCAGCCGCGCACGCCGCGCACCTGCACGACGACGAAATCGCCGCCGCCAGGCAGGTACCCGCCACGCCCGTGGACGCCGGTTCGCACGACGCCGACGCTCCCGCACGCCCCGGGGCGGTGCTGACCTTCGGGGGAGAGGAAGTTGTCCTTCCGTTTGTTGAGCACGCCAGTGACCAGCAGTCGCAGCCGGCGCTCACGCTGGACCGCCTGGCCGAAGCCTTCGCGCACCTCGGCGAACCGCTGACGGCACCTGCAGCTGCTCCCGCAGCGGCAGCACCCGTTGCAGCTGCGCCGGCTGCAGTCCCCGTTGCTGCGCCCGCCGCAGCCCCGGAAAAGGACTACTCGGACCACACGCTGGAGCAGTCAACGCAGCGCCGGCCGCGCCGCAACCGCAGTGCCAGCCGTGCCCAGGGCGCAGCCAACGAAACCTCGGTGCAGCAGCACCAGAGTGCGCCGTCGGCCACCCCTGCGCACACCCATTCCGCTAAGGCACCGGAGCCCGCGGCGGCTGCCGCCGCCAAGGCACCGGCCGCTGCACCCATCATCCTGGGTGTGGGCGTTCCGGCGTCGGAGCTCTAGGGACCAGGGGCACTGCCCCACCTGCATCGGAGGCCGGGAACCGCACATCAGTGCCGGTTCCGGGGCCTCCGGCGTTTTAAGACAGGCAGCGACTTTCCCGCACCGGTGGCGGAACAGCTAGGCTGGGGACCGACACGGGGTGCCGCGCACAGGGCCGGCTGAGATCCACACCCGTTGAACCTGTCCGGTTAGCACCGGCGAAGGGATGTCTCTTGTCTTCGACCCTTACCGCGCCTGGCGCAGCCACACCTGCTGCTGCCACCACGCCTGCTGCGGACACCTCGGAAGCCATTCGCCGGGTCATTCCCCGGGTGCTCTCCATCGCCGGTTCCGACCCGTCCGGTGGGGCAGGGGTGCAGGCGGACCTTAAAAGCATCGCTGCGCACGGTGGCTATGGAATGGCCGCCATTACGGCCCTCACGGCGCAAAACACCCTGGGGGTGCAGGCTGTCCATATCCCGCCGGCGGACTTCCTGGCCCGGCAGCTTGAAGCTGTCAGCGCGGACATCACCATCGACGCCGTCAAAATCGGCATGCTGGGCGATGCTGACTCCATCCGCACCGTCCGCACCTGGCTCGAGGAGGTGCGGCCCGCCGTTGTGGTCCTTGATCCCGTTATGGTGGCCACCAGCGGCGACAGGCTGCTGCAGGCTCCGGCGGAGACAGCGCTGCGGGAACTGCTGCCGCTGGCGCACCTGATCACCCCCAACCTGGCCGAACTTGCTGTCCTGGTGGACGGCGACGTCCAACAGACCTGGGCGGGGGCACTGGACCAGGGAAGGCTCCTGGCCCTCGCCACCGGGGCCACCATCCTGGTCAAAGGCGGCCACCTGCAGGGACCGGGCTGCCCTGACGCGCTGGTGAACACGGCGGGCCTGCTTGGCCCCGAGGTGGTGGAAGTGCCGGGCGCGAGGGTGGATACCCGGAACAGCCACGGCACCGGGTGCTCGCTGTCCTCTGCCATGGCCACGGTGCAGGCGCGGCTGGGGGACTGGGAAGCCGCGCTGCGCGAAGTTAAGCCGTGGCTGGCCGGTGCCCTTTCGGCGTCGGACCGGCTGGGTGTCGGCGCCGGCAACGGACCGGTCCACCACTTCCACCACCTCACGGCCGTCCCTGCGCCCGGCCGGTTCGAGGCGCTGCTGTGGAAGGAAGCCGCCGCGGACCTGGCAGCCATCTACGAACTGCCGTTCATCCAGGGCCTGGTCTCCGGCACGCTCCCGGAGCGTGAGTTCGCTTACTACCTCTCCCAGGATGCCCTGTACCTTAACGGCTACTCGCGGGTCCTGGCCCGCGCCAGCGCCTTGGCACCCACCGAAGCCGAACAGCTGTTCTGGGCGGGCTCCGCGCAGCAATGCCTTGAGGTCGAGTCGGAGCTGCACCGGACCTGGCTGGCGTCGCGGACCATCCAGCCGGACCTTGGCCCCGTCACCAAGTCCTACGTCGACCACCTGGCCGCGGCCTCGGCGTCGGGCGGTTACGCGGTGCTGGCCGCCGCGGTCCTGCCGTGCTTCTGGCTCTACGCGGAAGTCGGCCGGACGCTCCATGCACAGTTCGTCGCGGCGGGGGAGCCGGCGGGGCACCCCTACGCGGCCTGGCTGCGGACGTACGCCGATGAGGACTTTGCTGCGGCAACCAGGCGGGCGATCGGCATTGTTGATGAAGCCGCCCGCAACTCCTCCGAAGCCGGGCGGGCAGCCATGGTGGACGCCTTCCGGCACTCCTGCCGGCTTGAAATGGAATTCTTCGACGCGCCGCGGCTGCACTCCTGAACGCGGGCCGGCTCCGGTACCGGTACTATGGTGGGGCACGGTACCGCGCCGGTACATGCCTGTGGTTGCTATCACAGGCGACCCGCCGCTGCCAGCCTCATTTGCAGCCGACGACGGAATTAGCGTATTCTTGATCTTCGGTGCTTACGCCAACACTTGGGTTATGACCCCACGGCGTTGAGGCACAGCGAGAAACCAGCCATTTACGAGTTGGATTCCGCACGCAAATTTAGTAATAAACGTCGAGAGAAGTGAGTTCCCAAGTGGTGTACGCGATTGTCCGCGCAGGCGGCCGGCAAGAGAAGGTTTCCGTTGGAGACTTCGTTACCCTGAACCGCGTCGCCGGTGGAGCTGGCAGCACCATTGAGCTGCCCGCGCTGCTCCTGGTGGATGGTGACAAGATCACCACCGCTGCTGCTGACCTGGCCAAGGTGACCGTAACGGCTGAGATCCTTCAGGACCTCCGTGGTCCGAAGATTGTCATCCAGAAGTTCAAGAACAAGACCGGGTACAAGAAGCGCCAGGGTCACCGTCAGGAACTGACCAAGGTCAAGATCACTGGCATCAAGTAACCACCCGGTTACCGTTTCGGTTTTTCAGCAGATTCCCCAGAATTTAGAGGCAGGCATTTCAGATGGCACATAAAAAGGGCGCGAGCTCCACTCGCAACGGCCGTGATTCAAACGCTCAGTACCTGGGCGTCAAGCGCTTCGGTGGCCAGGTTGTTTCGGCCGGCGAGATCATCGTCCGCCAGCGCGGCACCCACTTCCACCCGGGTGCCGGCGTAGGCCGCGGCGGCGACGACACCTTGTTCGCGCTGACCCCGGGAGCCGTTGAATTCGGCACCCGCCGCGGTCGTCGCGTCGTCAACATCGTTGCTGCTGCAGCTGCAGAGTAACACCAAGTTCTGAAGCGGTGGAGCGGGCCTGATGGTCCGCTCCACTGTTCTTTTAACCGCATTACAATCGTTTTGGCGCCCACAGGCTGCCAGGAAACAGCACTGAGGAGATCCACGTGGCCAGCTTTGTAGACCGGGTAGTACTGCACGTATCCGGCGGTACCGGCGGCCACGGGTGTGTTTCCGTCCACCGCGAGAAGTTCAAGCCCCTGGGCGGGCCCGACGGCGGCAACGGCGGCGACGGCGGCAACGTCATCCTCCGCGTCGACCACCAGACCACGACGCTGCTGGACTACCACCACGCACCGCACCGGCACGCCACCAACGGTGGACCCGGCATGGGCGACTGGCGCGGCGGCAAAAACGGCGAAACCCTGATCCTCCCCGTTCCCGACGGCACCGTGGTCAAGTCCAAGGACGGCACCGTCCTGGCCGACCTCGTTGGCGAAGGAACCGAATACGTTGCCGCCGCAGGCGGCCTGGGCGGCCTGGGCAACGCAGCCCTGTCCTCCCAGAAACGCCGCGCACCGGGCTTCGCCCTGCTCGGCATTGAAGGCGAATCCAGCGACGTTGTCCTGGAACTGAAATCCATTGCCGATATCGCCTTGGTGGGCTTCCCGTCCGCCGGCAAGTCCAGCCTCATCGCCGCGATGTCAGCCGCCCGGCCCAAGATCGCCGACTACCCGTTCACCACCCTGATCCCCAACCTCGGTGTGGTCCAGGCCGGCGAAGTCCGCTTCACCATCGCCGACGTTCCCGGCCTGATCGAAGGCGCGTCCGAAGGCAAGGGCCTTGGCCACCACTTCCTGCGCCACGTGGAGCGTTGCGCTGCCCTGGTGCACGTCCTGGACTGCGGCACCCTCGAATCGGACCGCGACCCGCTCTCCGACCTCGCCGTCATCGAAGCCGAGCTCGAAAAGTACGCTGTGGACATGAGCTACGCCGGCCAGGACGGCGAAGTTGTGCCCCTGAACCACCGTCCCCGGCTGGTGGCACTGAACAAGGTGGACCTCCCCGACGGCAAGGACATGGCCGAATTCGTCCGCCCCGAGCTGGAATCCCGCGGCTACCGCGTCTTCGAAATCTCCGCCACGAGCCACGAGGGCCTGCGCCAGCTGGGCTTCGCCATGGCTGAGATCGTCAAGGCCGCCCGCGACTCGCTGGCCGCTGCACCGCCCAAGGTGCAGCCGCCCGTGCTCCGCCCCCGGGCCGTCAACGAATCCGGCTTCAAGATCCGTCGGGAGGAAAAGGCCCTGGAGCCGCTGTTCCGCGTCATTGGCGACAAGCCGGTGCGCTGGGTCAAGCAGACCGACTTCACCAACGAAGAAGCCATCGGCTACCTCGCGGACCGGCTGGCCAAGCTGGGCGTCGAAACCGAACTGTTCAAGCAGGGCGCCAAGCCCGGCGACATGGTGGTCATCGGCGAGGACGACGGCGTTGTCTTCGACTGGGAACCCACCATGATGGCCGGCGCGGAACTCCTGGCCTCCCCGCGCGGCACCGACGTCCGCTTCGCCGACATCGGCGACCGCCCCACCCGCGGCCAGAAGCGCGACGAGCAGCAGGAACGCAAGGACGCCAGGGCCGCCACCAGGGCCGAACTCGAGGCCGAGCGCAAGGCCGGCATCTGGACCGAGTCCGTGAGCAGCCGCCGCGTAGCGAAGCCCCTCAAGGAGAGTGGACTGGGCGCAGACGATGACCAGTAGCGCCCTGCCCGGCGCGGCCCTGGACCGAAGTGTCTTCGCCCAGGCCCGCCGGATCGTGGTCAAGGTGGGTTCCTCGTCGCTCACCAGCATCAAAGGCGGCATCTCCGAGCAGTCCCTGACGGCCCTCGCTGACGCCCTGGCCGCCAAGCGCAATGCAGGCACCGAGATCATCCTGGTCTCCTCCGGCGCCATCGCGGCGGGCCTGGCGCCCCTTGGCCTGGCCAAACGCCCCCGAGACCTGGCCACCCAGCAGGCCGCGGCAAGCGTAGGCCAGGGCCTGCTGATGGCACGCTACACCCAGGCCTTCGGCGCCCACGGCGTCACTGTCAGCCAGGTGCTGCTGACCGCAGAGGACCTGATGCGGCGCAGCCAGCACACCAACGCCTTCCGCGCCCTGAACCGGCTGCTGAACCTCGGCGTGGTGCCGGTGGTCAACGAAAATGACACCGTCGCCACCCACGAGATCCGGTTCGGTGACAATGACCGCCTCGCCGCCCTCGTGGCGCACCTGGTCCGTGCGGACGCGCTGGTCCTGCTGTCCGACGTCGACTCCCTCTATGACGGGCCGCCCGCCCAGGGTGCCACCCGGATTCCCCTGGTCACCGGTCCGCGCGACCTCGAGGCAGTGTCGATCGGCAAAGCCGGCAAGGCCGGGGTGGGAACCGGCGGGATGCTCACCAAGGTGGAGGCCGCCAGCATGGCTGCCGGCTCCGGGATCCACACCCTGGTGACCTCCACACCTAACGCCGCCGCTGCGCTGCGCGGCGAGGACGTTGGCACCTGGTTCACCGTGAACGGCGCGCGCAAACCCGTCAGGCTGCTGTGGCTGGCCCATGTGGCCTCCGTCCAGGGCCGCCTGGTCCTCGACGACGGCGCCGTCCAGGCCGTCCGCCACCGCCACACCTCCCTGCTGCCGGCCGGCATCTCGGCTGTGCAGGGCGACTTCGAGGCCGGCGATGCCGTGGAGATCGCCGGTGCCGACGGCGTTGTCGTGGCCCGCGGCCTGGTGAACTACTCGGCCGTTGAGCTGCCGCGCATGCTGGGCCGGTCCACCCGGGACCTTGGGGAAGAGCTCGGCACAGGCTATGACCGGGAAGTTGTTCATGTTGACGACCTGGTGCTGGTGTAAGCCCCGTCCTCGCCTAAACTTGAAGGATGACTGAGGCCCTGACCCACACAGCTGCTGACACCTCCGAAAACACCGCCGCCGGTTTCCCGGCGGACGCCGTGGCGCCTGCCGCCGCGCCGGTGACGGTTGATGCCCCGCTGTCCGAGGCTGACGTCGAGGCAGCGGTGCATGCCATCGCTGACCGCTCCCGCAAGGCCTCACGCCGGATGGCGATGGCCAACCGGGCGTGGAAGGACCGCGGCCTCGAGGCCATCGGCAAGGCCCTGCAGGACAGCGCCGACGCCATCCTTGCCGCCAACGCCCGCGACGTTGCGGCAGGCAAAACCAACGGTACCTCCGCAGCCATGCTTGACCGGCTCACCCTCACCAGGACCCGCATCGCCGGGCTGGTGTCCGCGCTGGACAACCTTGCCGGCCTGCCCGATCCCGTAGGCAACGTGGTCCGCGGCCAGACCCTTCCCAACGGGCTGCGGCTCCGCCAGGTCAACGTTCCCATGGGTGTGGTGGCGGCCATCTACGAGGCCCGTCCCAACGTCACCGTGGACATCGCCGGCCTGGCGCTCAAAAGCGGCAACGCCGTGATCCTTCGGGGCGGCAGCGCTGCTGAAGCCACCAACGGCGTCCTGGTGCGGGTGCTGCGCGAAGCCCTGGAATCCGTGGGCCTGCCCGCCGACGCCGTCCAGACCGTGGACCAGTACGGCCGCGCCGGGGCCACGGTGCTGATGCGTGCCCGCGGCAGGGTTGATGTCCTGATTCCCCGCGGCGGCCGCGAGCTGATCCAGACCGTGGTCACCAACTCCGCGGTCCCCGTCATCGAAACGGGGGAGGGCAACGTCCACATTTTCATCGACGAGTCCGCCGGCGTGGACATGGCAGTGGAGATCCTGCTGAACGCCAAGACCCAGCGCCCCAGCGTCTGCAACACCGTGGAAACGCTCCTGGTGCACTCTGGCTCCACCGTCCTGCCCGCCGTCGCCGCTGCCCTGCAGGCCGCGGGGGTCCGGCTGCACGCCGACGAGCGGATCCGCGCCGCCCTGCCCGCGTCCATCGAGTCCGTTCCGGCCACGGACGCGGACTGGGGCACGGAGTACATGGACCTGGACCTTGCCGTCGCCATGGTGGACACCCTTGACGACGCCGTCAGCCATATCCGGAAGTGGTCCACGGGCCACACCGAAGCCATCCTGACCAACGACCTCGCCAACGCCGAACGCTTCATCGCCGAGATTGACTCCGCCGCAGTGATCGTCAACGCGTCCACCCGGTTCACCGACGGCGGGGAACTGGGCCTGGGGGCCGAAGTGGGCATCTCCACCCAGAAGCTGCACGCCCGCGGCCCCATGGGACTGACGGAGCTGACCACCACCAAATGGATCGTCCAGGGCGAAGGCCAGGTCCGCGGGTAGCAACGCGGTAATATAGACCAGAAGCCTGCAGCAGCGCGTTTGCCGCTGCCCGAAAACCTTGAGCCTTAGGGGAGAAAATGCTGTTCCAGCAGATCGCCATGTCAGTTGCCGCAGAAGGCGAAGAGCACGAACTCGCTCCGCTGTGGGCCGAGCCGTGGGTCTTCGGCGCGGTCATTTTCGGCATCCTGCTGGTGCTGATGTTCATCACCTTGTCCTACTCCAACCTGGGCAACCGCCACAGCATCACGGAGGAGCACGCGGATCCGCACCGCCAGCACCCCAACAAGCACGATCACGGGCAGGGCCACTAACATTTCCGGCGTTCTCCACCACAGCGGTGCCGCCAAGGGCAGGCTCCGGCTGGGCGTTATGGGCGGGACGTTTGATCCCATCCACCATGGACACCTGGTGGCTGCCAGCGAGGTTGCTGCGCAGTTTAACCTTGATGAAGTGGTGTTTGTGCCCACCGGGCAGCCCTGGCAGAAATCGCACAAGCAGGTCAGTGATTCTGAGCACCGCTACCTGATGACAGTGATTGCCACGGCTTCAAACCCGCGGTTCACGGTCAGCAGGGTGGATGTGGAGCGGCCCGGCCCCACATACACCATCGATACCCTCCGCGACCTGCGGGCCCAGCGCCCGGATGCGGACCTCTTCTTCATCACGGGCGCGGACGCCCTGGCGCAGATCCTGTCCTGGAAGGACATCGACGAACTGTGGTCGCTGGCCCACTTTGTGGGGGTCACGCGGCCCGGGCACGTCCTGGACGGGATGGGCCGCACGGACGTCAGCCTCCTTGAGGTGCCGGCCATGGCGATTTCGTCCACCGATTGCCGCACCCGCGTGGCGGGGAACAACCCCGTGTGGTACCTGGTGCCGGACGGTGTGGTCCAGTACATCGCCAAGTACGGCCTGTATGCGGATGAGCGTACCGCCGTCACCAATCCAACTTCCGAAGCACGTGAACCCGCCAGTACCGAATGAGTCCCTAATGAGTCAGGAACAGCCAACCTTCCGTAGCCGCCGGGAACTCCGCCAGGCAAGGGAAGCTGGACAGGTGTCCGCGCAAGTCGACCAGCTTCCCGCTGCCGGCCAGCCGGATGCTGCGCCGCTGCCTGCCACAAAACAGGCCGAAACCAAGCAACCTGACTCGGCGGCGCCTTCCGTAAAGCAGGGCCAGGGCGGGCAACCGCAGGCAAAGCGGCCCGCCGTGGCCAAGCCCGTTCCGATGAAACCGGCACCCACCAAGGCTGTTCCGGCGCCGGCAGCTCCGGCGAAGCCCGTCCCGGCCAAGCCGGCCGGCCCGGCCGCTTCATCAAAGGCTGCCGCAGCGAAACCCGCACCAGCCAAGCCGCAACCGGCCAAACCCGGCGCGGTGAAGCCTGAAGCGGCCAAGCCTGCTGCCGTGAAGCCTGAAGTGGCCAAGCCTGCTGCGGTGAAGCCTGAAGCGGCCAAGCCCGTTGCCGCCAAGGCTCAACAGGCTGAACAGGCTAAACCGGATCCGGCAAAGCCTGCCCCTGCCAAGCGAGCCGCCAACAAACCTGCTGATGCCGCACCGGAGGATACGTCCACCCAGCGGTCCTCCCAGATCCGTGCCCGCGATCGCGCGGCGCTGCGTACGCTGAAGGAGCAGGAAATAGCAGACGGGCAGCAGGCCGACGGCGGTCCGCTCACCCGCCGCCAAATCCGCCTGCAGCAGCTCAAGGAGCAGGCCCTTACGGCTGCCACGCCAATCGTTCCGGCGCCGGAGCAGGCCTCCGCAGGCCAGCTTGCCAAGCCCGCTGTCCCTGCCGCGCCGGGCACCGAGCCTGGCCCCAAGGGCATGACGGTGGAACAGGCTCTGGCAGCGCGGGCACTGATTGCCGAGCAGGCCAGGAACCAGATCGCCAAGATGGAGCACATTGCTTCACTGGACCCGAAGACCGCGGATCCCGAAGCCGTGGACCCCGCAGTCCTGGCTGAGCAAGTGGCACTTGCTGAGCGGGCGGCCGCGGTCAACCGGCGGGCCGGGGCAAGCAAGCCGGCACCGTCCACCGCAGATAACCTGGCCATGGTGACACCCCTGGAGTTTGTCGAAGTACCTGGCTTCGACCGGCCGGTCATGAAGCGCCCCGCCACGTCCCATGTTCCAGTGGTCACCCGGCCCGGTAGCAAAGCCGCCTCCGGTCCGGGCCGTAAGAACCCGCCCGGACCACGCGCCGGTCGGCCCGCCCCGGACGCCGGCACCAGCCCGTCCCAGGTGATTGCCCGGGCGGAAGCTGCCGCACGGAAAGCTGCGGCCCCCGTTCCAGGCGTTCCAGCCGAAAGCTCCCCAGACGACCTCTTTGCGGACCTGCCACGCATCCCGGCTGCATCCGCGCATGGGCTGGACCCCCTCGACGCTGCCACCGCGGGGCTCGGCAGGGCGCAGCGGAACCGCCTGCTTCAACTTTGCATCCTGGTTTTTGGCATCGTGGCACTCGTCTCGGGCATCGTCCTGATCATCAGCGGCATGTCCCGCTGACCGGCTCCGCCGAACATCACAGCTTTTAATAACAACAAGGAAGTCCCATGACTGCTACAGAATCATCCATCAGCATTGCCCGTACCGCCGCCAAGGCTGCCGCCGACAAGATCGCCCAGGACATCGTGGCTTTGGACGTCAGTGAGCGCCTGGCGCTGGCCGATGTGTTCCTGATCGCCTCGGCACCGAGCGAACGCCAGGTGAACGCCATCGTTGATGGCATCGAAGAGGAACTCGCCAAGCAGGACCTCCGTCCCGTGCGTCGCGAAGGCCGCTCCGGTGGCCGCTGGGTCCTGCTGGACTACGCGGACATCGTCATCCACGTACAGCACGAGGAAGACCGTGTTTTCTACGCCCTGGAGCGCCTGTGGAAGGACTGCCCCGTTGTGGATCTCCAGCTCGGGGATGACACGTCCGCTAAGGCTGCAGTTACGGCCGAGGGCGAATAGTTCCGCACCATCCGGGCGAATATACCCGATTTGGAATTTTCGGAATTGCTGTTCTAAGATATTTGAGTTGCTTCGGGGAAACCCGGGAAAACATCGAAGAACAGCAGTAGTTCGGGGCTGTGGCGCAGCTGGTAGCGCACCTGCATGGCATGCAGGGGGTCAGGGGTTCGAGTCCCCTCAGCTCCACCGAACGGTCCGCCGGAATCATCATGATTCCGGCGGACTTTTTTGTATCCGCGAACGCCATCATGGTCTCCACGACCAGCAGCGATACATCGCCGGCCTCCCGCAACCTCAGCGGGGCATGGCGGGGCCATCGACAGATCACGTCCGTGCCGGGTGCTGGTGGCAGGAAACGGTAAATACGCCCCTGAGTGAACCTCCGATTGGCGCGGAACACCAAAGTGCATTAAGCTGATCAGGTTGCTTCGCGGGTTACCGTTGAGGCGGCAGGTTTTGGGGCTGTGGCGCAGCTGGTAGCGCACCTGCATGGCATGCAGGGGGTCAGGGGTTCGAGTCCCCTCAGCTCCACCAAACAACAAAGGGAACCACCGGCGCCGGTGGTTCCCTTTGTTGTTGCCGGCGGCAGCGACCGGTTCAGAGCCATTCCGTCCGCCGCAGCGGCGGCTCCGCCCCGCCGGGCCGCCGGACCAGCACCTGGTTGACGCCGGTCAGGTTGTTTTCAAAGCCCAGGGCGCTGGACGCCATGTAGAGGCGCCAGATCCTGGCCCGGCCAGGGCCGGCGAGCTCCACCGCACGGTCCCAGCCGGCCTCCAACCGGTTGACCCACGCCCGCAGTGTCAGCGCGTAGTGCCTGCGCAGCGCCTCGACGTCAAGGATCTCGAAGCCGGCGGTCTCCAGCGCCGCCGCCATCTCCGCGAGGCTGATCATTTCCCCGTCAGGAAAGACATACCGGGGGATAAACGAGTCCGGGTCCGGGCTGGTGACCCCGGCGTTCCAGGAAATCGCGTGGTTCAGCAGCCTCCCGCCGGGCTTGAGCAAACCGAACAGCGTGGCCGCATAGCCAGGCGTCCCGGCCCGCCCGACATGCTCCGACATGCCGATTGAGCTGATGGCGTCAAACGGGCCATCCGGAACATCGCGGTAGTCCTGGACCCGGATGTCCACTGCGTCCGCCACGCCCGCATCCGCAGCCCGTTCGCGGGCCCGCTTAGCCTGCTCCGCCGAGAGGGTGACACCCACCACCGTGGCGCCATACCGGCTGGCAGCATGCAGGGCGAAGCTGCCCCAGCCGCAGCCCACGTCCAGCACCCGCATGCCCGGCTGCAGCCCGAGCTTGCGGCACACCAGGTCCACCTTGGCTTCCTGGGCGGCGTCCAGACCTTCAACCAGGCCGTTGCCTGTCCCGTGGCCGTCCGCACCGTCCGCCGGAATCCCCTCCCACACCGCGCAGGAGTACACCATGGACGGGCCCAGGACCAGTTCGTAGAAGTCGTTGCCCACGTCGTAGTGATGGGAGATGGCCGCGGAGTCCCGGCGGCGCGTATGCAGCCGCCCCGTCCGGCGGACCTTCGCCTCCTCGGCTGGCGGCGCAGGGTTGGGCCCCAGGGCGCCGAGCCGGACGGCTGCCCGGACCAAAACCAGCAGTTCCCCTGCCGTGGGTCGGCGGAACGGGCCCGGTTCGGCGAACTTTCCTGCCGAGCTCAGCGCCGTGAAGGCAGCGAAGATATCGCCCGGGGTGTCGATTTCGCCGGCCACGTAAGCGCGGCTGAGCCCCAGCTGGCCTGGCGACCACAAAATCCGCCGGAGCGCGCGCCGGGACCGGAACTCCAGGATCGGTGCACCCAGGGGCCCTGCCTCTGAACCGTCCCACGCGCGCAGGCGCAGCGGAATGCCTTCCGTGCCCAGCACCACCCCCAGTGCTGCGGCAAGCCGGTCAGCATGTCCAGTCCCTGCGGCCACGGCGGTCCTGCCTTCCCGGACGGCCTCCCCGCCGCTGGCCAGTACCCTCGGCAACCGTCATGCACGTCCTTGGGCCAACACTAAGGCCGGTCCCCGCCGTTGTCAGCGCCCCTGGAGCAGGGAATTTTCCGGTGTCGGGACGCGACTATCATGGGGGAGTGAACCCTGCCCTTGCCGACGTTGTGGTCATCGGCGCCGGCCAGGCCGGCCTGTCCGCCGCGTACCACCTGTTGCGGCGCGGCCTGGACCACGTGGTCCTGGACGCCGAAGACGGTCCGGGCGGCGCTTGGCGGCACCGGTGGAAAAGCCTTCGGATGGGCACCGTGAACGGCATCAGCGACCTGCCGGGTGCGGCCAAGCCCCCGGTGGATCCCGCGGAACCGAGTTCGGAGTTCCTGAGCCGCTACTTCGGCGGATATGAGGAGGAACTGGCACTGGCCATCAGGAGGCCCGTCAAAGTCCGTTCCGTCAGCAGGGAAGACAGCAACCCCCTCGGCAGGCTGCGGATCACCACTGACGACGGCGTGTGGTCCGCCCGGGCGGTCATCAACGCCACCGGCACCTGGACAAGGCCGTTCTGGCCCATCTACCCGGGCCAGGCCGGCTTCCGTGGCCGCCAACTGCACGTGGCCGACTACGTGGCGGCGGAGGAATTTTCGGGCCGCCACGTTGCGGTGGTGGGCGGCGGGATTTCAGCGGTGGGCCTGCTCGCCGAAATCTCGCTGGTCACCAGTACCAGTTGGTTCACCCGCCGCCCGCCCGTATGGCGGGACAGCGGCTTCGATGGCCGGGCCGGCCACGACGCCGTGGCGCTCGTGGAAGAGCGGGTGCGGCAGGGCCTGCCGCCGCAAAGCGTTGTGTCGGTGACCGGCCTGCTCTGGACCCCCACCCTCCGTGCCGCAGCCGCCAGGGGAGCCCTGGACCGGCAGCCCATGTTTACGTCCCTAACGCCCGACGGCGTCCGCCTCGCCACCGGGGAGCTGCTGAAGGTGGACGTCATCTTGTGGGCCACCGGCTTCCGCGCCGAACTGGAGCACCTTGCCCCGCTTCACCTGCGGGGACCCGGCGGCGGAATTGCGATGGCCGGAACGCAAGTGGCAGCCGAGCCGCGCGTGCATCTCGTGGGGTATGGGCCGTCGTCGTCCACCATCGGCGCGAACCGGGCGGGCCGGGCGGCAGTGGCAACGCTCCTCAAGCTGCCGCAGCTGGCCGCACCGGCGCAAGGACGGCAGCAATGACCACCGAGGGAGAACCCGAAAACAGCATGGACCAGCCAGCACACATCAGTGATGACCTTTTCGCCGGCCTGCGCCGGCGGCCCGACGTGGAAGCGGCAAACCTCCATGCCTGGGACGCCACCGACCGGCTCCTGCTCGAGACCGCGGCTGCCGAAGGACGCGCGGGCACCCGGATCGCCGTGGTCGGGGACCGCTATGGTGCCCTGACCCTCGGCGCCGGCGCCGTGCTGGAACCGGAGGACCTGCGGGTGCACCAGGACCTGGTGACCGGCGAGCGGGCGCTGCGCCTCAACGCCGGACCCGGTGCCCGGTTTGAGCAGCTCCCCCTCGGGGCGGACCTGCTGGCCGGTGCGGGGACGGTGCTCCTCCAATTGCCTAAGACCCTGGCCGAACTGGAGGAGATCGCCGCGGCCGTGGCACTGCATGCGGACCGGGACGCGGTGGTGCTGGCCGGCGGCCGGGTGAAGCACATGTCGCTGGGCATGAACCGGGTGCTGGAACAGTACTTCACCACCGTCCAGCCGCAACTGGCGCGGCAGAAATCCCGGGTCATCCTGGCATCCTGGCCGCGGCCGGATGCGCCGGCCACCAAGTTCCCCGTGCTGGAACACCTGGCGGAGCTGGAACTGGCGGTCGCCGCCCACGGTGCCGTGTTCGCCGGCCCGAAGCTGGACATCGGCACCCGGTTCCTGCTGGACTTCCTGCCCGACATGCCCGCAGCGGCGCACGCGGTGGATCTGGGCTGCGGCACGGGCATCCTGGCGGCAATGTATGCCCGCAGGTTCCCGGGGGCAGTGGTCACCGCCAGCGACCAGTCAGCGGCCGCCGTGGCTTCAGCGCTCGCAACGGCCCGCGCCAACAACCTGGCGGACCGGATCAGTGTCCTGCAGGACGATGCACTCAGCACCCTGCCGGCGGGCAGCGCGGACCTGGTCCTGCTGAACCCGCCCTTCCACGTGGGCGCTGGAATCCATGCCGGTGCCGGCCTGAAACTGATCAGCGCCGCCGCACGCGTCCTGGCACCGGGCGGTGAACTCTGGACCGTCTACAACCGGCACCTCCCGTACCTGCCGGCACTCGAACGCGAGGTGGGGGCCACCGATGTCCGGGGGCAGAACCCAAAATTCCTGGTGGCACGGACCGTGCGGCGGGCCTTGCGCTGACCGCTGAATTACCGCGCGCCGCGCCGTCGGACAGACGTATGGCCTGCGGGAGGGCGTAACGTACGATTCAAGAATCACCACTGCAACGCAGTAAAGGTATAGGGGAAGAAGTGACTGAGATCCGCCCATCCTCACCGAGGCGCGGAACCAACCTGCCCAAAATGGGGGACTTCAACCTCACGGTGATCGTTGATGCCATCCGCAGGTCCTCCGGCGGGATGAGCCGGGTGGAGCTGGCCCAGATTGTGGGCCTGTCCCCGCAGACCATCTCCAATATTTCCCGCCGGCTCCTTGACCAGCACCTCATCATCGAAGCCGGCAAGGAAGGCAGCGGCCCCGGCAAGCCGCGGACCATCCTGCGCCTCAACCCTGCCGGCATGTACGCCTTGGGGGTCCACCTGGACCCGGCCGTCACCACCGTGGTGGTGCTGGACCTCGTAGGGGCGGTGGTGCAGCATTCCCGCATTGCCACGCCGGGCGGCAGCGACCCGGCCGCCGTCATCGCCACCATTGCCGCGGAGATCGCCGCCGTTGTGGCTGCATCCGGGGTGGACCAGAGCCTGATAGCCGGCCTGGGACTGGCCACTCCCGGGCCGATCGACCTGGATAACGGCACGGTGGTTGACCCGCCACTGCTTCCCGGCTGGGACCGGGTGGAACTGCGCAACGCCCTCTCCGCAGCGACGGGCTACTCGGTCCTGGTGGACAAGGACGTGACCAGCGCCGCCGTGGCCGAGACCTGGGCCGGCGGCCCCAGCGGTTCCGGCAGCTTCATCTTTATGTACATGGGCACCGGTATTGGCTGCGGCATCGTCCTCAACGACGAAGTGGTCCGTGGCACGTCAGGCAACGCCGGCGAGATCGGCCACATCATGGTGGATCCGGACGGCCCGCCCTGCGACTGCGGCCAGCGCGGCTGCGTCAAGTCCTCCTGCATCCCGCAGGTACTGGTCGCGGAGGCCCAGGCCGCCGGAATCCTGGATGGTCCGCCGGCGGGCAGCAGCGGAGCCGAAATCCAGCAGCAGTTCTCGCGGCTGTGCAGCCTGGCAGCCGAGGGCAACGAAAAGGCTTCCGCCATCATCGACAAATCCGCCGTGCTGGTGGCGCGGGCGGTGTCTGTTGTCGCCAACACCCTGGACATTGAACGGGTGGTTTTCGGTGGCCCGTTCTGGAGCGGACTGTCGGAGCGCTACCTGGAACTGCTGCCCCCGCTCCTTGACGCCAGCAGCGCCGCCCGGCTGATCCACCCCATCGATGTGGTGGGAACCGGCGTTGGCGAGGACGTCGGGGCCATTGGTGCCGCGTCGCTGGTCCTGGAACACACCTTGGCCCCCCGCGCCCAGCGCCTCCTGCTGGAAAACTGACATCAGGAGGTCGGGCACAGCAGCCGGACAGGCCGGCTAGTCGATGTCCTCGAGGACAACCCCGAACGGAAGGGTCTCATCGAGGTGCGCCTGGTGGCCGGTTGAGCCGGGGTTGTACACCACGCGGACCCCGTGCAGTCCATCCGCAGCAGACTGCTGCAGGACCGGCTTGACGGTGTTCACGAACATCTCGCTCTTGTCGGCGAGAAACTCCTTGTAACTGGCTGGAAGCTCGCTCATGGCATCAGGATAGACCTGCCGGGCGCGGATGGGGAGTGGTCCCCATTGCCGCCTCCACCGCATCCGGCTTGGATAGGATGGCGGGCGGAGTGCAGGCGCCCGCCAGTACCCATCAACCAGCCAGCCAGGGGGACCACCAGTGCAGCAGACCCGTGCCGCCGCAAGGATTGAACCGGCGGAACTGGCCAGGGCACAACAGGTCGCGGCCAACATCACCAGGAGTTTCGAAACCAAAGTGGTGGGCCAGTCCCGGCTCCGCGAATCGCTGTTGGTGGGACTGCTGACCGGTGGCCACGTGCTCCTGGAAAGCGTTCCGGGCCTGGCCAAAACTACCGCGGCCCAAACGGTGGCCGAGGCCGTCAGCGGCGACTTCCGCCGGATCCAGTGCACCCCCGACCTGCTCCCCAGCGACATCGTCGGCACCCAGGTCTACGACGCTTCCACCGGGACGTTCTCCACGCAGCTGGGCCCCGTCCACGCCAACATTGTGCTCCTCGACGAAATCAACCGGTCCAGCGCCAAGACCCAAAGCGCCATGCTCGAGGCCATGCAGGAACGGCAGACGTCCATCGGCGGCCGGGACTACCCGCTGCCGGCGCCCTTCCTGGTGTTGGCCACGCAGAACCCCATCGAGCAGGAAGGCACCTACCAGCTGCCCGAGGCGCAAATGGACCGGTTTATGCTCAAAGACGTCCTGGACTACCCCACACCGGCGGAAGAGGCGGAAATCATCCGGCGGATCGACGCCGGCGTGTACAGCAAGGAGCAGGCACCGCCCGCCGCCGCGTCCCTGGCCGCCGTGTCCGCTGTGCAGGACACCGTCCGGCGGATCTACCTCGACCCGGCCATCGTCAATTACATCGTGGGCCTGGTCTTCGTTACCCGCAATGCCGCCCAGTACATCGATCCCCGCCTCGCCGGGTACATCGAATTCGGTGCGAGTCCCCGCGCCAGCATCGCCTTCAGCCAGGCCGTCCGGGCGCGTGCCCTGCTGGAAGGGCGAGACCACGTGATCCCCGAGGACGTGAAGGCCCTGGCCCACCGGATCCTCCGGCACCGCCTGATCCTGGGGTTCGACGCCGTCGCCGAGCAGGTGCCGGTGGAAACCGTGATCGACGCGGTGGTCAATGCCGTGCAGACGCCGTAGGGCTGCATGACTGCACTCCTGCACCGGGTGAAGTCGAAGATGTTCATCTTCGCCCACCGGAAAGCCCGTGGCCTCCTGGACGGGGAATACGGCTCGGTCTTCAAGGGCCGCAGCCTGGACTTCGACGACCTGCGGGCCTACGTTCCCGGCGACGAAGTCCGCGACATCGATTGGAAGGCCTCCGCACGGCACGGCTCGCCACTGATCCGGCGCTATGTGGCAGTCCGGCAGCAGCAGGTGCTGCTGGTGGCGGACACCGGCAGGAACATGGCGGCCGAGTCCCTGGGCGGCGAACCCAAGAAGGACATCGCCGTGATGGCGCTGGGGGTGCTGGGGTCCCTGGCGCTGAACCACGGCGACCCCGTGGGGCTTGTCCATGGCGATACCACCGGCACGCGGGCCCTGCCGGTCAAGGCCGGCGAAGCCAACCTCGAGCGGATCCTCCGGAAAGTGGACGACGTCGGCCGCCACAGCGCGCCCAGTGCCCCCGGGGAGCAACTCGGGTTCGTCGAGCGCACCTTCCGCCGCCGGATGCTGCTGTTTGTGGTGGCGGACGAGGGCGCCGTGGCGGAGACCACGGAACGCCAGCTCCGGCGGCTTCGTGCCCAGCACGAAATCCTGTGGCTGACCATCCGGGACGCGGACCTGACCGCACCGGCGCCCGCTGCGGACCCGGCCGGGCGCGGGACAGCACTGCGGGATGTGGTGGGGCGGGCCGCCGTCGTCCATCCCGTGGCAGCCTCGCCCAAGGTGCTGGCCGCATATCAGCTGGCCCGGACGGAGCGGGATGCGTCCCGCAGCGCCATGCTGCGCCGGGCCGGTATCACCGAAGGGTACGCGGGCTCCAGCCATGAGGTGGTCCCCGCCATCTTCTCGCTTCTGGAAAGCCACCGCCGTGGCGGATGACCAGGGCTTCTACGCGCCCCTGGGCTACAGCCCGCTGTGGTTGTGGGCAGGCCTGCTCCTGGCTGCGCTCGCGGTGGGGTGGATTGTTGCCGTCCTGGCAGCCACCCCGCAACCCCGCGCGCGGACCGCACCGGACAGCCCCGCCGCCATGCTGCCGGCTGCCGGGTTGAAGGAGCATTACCTGGCCCGGATCCACGAGGTGGAGACAGCGGCCGGAACCGGGGCGCTCCCGCAACGCGCCGCACACCAGGAGCTCAGCCTCCTGCTGCGCCTCTTCATCCGGGATGCCACCGGTCAGGACATGACCCGGATGACGCTGGCGGACATCCGGGAGCAGCCATTGCCCGGGGTGGCCGAGGCCATCGGCAGGATCTATCCGGGCGAGTTCGCCGCTGAACCGCTGCCGTCCGTTACGGCGTCCGCAGCAGCGGCCCGGGAAGCGGTGCGGGCATGGAGCTGATGTACTGGTGGATTCTCCCGGCGGGGATCCTGGCAGGCGCTGCAGTGGCCTGGTGGTTCATCCGCCGGGACAAGGACGGCCGGCACCGGGCTGTGGCGCATACGGACCGGCTGACCGCCTTGCCCGAGTACCGGGATGCCCTGCGGCGCCACCGCAGGATGCTGGTGGTGATGGCCGGTGCTGCCGTGGTGCTGCTGCTGGCGGCCCTGGCTGCTGCCGCGAGGCCGGTGAGCGCCACCGTGACCACACCGGCGGAGCACAGCCGGGACATTATGCTGTGCCTGGATACGTCAGCCTCCATGGCCAGCGCCGATGCCGCCATCGTCGGGGTGTTCCAGGACCTGGCCCGGGAGTTCGACGGCGAACGCATCGGCCTGATGATGTTTGACTCCTCCGCAGCCCAGGTCTTTCCGCTGACGGATGACTACCAGCTGGTGGCGGAGCAGCTGGTGCGGGCGCGCAACGCCTTCGAGGGCGGTCCCGGCGACGCTGCCTTCTTCGCCGGGACAGGGGTGGCGCCGGGGTCGTCGCTGATCGGTGACGGCGTGGTTTCGTGCAGCCAGGGATTCCCCGGACCGGACGATGGCAGCCGCTCACGGTCGCTGGTGCTGGCCACGGACAACTTCATCTCCGGCGACCCTATTTTTACGCTGGCCGAGGCCGCAGCCTTGGCCAGGGACAAGGGCATCAGGATCCATGCACTGAACCCGGCGGACTTCGACTACGGCGACAAGCCCGGGCAGGAAGGTGCCACCCTGCGGGCGGCGGCCGAGTCCACCGGTGGCGCGTATTACCCGGTGGACTCTCCGGCGGCAGTGGGGTCGATTGTCCGCGAGGTGCAGCGCACGGAAGCGGCGGCACGCCAGGGTGCACCGCAGCGGGTGGTCACTGACGAGTCCGCATGGCCGTTGGGTGTTGCCCTGCTGGCGGGCCTGGTGCTGGTGGGCCTGGCCTGGCGGGTGGACCGATGAGCCTCCTTCCGATCCTGCCCTGGTGGCTGCTGGCCCCCCTGATGGCCGTCGCGACGGCGGGCATTGTGTGGCACCTCCACCGGAACCGGTCGTCACCGGCAGCGGCGCGGGACTGGGCCGCTCGCGGGGTCCTGCTGGCGCTGCTTTTTGCCGCCGCCCTCCGCCCGGGGGTGGGCGGCGCAGCTACCCAGGCAGCGCCCGCCGACGTCGACGTATTCCTGGTGGTGGATACCACCAGCAGCCTCGCCGCCGAGGACTTCGGCAGTGAACCCCGCCTGGCCGGAGTCCAGCGTGACGTCGCCGCGGTGGCCACGGGCCTGGCCGGCGGCAGGTTCTCCCTGATCACCTTCGATGCTGCAGCCGTGGTGCGGCTGCCGTTGACCACCGATGCCGGCGCACTGGCTGCGGCCGCCGGGGTGCTGGCGCCGGAAATCACCGACTACGCCCGGGGGAGCAGCATCACCGCAGCAGGGCCGGTGCTGGCCCAGCGCCTGCAGGCCGCCCGGGACAGCCATCCCGAGCGGCTTCGGTTTGTGTTTTACCTGGGGGACGGGGAACAGACCAGCGCTGCTCCGGCCGGTCGGCTCGGGGTGGACAGCGGCCTGGTGGATGGGGGAGCGGTGCTGGGGTACGGAACGGCCGACGGCGGCCGCATGCGCACGTACGAGGGTGGCCGGACCGGCTCGGCCGGGACCGCCTATATCCAGGATGGATCGGCGGCGGGCGGCGGCGACGCGGTGTCCCGGATCGACGAGGACGCGCTCCGCTCGATTGCGGACACCCTTGGTGTGCCGTACGTCCACCGCACGCCCGGCGACACTGCGGATGCGCTGCTGCAGGAAGCCAACCCCGGCAGCATGACGGTGGCTGACAGCGCTGGAGGAGAGGTCCCGGACCGCGGGGAGGTGTCCTGGCTGCTGGCGCTGGCTGCCTTTGTGCTGGGCCTGCGGGAACTGGTCCTCTCCGGCCGGCGGCTCCGCGATACGCGGCTGCCCGCCGGCGGGCGAGGGGGCAGGTTATGACGGGACAGGTCTTGAGGAGGCATTCAGTGCGGAGACCGGGGAAGCGGCGCCGGCTGCTGCTGGTTTCCGCGCTTCCTGTCCTGCTGGTGCTGGTCATCGCGGCCAAGCTGGTCAGCGTCAGCCTGATTGCCGATGCCGCCGCCGGGGCGTTCGGCCGCGGGGATTCCGCAGGTGTGTCGTCGGCTGCCCGCGGACTGCTCACCGGTAACGTTATCGAACCCCACAAGGCAGTCTTTGCTGCCGGGGACGGTGAAGTCCTGGCCGGCAACTTCGCGGCCGCCCGGGAACACTTCCAGGCGGCACTGGAGCTGAACCCCGGGCCGGATGAATGCAAGGTCCGCGTCAACCTGGTGCTGGCCACGGAACGCCTCAGCGAAGGCGCTGCCGACCCCGCACAAAAGCACCAACTGCTCACCGAGGCGCTCGCCGCCGTCGAACAGTCCCCGGCCGGGTGTTTCACCGACGCCGGCAACGGCTCCGGGTACAACGACGCCGGCGAGGGCAGCCGGCTGGCCGAAGCCCAAGACCGGCTCAGTGCCGCACTTGCCGCCGGTGACGGGGGCGAAGATGCAGGGGAGGAACCCCAAGGGGAGGAACAACCGGAACAACCGGACGCCTCCCGGCTGCAGCAGCTGGAACAGCAGGCCCGGGACGCGCTGCGGGAGCGGCTGGAGAGCGGCGCACGTAACGAATACCTCGACCGGCCGGACACCGGGCCTGGGGTGGACAGGCCATGGTGAGGCAAATCCCTGCGGTAATCCCGGCCACAGGAAAGCGCCCAGGCGACCGGGCTAGGCTCGGTACATGGGGAAAACAACAACAGCATCTGCACGGAACATCAGTCACGGCCGGGGGCCCGTCTGGCTCACCTTCGTCGCCGCGCTCGCGGCCACCGCCGGATTCTTCGCGTACGGCTGGTCCCTCTATCCCGGCCTGCCGGACATGTCCTTCACGCAGTTCCTTGCCGCGGGCATGACGGTTTTCCTGGCCGGGCTGGCTGCCGTGTCAGTGCGAGCCTTCCCGCCCCGGCCGGAGGCGACTGCCTGGGAACTCCACCGCCGCGAAGGCATGGCCCGCGGCACCATCGCCGCGCTGGGACTCACTTCCCTGGCCCTTGCTGTCACCCTCGGCCTGCAGGGTCCCCAGGGAGGGACCGGACCGGACAGGCCCACAGCGCCCCCGGCTCTCCTCTCCATCCCGCTGTTCCTGCTGGTGGTCATCGGTTCGTACGCTGTTGCCGCCAGGTGGGCTGCCCGCGCCGCTGCGCGGGCAGGTGTTGCCCCCACTGCGCAGGAAGCCGCGGCGGACCGCTTGTGGATCAGCGGCATCATCTACAACAACCCCGAAGATGCGCGCCTGCTGGTGCCGAGGCGGGAGGGGGCAGGTTACGGACTCACCATCAACCTGGGCAACCGCGCAGGCAGGATCGGTGCCATCTGCTTCGTGGCGCTGGTGGTCCTTGTCCCGCTGGCGCTCGGGGTGCTGGCCTGGCAAAGCTGACAGGCCCGCCCCGCCCGCTGGGCGAAGAAAATTCCGGGCCCGGGCTACTCAAGGCGTCAATGTGCGTCTTAATTCGGCGGCAGACTTGAAAGCGCCCCCGCACGCTCATAGAGTCATTACCGAGTTACCCTGGTAACGTGTCAGCGATCCTCCGGTTCGGAGGGTGTGGGTGCCCCCATGTGGGCCTGACATTTGCTCACGGACAACGTCAAAACAGGCTTAACAGTCCCGGCTGTGTTCCTGTGGAGTTTTCCCGTGATCCCCGAACTCAATTCATTGCCGGCAGGTCCCACCCAAAAAATGTGGAACTGCCTCCAATGGCAAAGCCAAGGACGCAAATGTCACCACCAAGCCTTATTGACACACATCCGAACCTCTCCGACGCCGCCCCGGTGGCGCTTTCGTACGAGCTGTTCCCGCCCCGGTCGCCTGCCGCCGCGGAAACTCTTTGGACCACGATCCGTGAGCTGGAGACCACGTCTCCGGACTACGTCTCCGTCACCTACGGTGCCAGTGGCTCCAACCGGGACACCGCCGTCGAACTCATCAACCGCCTCGTGGTTGAAACCACCCTGCGGCCGTTGGCGCACCTGACCTGCGTTGGCAACACGCCGCAGGAACTGGCAGCCATCATCGGCCAGCTCCTGGATACCGGCGTGCGGGGCATCCTTGCCCTGCGCGGCGACCTGCCCAAGGACAGCGGGGCGCCGATCGCCGGTTCGCTGCGCTACGCCCAGGACCTGATCGAACTGATCCGCCGCGTGGAACAGCGCCGGTCCGCGATGCTTTGCGCCGGCAAGATCGCGGTGGGTGTGGCGGCCTACCCCACACGGCACCCCGAGTCGCCCAGTGAAGCCCACGATGTGGAGGTACTGCTGGCCAAGCAGCGTTCCGGCGCCGACTTCGCCATCACGCAGGTCTTCTTCCACACCGCGCAGTACGCGGACCTGCTCACCCGGGCCCGCCGCGCCGGCGTGACCATCCCGATCATCCCCGGCGTGATGCCGCTGACCAGCGTGCGCCGCGTCACCCGCCTTGGCGAGCTGGCCGGCGTCGAACCCGCACCGGAGCTGATGGCGCGGCTCGCTGCCGCGGACAGCGACTCCGAGCGTCGCCGGATCGGTGTCAGCGCCACTATTGACCTGGCGAACGCAGCCCTGGACGCCGGCGCCCCCGGCCTGCACATCTACACCTTCAACGAGCACCAAAGCGCGCTCGAAGTCCTGGACAAGCTTGCGCTGCCCCGGCACTCCCGTAACGGCCTGCTGGCAGACGCAAAGTAGCAATTCTTCGCTGACAGCATAAAAGTACGACGCCGGCCGGTCACCAGGGTGACCGGCCGGCGTCGCTTTCCAAAATGGGAGCCTCAGGACTCCCAGAGGATTTCGTCGTCCACCACGCCGTCCTCATCGGCCGAGGCCACAAGGACCTCGTCCGTAAAGTGCTCACCCAGGGTGAAGTCAAGCACGAAGTAGCGTTCCGGCTGCCCGGGGTAGATGGCCACGTGGCCCAGCTTCAGGGCCTTCAGGAAAACGTCGTTGGTGAGCTGGCTGCGTTCCTCCACGCCGAAGACCTTTTGCAGGTGCTCATCCTTAAGCGCATTGCAGTGGAAACGGAGATACTCCTGGGGGCTGGTGCCCTCCTGGCCGAGTTCCTCGGCGATCATGTCGCGGACCTCATCAACGAGCTCGGGCAGGAACCGTAGCCGGTAATCCACCTTGTGCATCGCGGCCTCGTCGAAATGGTCATGGGCGGTGATGTTGAGGTCAAGTTCCAGGGGATGTCCGCGCAGTTCGTGCTTCGCGGCGAAGTTATGGTCCCTGCCGTGATTGAGCTCGACTTCGCCGAAATGCTGGCTCGCTACCCTGTTCATATTCTCAACATAGACCCGAACAGCGGTGCATTCCAGCATTCGGCCTAATTGACTGCCGTGCGCATTCCGGCGAGGGTTTCCGCCAGCAGGTCCACAAAAAGCTGGACCCGGGCGGTTTTGCTGTCGTTGATCACCAACGCGAAAACGTTGCGGGCCAACCGGATTTCGGGGACGTCCAGCACCACCACGCCTGCCGGCTTGTTCCGCAGCGCGAGTTCGGGGACCAGCGCCGCGCCGAGTCCCGCTGCAGCCATCTCCAGGCTGGCGTGGAAGTCGTCGCTGTGGGCCACCACGCGGGGATGCAGGTTGCAGCCGGCGAAGAGCCGCTCGATCACCATGGCGTCGCTGGTGCCGGGGTGGTGCATGATCCACGGCATCTCGGAGAGGTGGTCTGCAGCCACCTTGGCGTCCGGGCCGAAGCCCCAGCCTGCGGGCAGCACCACCCGGAAGTCGTCGTCACCGATCCACTGCCGGTTGATGGTGTTGGGCCACGCCAGCCCGGTCTGGCCCACCTGGAACACCAGCGCCAGGTCCAGGTCCCCGCCGGTACGCAGGCCCTGGATGGTTTGCCCGGGTTCGGCTACGGAGACCTTGAGGTCAATGCCCAGGTCCTTCCACGCCGGGTTCTTCAGGATCCGGGGGAGGACATAGGTGGCCAGGCTGGGAAAGATGCCCAGCCGCAGTTCCTGGCTGGCGGTGTCCTGGGTTTTGGAGGCGGCGGCCATCAGCGCCCCGATGTCCGTGAGGACCTTCGCGGCATGGCGGGTCATCACGACGGCGGCTTCCGTAGGGACCACGGCCCGCGCCGACCGCTGGAAAAGAACCACGCCGGTATCGCGTTCCAACGCGGACATCTGTTGGGAGACCGCGGAGGCGGTATAGCCCAGGGTTGCCGCCGCCGCCGCGAAAGAGCCGAGGCGCGTGACTTCCAGGAGGGTCTTCAGATGTACCGGATTCACCACCTGCCCACACTACTCTGCCTGCGCCCGGTCAAAAACCGGTCCGTGGTGCGCCCATCCGATCCTGCCGCCGCTTCGAAGTACCCTTTGAAAACACCGGCCCGGCGGGCCAATGTTCAGCAGAGGAGCAGCAGTTGTCACCGAACGCAGCAGTGAGCAGGACCGTGAGGCGCCGCGTAGCAGTGGTGGGAAGCGGAGTGGCAGGACTCACCGCCGCCTACATCCTGAACCGGCACGACGACGTGACCCTCTTCGAGGCCGACTCCCGCCTGGGCGGCCACGCCCACACCCACGACATGCCGCAGCCGGACGGCTCCTTCCTCGGCGTCGACACAGGCTTCATTGTCCACAACGAGCGGACCTATCCCACACTGCTGCGGCTGTTTGCCGAACTGGGCGTCGAAACCCAGGATTCCGAAATGAGCATGTCCATCCGCTGCGACGGCTGCGGCCTCGAGTACGCCGGTGCCCGCGACGGTGCCAAGGGTATTTTTGCCACCCCGGCCAATCTCTTCCGCGTGCAGTACCTTAAAATGCTCGCCGAGGTGGCCAGGTTCTACCGCAAGGCCCGGATCCTGCTGAAGACCGCGCCAGCCAGCGCCGTGGGTGCCGGCAGCACTTCCGAGTTGACCCTCGGTGAGTTCCTGGCCCGGGAAAAATTCAGCCCCTACTTCATCTCCCACTTTATGACCCCGGTGGTCAGCGCCGTATGGTCCTGCGATCCCACCACGGCCCTGTCCTACCCGGCACGGTACCTGTTCACGTTCCTGGGCCATCACGGCATGTTGGGCGTCAAGGGCTCCCCGCAGTGGCGCACAGTGACCGGAGGCTCCCACCGGTACGTGGAGAAGCTTGCCGCGACGCTCCCTGACATCCGGCTCAACACGGCCATCACGGCCATCCGGCGCATCGCCGATGGTGTGGAGATCGCCACGGACTCCGGCCTGGATGACTTTGACGCCGTGGTCATCGCCACCCACCCCGCCCAGGCGCTGGGTTTCCTGGCCGACGCCACACCGGCCGAAAAAGAGGCGCTGGGCGGCATGCCCTACTCCGTCAACCACACCGTGTTCCATCGCGACCCGGCCGTGCTGCCGGCGGCGGACAACGCCAAGGCGTCCTGGAACTACCGGCTGCCCGCCTGCGATGCCCGCCCGGACAACGTCCTGGTCAGCTACGACATGACCCGCCTGCAGCGGCTGGAGCACGCCGACAGCCGGCCCTACATCGTCAGCCTGGGGGAGTCGGACCTGATCGCACCGGACGCCGTCCTGGAACGCATGGTTTACGAGCACCCGCAGTACACCCCGGAGTCCCTGAAGGCGCAGCAGGCAATTGCCGCGCTCAGCGATGGCCGGGTGGCGTACGCCGGCGCGTACCTGGGCTGGGGCTTCCATGAGGACGGCGCGTTGTCCGGCCTCCGCGCCGCCGAATCGCTGGGCCGCACGTGGGTCAGCCCGACTGGCAACGTCGACCCTTCCGGTGACGGGGAGCGCGAACTCCTCGCGGCCGGTGAGCCTGCATGAGTGCCGGGGCGGTCATCTACCGCACCTCGATCGCCCACGTGCGGGAGTCGCCGTTGAAAAACAGGTTCACCTACCGCAGCTACAGCTGGTTTGTGGACGTGGACAACCTGCCCCTCCTGCCGCGCCTGCTGCGGCCGCTGGCGGTCTTCAATGCCGGGGACCATCTGGGGGACCCGGCGGAGAGCATCCGGACCAACGTGGAACGCTACCTGCGCACCCAGGGGATGGAGCCCGACGGCGGCGCCATCCGCATGCTGACCAGCGCCAGGGTCTTTGGCCACGTGTTCAACCCGCTCAGCCTCTTCTGGTGCTACCGCTCCACCGGGGAATTGGACTGCGTCATCGCCGAGGTCCACAACACTTACGGCGAACGGCACTGTTACCTCCTGCGGACCGACGCGTCAGGGCGGGCCTCGGTACCCAAGGCCTTCTACGTTTCGCCGTTCAATGACGTGGACGGGCAGTACCGCATGAAGCTGCCGGCGCCGGACGAACGGCTGGCGGTCTCGATCGTCCTGGAACGTGAAGGGCAGCGTCCGTTCGTAGCCACCATGGATGGCCGGCGCAGGCCGGCCACCATCAAAAACATCCTCGCAGCGGCGGTGGCGGTTCCGGCCGCACCGCTGCTGGTATCCGCACTTATCCGGGTACAGGGCATTAAGCTCTGGGCAAGGCGCCTTCCGGTCGTCACCCGGCCACACCACACCTCACAGGAGGCAGTTCAATGACAATGACGGACGATAACGGGACCACCGCAGCTGCGGCAGGGGCCCACGCGGCCACCTCCGGTGCCGCCGCCTGGACCGGAACTGGAGTTCCGGCGTCGCCCGCCACCATCGATCCCGAGATCTGGCCGGGAGTGGCCCAGCCGCCGTCGGGCGCCAAGGCGCTGGTGGCGGGCAAGGCCGCCGGGTTGCTGTTCAAGGGCGCCGTGAAGCGGCTGCCCATCCGGGTTGTCTACCCGGACGGCACCATCCTGGGCACCGGCGGGACCGACGCTCCGGTGCTGACAATGGTCCGGCCGGATGCATTCGAGGCCCGCATCGGGGACAACGGGCTGATCGGACTGGGCGAATCCTTTATGGCCGGCGACTGGGAGGCCAGCGACCTCGCCGACGTCCTGGAAGTCTTTGCGGCTTCCGTGGACACCCTGATTCCCATGCCGCTGCAGAAACTCCGGACCCTGTACCTGCCCCGCACGCCGCGCCAGGAACGCAACGCCGAGCAGAACACCCGCAGCAACATCTCGCGGCACTACGACCTGTCCAACGACCTGTTCTCGAACTTCCTGGACACCACCATGAGCTACTCCTCGGCGCTGTTCCCGGCCGAGGCAGGCCACCTGGCCACCGTCGGCTTCGAGGGGCTGGCGGCCGCGCAGCAGGCCAAGATCGACAGGCTGCTGGACCGGGCGGGCGTCAGGGCCGGGACGCGGCTGCTGGAGATCGGCACGGGCTGGGGTGAACTGGCGCTGCGGGCCGCAGCCCGGGGCGCCACTGTTTACAGCGTGACCCTTTCCAGCGAGCAGCAGGCGCTGGCGCAGGACCGTATCGCCGCCGCCGGCTACGCGGACCAGGTCACGGTTGCCCTGCAGGACTACCGCGCCGTGGAGGGCGAGTTTGACGCCGTGGTGTCCGTGGAGATGATCGAGGCGGTGGGCTACGAATACTGGCCCATCTACTTCCAGACCATCGACCGGGTGCTGGCTCCCGGCGGCAAGGTGGCCATCCAGGCCATCACCATGCCGCACGGCCGGATGCTGGCCACCCGCAACGCCTACACCTGGGTGCACAAGTACATCTTCCCGGGCGGCTTCCTGCCGTCCGTGCGGGCCATCGAGAGCGTCACCCAGAAGCACACCACCCTGCGCGTCCGGGAGCGGATGGGCATGGGCGACCACTACGCGGCCACGCTGCGGCTGTGGGAGGAACGGTTTATGGCCCGGTCACGTGAAGTGGGCGAGCTGGGCTTCGACCCGGTCTTTCAGCGCATGTGGCTGTTCTACCTGTGCTACTCCCGGGCCGGCTTCCAGTCGGGTTACCTGGACGTGCAGCAGGTGGTGCTGGACCGCCGGGAGGCGCAGCTCTGACATCCCTGCCCTGACGGCAGTGCCGTTGGTCACCAGGAGGGGTTCCGAATCTCACTTCGGGGCCCCTTTTTGGTGTTTCCGTGCAGTTCCTTTGCCGGCTTGGCATTCGGCGACACGCCGCCAAAACCGCGACACGCACGGGGTTAATTGTGCAGAACTTCATCCACAGGGTGTGGACAGGAGGGCCCGGATCGGCGGATTCCCGGCCAATTAGGGGTGCCGGACCTGTGGATTAAAAGTGCAGGGAATGACATACTTGTAATACATCATCTAGGGGTCGCTGCGGCCGCCCTGCACTAGATGTAGTATCAATTTACGGATCGGGCACCAAGCAGAAACAGCCCGGACAAATGCATACAACGTCCCAGGAAGCAACCGGCGCATCAGCCGGGCCAACCGGGCCGGCATCGGAGACGGACGTCAAAAGACCCGGGCTCCAGCAACGGTAGAAGACTTACAAAGGGGATTGGGAACATGACCGTCACGGTTTACACGAAGCCGGCCTGCGTTCAGTGCAACGCCACTTACCGCGCGCTCGACAAGAAGGGCATTGCCTACGAGAGCGTCGACATTTCCCAGGACGCCGAGGCCCTGGAACGCCTCAAGGCCCTTGGCTACATGCAGGCGCCCGTTGTGGTCACGGACCAGGACCACTGGTCAGGTTTCCGCCCGGACAAGATCGCGGAACTCGCCGAATCGGCAGTTTCTTCCGTAGCCTGATTTTCCCTTTTTTCCAGCACTGAACCGAGGTACCTCCCGTGGCTGCATTGACGGTTGAAGCCACCACCACGGACAGCCCGCTGATCTGCTTTTCATCTTCATCAGAGAACACCCTGCGGTTCGTCCGGAAGCTGGGCATGGATTTCGCCCGGCTTCCGTTGTACGCCAGGGATGCACCCCTGCTGGCCACCCGGCCTTTTATCCTGGTCCTTCCCACCTACGGGGGAACCGGGGGTGAAGGCTCCGTGCCCAAGCAGGTCATCCGGTTCCTCAATGAACCCCGGAACAGGGAACTGATCCGCGGCGTCATCGGGGCCGGCAACACCAACTTCGGGGACAACTATTGCCTGGCTGCGGACATCGTGGCCGCCAAGTGCAAAGTGCCCCAACTTTACAGATTTGAACTCATGGGAACACCGGAAGATGTGGCCAGGGTTCACCACGGATTGGAGACGTTTTGGACACGACAGTCACAGACTCAGAGCTAGCCACCGGGGGAGTCGACTCCCTGCCGGCAGCCGCCGTCGACAAAGCCGGAATGCCCGCCGCCTACAAGGGCCTTGGTTATCACGAGCTGAACGCGATGCTGAACCTGTACGGTCCCAACGGCGAAATCCAGTTCGAGGCTGACCGGGAAGCTGCGCACCAGTACTTCCTGCAGCACGTGAACAACAACACGGTGTTCTTCCACGACCTGGAAGAGAAGCTCGAATACCTGGTGAAGAACGAGTACTACGAGCGCGAGACGCTGGACCAGTACACGATGAACTTCATCCGCGACCTGTATAACCGCGCCTACAAAAAGAAGTTCCGCTTTGAGACCTTCCTGGGCGCCTTCAAGTTCTACACCTCGTACACGCTGAAGACCTTTGACGGCAAGCGTTTCCTGGAGCGCTACGAGGACCGTGTCTGCATGGTGGCCCTGCACCTGGCCCGCGGCAACGAACAGCTCGCGCTGCAGATGGTGGATGAGATCATCGAAGGCCGCTTCCAGCCGGCCACCCCCACGTTCCTGAACGCCGGCAAGAAGCAGCGCGGCGAGCTGGTCTCCTGCTTCCTGCTCCGCATCGAAGACAACATGGAGTCGATCGGCCGCTCCATCAACTCGGCACTGCAGCTGTCCAAGCGCGGCGGCGGCGTGGCCTTCGCGCTGACCAACATCCGCGAAGTCGGCGCGCCCATCAAGCAGATCGAGAACCAGTCCTCCGGCGTCATCCCCGTGATGAAACTCCTCGAGGACAGCTTCTCCTACGCAAACCAGCTCGGTGCCCGCCAGGGTGCCGGCGCCGTTTACCTGCACGCCCACCACCCGGATATTTATCGGTTCCTGGACACCAAGCGGGAGAACGCGGACGAGAAAATCCGCATCAAGACCCTCTCCCTGGGTGTTGTTATCCCGGACATCACGTTCGAGCTGGCCAAGAAGGACGAGGACATGTACCTGTTCTCGCCGTACGACGTCGAAAAGGTCTACGGCATGCCGTTCTCCGACGTCTCGGTCACCGAGAAGTACTACGAGATGGTGGACGATTCCCGGATCAAGAAGACCAAGATCAAGGCGCGCGAGTTCTTCCAGACCCTCGCCGAGATCCAGTTCGAATCCGGCTACCCGTACATCATGTTCGAGGACACCGTGAACCGGGAAAACCCGATCGACGGCAAGATCATCATGTCCAACCTGTGCTCGGAGATCCTCCAGGTTTCCCAGCCCACCACGTACCACGATGATCTTTCCTACGACGCCACCGGCAAGGACATCTCCTGCAACCTGGGCTCGCTGAACATTGCCAAGGCCATGGACTCGCCGGACTTCGGCCTGACCATCGAGACGGCCATCCGGTCCCTCTCGGCAGTGTCCGACATGTCCAACATCACCTCGGTGCCTTCCATTGCCCGCGGCAACGACCAGAGCCACGCCATCGGCCTGGGCCAGATGAACCTGCACGGTTACCTGGCACGGGAACGGGTGCACTACGGCTCCGAAGAGGGCCTGGACTTCACCAACATCTACTTCTACTCCGTGGTGTTTCACGCGGTTCGGGCCTCCAACCTGCTCGCCATCGAGACCGGCCAGACGTTCGGCGGCTTCGAGAAGTCCAAGTACGCGTCCGGTGAATTCTTCGACAAGTACACCGAGCAGGAATGGGTACCGCAGACGGCCAAGGTTGCGGAGCTGTTTGACGGCATCCACATCCCCACGCAGGATGACTGGCGCGAGCTGAAGGCTTCCGTCATGGAGCACGGCATCTACAACCAGAACCTGCAGGCCGTCCCGCCCACGGGCTCCATCTCCTACATCAACAACTCCACCTCCTCGATCCACCCGGTGGCGTCCAAGATCGAGATCCGCAAGGAAGGCAAGCTGGGCCGCGTGTACTACCCGGCTCCGTACCTGACCAACGACAACCTGGAGTACTACCAGGACGCGTACGAGCTGGGCTACGAGAAGGTCATCGACACCTACGCCGCGGCAACGCAGCACGTGGACCAGGGCCTGTCCCTGACGCTGTTCTTCAAGGACACCGCCACCACCCGCGACATCAACAAAGCGCAGATCTACGCATGGCGCAAGGGCATCAAAACCATCTACTACATCCGTCTCCGCCAGCTCGCGCTGGAGGGCACGGAGGTGGACGGCTGCGTCAGCTGCATGCTTTAATCTTCAACTAAACATCGGCAGTACGACGGCGGGCGCCCACCCGCCGTCGTACGCTTTAAGTAAGTACCAACCCAAACTTTTAGGGGATGACATGACCGAAAAGGTCAAGCTGCTCAGCCACGTCGAGGCCATCAACTGGAACCGCATCCAGGACGATAAGGACGTTGACGTTTGGAACCGCCTGGTCAACAACTTCTGGCTGCCGGAGAAGGTGCCGCTGTCCAACGACGTCCAGTCGTGGAACACGCTGACCCCGGCGGAGCAGCAGCTCACCATGCGCGTTTTCACGGGCCTGACCCTGCTGGACACCATCCAGGGCACCGTGGGCGCCGTCTCGCTCATCCCCGACGCGATCACTCCGCATGAAGAAGCCGTGTACACCAACATCGCCTTTATGGAATCGGTGCACGCCAAGAGCTACTCCTCGATCTTCTCGACGCTGGCCTCCACCAAGGAGATCGACGAGGCGTTCCGCTGGTCCACTGAGAACGCCAACCTTCAGAAGAAGGCGCAGATCGTGATGGACTACTACCAGGGCGACGATCCCCTGAAGCGCAAGGTAGCCTCCACGCTGCTGGAGTCTTTCCTGTTCTACTCGGGCTTCTACCTGCCCATGTACTGGTCTTCACGCGCCAAGCTGACAAACACGGCTGACCTGATCCGCCTGATCATCCGCGATGAGGCCGTGCACGGCTACTACATCGGCTACAAGTTCCAGAAGGGCCTGGAAAAGGTCTCCGAGGAGCGCCGCCAGGAAATCAAGGACTACACCTTCGAACTGCTTTTTGAGCTGTACGAAAACGAAGTCCAGTACACGCACGATCTTTACGACGGTGTTGGCCTGGCCGAGGACGTCAAGAAGTTCCTGCACTACAACGCCAACAAGGCGCTGATGAACCTGGGCTACGAGGCCATGTTCCCGGCCTCCGTCACCGACGTTAACCCGGCCATCCTGTCAGCCCTGTCACCGAACGCTGACGAGAACCACGACTTCTTCTCCGGGTCCGGTTCTTCCTACGTCATTGGCAAAGCTGTCAACACCGAGGATGACGACTGGGATTTTTAGCCTCTGAAGGCAGAGAAACCCGGTCGCGACGGCAATCGCAACCGGGTTTCTGAAGCAGAGTCTGATGGCTCTCCAGCCATTCGACCGTGATGATTGCACCAACTGCCTCTTTGTTCTCTTCTACGCGAACATAGAGACTTTAGCTCCGAATACTACGACACGCCAAAAACTGTCGCATGGAGTGGTGTTGATCGTCGAAGCTACCGCATATCGCTCGCAGTAGCAGACCATCTAACAATCACGAAGGACACGTTTTGAAAAGTTTCTACGCCGAAGAGTTCAGCACCAGGGTCCTGGACCGCTTCGACACCCTGCGCAATCCTCTCGTTCTCAAGTCACGATCCGTTGCTGAATCCCTTCAGACAGGGCACCCACTCTACAACCGGCTCGAGGTAGGACAACGGGAATCATGCGAGATGGCGTCGGTGTTTCTTGATCTCACAAATTTCACCGGACGTACGTTTTGGGATGAACCGGGAGAGGTCGCGGACCTCGCACATGCGGTTTTGAGCGGTTTTACTGGCATCGTGCACAGTCTGGGCGGCCACGTGCTTGGACTACGGGGCGACGGTCTTTTTGCCGGATTTGGGCCACATGCTGACCCACGCGTCGCTGTAGCGCTAGCTGCCCTGGCTTCTGCCGCTTCCTTGGATGCGGTCCAAACCACCCTGAACCCCGCACTCACGCAACGTGGGCTGCAGCCTGTGCAGGCCCGAGCAGGCTGTGACTACGGAGAAGCGGTTTTTATGCGCACCGGTACAGACCAGATAAGTGAAATCAACGTCATCGGCTTCGCGTCAAATTTCGCCGCTAAGTGCGAGAAGACAGCACTGTCATGGGAAGTCGTCGTCGGGGAGCGGTTCGCTGAGTACATGGACAACGATGCCCTGCTCACCCACCACAGGAAGTCACCCAAGACTTACACACGGGAGGGAGAGGACTGTAGGTACAGGTTCTTTGATTACAGGTGGCGTCCCCTGCTACCCGAGGTAGACAGCACCATCCATGAGCTCGCGGGCCGCGCACTCGAGACTGTCTAGGAGGCAATCATGACCATACTCAATGTCTTGAAGCACCATGGTTACAACGTAGAACGCAGGGTAACGCCTTCCGGCAGAATTGTTTTTTCTGCCGCCTCCGCAACTCCTATCGCGTTCGGAATGCCAATGAAGCCTCATACTTTTCACGGAGGAACTAACCCCGTCGAACATGTACCTGCGGCGCTCCCTTGGTGGAAAAACCGAGAGTCGATCTCCCTGGATCGCGATGCCATGTCCCACTACTTCCCCGGATTCGCTGAGGTCGGTGGAAATGATGAGCATCCCCCTGCCTGGGTGGGAGCTATAGACACTGGCTACGGAAAGTTCACCGTCACCCTTCAACACCGAGTTGATCACGGCCTTCCGCACGTCATACCAGGCAGACCGAAAACCGGACGGCTCGGACGACATTCGGTTGCATCGCCGCACACGTTCATGAATGGCAACCTTTGCGTAGCTGCCCAGGAAGACTGGGACCCCGTGGTGGACACGATGGCCACAGCTGTTGGATGGGCGGCCCACTGGCACGCTGCGTACGTTGAATGGCTCTTCACAGGCACTTGGCCAATGGAGGGGTATGCGAACCATGCCGTTGCTTAGGAAACAGAAAACATTTGGCGAGTCGAAGGACTGGGAAGACGCGAAAGTAGCCATGCAGGAGTCAGGCAGTTGGATTAAGAATGCCGACACGAAGGTGACTATCTTGGCTGCGGTGCTTGGCGTATCGCTGACAACACTCGCCGGCCAGTCTAGCCGAATCGCCAACGCACTTCAGCGACAGGACGTCCACGTCGTTGTCCCAATGACATTTGCCCTGGCCGGTGTAGTTGTAACATCGGTACTGACCGTGTTCTTTGTGGGGGAGTGTCTCCGGCCACGAACTGTGAAAGTGTCAAAAGACAACCGTTTCGCTTGGCCCTCATTGGCCGGTCGTAGCTCAGCTCCACTTAGTTTTCCTTCGGCAAGCCGCGTTGCAGAGGCATGGGAGCAGGCGTTCGCCCTCTCGAAAATCGTCGAGGCCAAATACCGGTCTTTCAGGTGGGCGCTTCGCATGTTTCTCGGGTTGATTTTCTTCATTGTGGTCGTGCTGATACTTTCGGCCATGCCCCACCTGTGACGGTCAGCCGAGCGACGCGCTTTTGGCGTACTCCGTCGCTCGGCGTCCCGCTACCTCCTAGCGTCAGCAAACCGGGGCGCCATGGACTCCATCTGCTCCATGACGAGCTTGATGGCTTCGGGCCGCTTGTCCGGTGGATAGCCAAATCGGACCAGGAGCCGCTTGATCGAGGAACGCAGCTTCGCACGGAGGTCGTCGCGTACGGTCCAGTCCGTCCGAATATCGCGCCGCATGACTGAAACCAGTTCGCGCGCTATGTCGGCCAGAACGCCCTCGCCTTGGACCTCCACCGCCGATTCATTTGAAGCCACGGCGTCGTAGAAGGCCAGCTCGTCAGAGTTCAGCGGGGGAGTGAACTGCGCACCGCGTTTACCTTCGGCGGCAACCTCCCGGGCCAATTCCACGAGCTCGGCGATTACCTCGGCCGAAGTGAGCTGCTGGTTGGTGTACTTCTTCATCAGCTCTGTTATCCGCTCGGAGAATGCCCGTTGTCGGATCACGTTGTTCCACGTGGATGCTGCGGACTCGTCCGCAATGAGCTTCCGCAATGCCTCAATGGCCAGCTGTGGGTTCCGTGCTTTCTGCGTCGAGGCGACGAACTCCGGCGTCAAGTCATCCAGGGACGGCTACGGCATGCCCGCGGCGTCGTAGATATCCAGCACTTCGCCTGACGATGTGGCGTTGGCGATAAGCTGACCCAGTAGCCGCTGGATTTCCTCTGGGACCGGTTCGCCGCTGGCCTGCCGGTCGGCCGCGTTGTACTTCGCCATCCAGACGCGAATCTCCTCGTACACCTGGATCTCCGGCCGCAACTCGGCCAATGTATCCGAACCTGAGCACAGCGCCCACAGGAAGCTGGATCACCGGGACAGCCAGCACTGTCGGAGAAGGAGTCGCTACGGGTGCCTCCGCCGTGGGATCGGGGGTCGCGAATGCCGCTGCTGCGGTGTCCCGCCCGTTCCGAGCCGTGGACGTCGACGGCGACGGGATACCCGACGAGCCGCAGGCCCTCACCGCGGTAAAGGGCCTTGGGGGTGCCCTTGCTGGAGCCACGGGTGCTGCGAGCGGAAAAGTTGCTGGGTTGTTCAAATCCCGGAAGCGAGACATGGCTGATGCGCCGGAGAAGGCGCCCGAGAAATGAACTCAGAGGCTTACGGTGCAGAACTGGCTGCGGCCATTGAGGCTGGATTTAGAAGGAACGCCAACACAGGCGAGCATTGCCACAGCCTTGCCGACGCCTACATGGCTTCACTGGCAAGGAGTTCACTTCCAGAGGACATAGAGGGGCATAAAAAGTACGACCACCTCGTTGCATGGTCCCTGCAGAAGTCCAACGCGTCGCCGGGAGAAGTCGTGAAGACGTTCAACCACATCCGAGTTAAAGCGGTTCGAGTGGCCATGCAAATTGCTCAGCGGCGCGGCGAGATCGGCCAGCACGAGGATCTGCCTTGAAACCAAAGGTCCTCAAGCAGCGCAATCCCGAATATCCTCCAAGCCGGCAGGCCCGCTGTATTACCGGTCACGCGGTACAAACTTCCACATGAACCGAACGAGATCGTCGTCTCCAGAGACCTTGTCACCGCACGATCGGCCGTACCCTGTTGGAAGTTGCTCCAATTCGACCGGCAACTCACACCATTAGCAATTCAGCATCGAGTTAGTCAAAAGCGCCCGGCCATGAGCCGGGCGCTTTTGTGTTGACAGGTGTCCCTACACAAGTGCCCGGTTAGCCCGTTGTCGGCAGTTCGACACGGCAAGCACCTCTGAATTTCTGCTGTTTGGCGCGTCGTATCGCGGTGGGGATGGTCGCTGGTGCGGCTGTTGGGGTGGGTGGTCGCTGGATACGTTGCGTGCCGGGCGGTGGGGGTGCGGTTGAGTGGTAGGTGTGGCCGGTGGGGGTGGTGAGTTGGGTGTGGTGCCTGGGTCGGCCTTGGGGTGGGGCGATGGGTGTGCTGGGTTTGGGTGGTGTGGTGGTGGTGTTCCAGCCGGGGAGTTCTTTGGTGTGGTTGCAGGCTTCGCAGAGTCCGGCGCCGTTCTCAACTGTGGTGGGTCCGCCGTTGTGCCAGGGCAGGACGTGGTCGTGGTGGCGGATGGGGGCGTCGCAGTAGGGGGTGCGGCAGGTGTCGTCGCGGACTTCGATAAGCCGGCGCAGGGCCGGTGGGAAGAGGCGGGCTTTGGAGTCCATGGCGATGATGTCTCCGGTGCTTGGGGCTGTGTAGAGCCGCCGGATCCAGGTCTTCAACTTTGCCGCGTCGGGGTTGCGGGTTTTTGTCCCGTGGCGGGCGAGGTGCCTGGCCCAGCCGGCGGGGATGGTTCCGTAGCCGGGGAGCCGGGCGGGTTCGCTGTCGGCCTGCAGGAGGGTCCGGTCGGTCATCACGAGGTTGATGGTGATCCCGGTGATTCCGCCGGGGGTGCCGGTGATGCGTTCGACGAGGGTGTCGGCCATGATCTGGGCGCGGGTCCGGGGATCGCCGGTGGACTTTAGGGTGTCGGCTTCCCGGGTGAGGGCGGTGTAGGCTGCCACCCCTTCGGCCACGGGCAGGAGGGCGGTGAGGAGGGTCATGGTGTCCGGTGCGGGGCGGAGAGTGACGCGTCTGCCGTTGGCGGCGCGGGCGGCGCGTTGGGTGACGGAGAGCGGGTCGAGCCGGTACGCGGCGGCTTTGGTGGCGGTGGTGATGGTCCTGTTTCCGGCTCCGTGGAAGGTTCCGGTGTCCGGGGCGAGTTCTTCGTCGACGGCGGCCCGGTCCGCGGCGGTGAGGCAGGCTGTTTCCTTGGCGATCAGGGTGGCCCGCCATTCGCTGAGTTGGCCGGTATCCAGGGCGGTAAGGGTGTGCGGCATTTCCGTCACGAGTGCGCGGGCCAGTCCCAGGTAGCGGCTGCCCCGGTTGGGGGATTCGCGTCGGGCCAACGCGATCTGCGCTGCGACGCCTTGGCCCTGCTCTGCGGCGGGCACCCCGGCCCCGGCCTGGCGCTGCCGTTCGAGGTGGTCAAAGGCGATGCTAAGGCGGGCCTGCGCCGCGGCTGCAGCGGATTTGAGGTCCTCCAACCCACGGATCTGGTCAATCAGGCCCGCACCCGTGGCCGCCGGCCGCAAGGACCGCACCCCGGCCACCAAATCCGGTACCCCGGCCCCATGGGCGGCTGGCCGCACCGAACCAGCCCCGGCAACGATGCCCTGCACTCCCGCGCCGTGGAAAGCGGCGGTGCCACTCGGCGTCGTCGGCGTCAGGTAATCCTGGGGCCCTTCCATACCTGAATTCTCCCAGCACCCTACGACAATTCAGGGGCACCCGATAGGCGTTAGCCCGAGCATTCTACGCCACCAGCCGCAGCGGCCTGCCGCCCAGAACCACAGTGATTTCCTGCCCCCAGGACGCGGTCAGCCGGTCGTTTTCCATCCCGTCGCCGAAAACCACCAGCTGGTCCGACGCCACGGTGATCCGCAGCGATTCGCCGGCCGCCAAAACACCTTCGGTGAGTGAGGCTCCCGTGGTGGGGGAGGGCCAGGCTTCCCGGACAAACCACGCGAGTGCAGGGTCCGTCGGGGCCGGCAAAGAACGCCCGCCGCGGTCCCCGGCAATCGAGGCGCACCAGCCCGTGGCTCCGGTCCCGGTGGAAACAATCAGGCCGGAGGAGGACTGCCGCTCGGCCCGGCCATCCGGCGTCGACAGCTGGTAGCGGGCCGATTGATGGGACGCGTGGCCGATGAAGACCTCGTTCAACGCCGAGATTTCCTGCCCGTCGTCGAGCCGTGCCGTCACGGTGGCCAGGTCCAGGCAGGCCAGCCCCGCATCCCCGGCCTCGGAAATCCTGCCCAGCAGCGCGGCGGCGGCTTCGGGGGAGTGCCGCACCAGGATCCCGGGGTTTGCGCCCGGCTCCGGGTCGATGCCGATCACCGGCTGGCCTGACAGGTACTTGGCCGTGTTGGCCACCAGCCCGTCCTGCCCCACCACGGCAATAACGTCCTCCGGCGTCAGCAGGAACCGGCTCAGGTCCGCCCGCTCCACCTCAGCCTGGCGCCATTCGGCCGGAATCGCAGCCCGGACCGTGACCAGGGCGGCGGTGATCCGGTCGTGCCGGGCCTGGACATCGGAGATGCTGCGGCCCCGCGTGCGGAGGAAGAACTCAGCCTGCCCCCGGGTGGCGTGCCGGTCCAGCAGTTCCTGCAGTTCGGTGCGGCGGTGGACTATGACCAAACGCGGTGTCGCCATGGGATGCCCCTACTTGGTGATGGTTGCCGGAGCTGCACCAGCAGGCTCCTTGAACAGCCCGGCCAGTGCGCCGCTGAGCAGGTCAGGCGTGATGGTCAGGTTCCCGATGTTGGGCAGCGACCCCGCAGCCTCACGCAGTGCCAGGGCCAATAGCGTGGCCTGGTCCATCCCCTGGTATACCTCCATGGTGGCCGCCTCCCGGGCCGCCGCGGCTTCACCCACCCGCCGGATCTGGTTCGCCTCCGCATCCGTGCTGATGGTTTGCCGCTCTGCCAGGGCCCGCGCGTCGATCAGGCCGGCCGCCGCCTTCTCCTCGGCCGCACGCCGGGCATTGGCACCTTCCTGCGCCACCAGGTGCTCGCGCCGGGTGGCCAGTTCAATCTGGCTGGCCATCTCGTTCTCGGAAATGGTCCGTTCGCGTTCGACGGCGACCGCCCGCCTTTCGTACACGGCCCGGTCCGCTTCGGCCTGGAGCTGTTCGCGCACGGGCGTCTGCAGCGCCCGCTCAACATCCGACTCCGGCCGCACCGCCAAAACCTGCACCCCCAGGATCTCGATACCCGTGGACTGCAGCCGGGCGTCGCCCCGGAGCGCCTCGGTGAGGACAGCGCGGAGCTGGCTGACGCCACGTGCCAGGGCTTCGGCGAGCGTGGTGGTGGCGATCTGGTCGATCGCGTGGCTCTGGCAGAGCTGGCCAATGATGGTGGCCACCTGCTCCTTTCCCGTTGCCGGGCCGGACCCTGCCGGCTGCAGCCCGAAGTCGAGCCGGCTGGAGACGGCGACTGGATCGATGAAGCGGTACGTCACGTTGGCCTGGATGCTCACATCCTGGTGGTCCCGCGTGATGGCGTGGAAGAGGGTGGGCAGTTCCTGGTCGTCCACAGGTACCTCGCTGAGCACCGAGTTGGCCGGGCGGTACCAGAAGGCCTGGCCCACACCCTGGTGCCGGACGGTTCCCTTCTGCAGGTGCACCACGTAACCCGTGGGGCTGCCCAGGAAGTGGCTGATCCAGGGGCAGCGCTTGATGCTGGCCATGATGTTCTCCTCGCTCGGAATCTCGTCAACTTGACGATAAGGAAACGCTAACCGCCGTCGGGCTTTATTGTCAACCTGACGATAACTATTTAGGATGGAGGCATGAGCGAAACCTCCGCGCCGGCACGCTTCCCGGTTACTGTCGACGTTGTTGCCCTCACTGTGGTGAATGACCGGCTCAACGTTCTGCTGATCACCCGGCTGATTGAACCCTTCCGGGGGTCCCTCGCCCTGCCGGGCGGCTTTGTTCTTCCCGGCGAGGACCTGGTGGGCGCAGCCGCCCGGGAACTGGCCGAGGAAACCGGAGTGGCGCGCATGCCGGGCCACCTGGAACAGTTGGGCAGCTACGGCCCCGGCGGCCGGGACCCCCGCGGCGATGTTCTCACCGTGGCCCACCTCCTGCTCGCGCCCAACTTTCCGGTCCTTGCCGCCGGCAGCGACGCCGAACACGCCGGCTGGTATCCGGTGGACCAGGCCCTCGAAAGCCTGGACCTGGCCTTCGACCACCGCCGGATTCTGGTGGACGCCCTCGAGCGGGCCAAATCGAAAATCGAATACTCGCCGTTGGCTGCAGTGTTTTGCGGCGAGGAATTCACGGTGGCCCAGCTCCGTGGGGTCTATGAGGCTGTCTGGGGAACCAGGCTTGATCCCCGGAATTTCCACCGGAAAGCCACCGGAACAGCTGGCTTCCTCGAAGACACGGGCCGGATGACAACCGGGGATACCGGGCGGCCGGCGGCCTTGTTCCGGTTGGTGGACGCAGCCCGTCCGGCTCCTGGCCAGCCCACCCGGGCCGTGTTGAATCCACCGCTGATGCGGCCCCGGCCCTAACCGGTGGACCGCAGTGGAAAGCCACAAAGCATTCCGCCCGCCCGCCGGCGGCACGTAGGGTGGAATGGCACCTGACATTTGATAAGGGGAAAAATGATTATTGGGGGAACCCTGGCGGTCCTGTTGATCGCCGGAGGAGCAGTCCTGTTGCTGCTCATCGCAGGATTTACGTTCTACACAAAAAGCATCCGGTTCGCCAAGCCCAACGAGGCCATGCTGATTACCGGCAAAAGCGATCCAAACACTACAAATGAAACGTCGGACGACCAGTCCCGCGTCATCATCAACAACCGGGCCTTCGTAAATCCGATCACCGAACGCGTCAGCCACATCTCGCTGTCCTCGCGCCAGGTTGAGGTCACCATCGAGGCGATCTCCAACAACGGCATCCAGCTCAAGCTCACCGGCGTTGCGCAGGTCAAGGTAGGCGGCGACAAGATCTCCGTCCGCAAGGCTGCACAGCGCTTCCTTGACCAGCAGGACGCTATTGACCACTACACGCAGGAAACCCTGTCGGGCTCCCTGCGTTCCATTGTGGGTACCCTAAGCGTTGACGCGATCATCAAGGACCGCGCCCAGTTTGCCGCTTCCGTCAAGGAGGAAGCCGAGCACTCGATGACCAATCAGGGCCTGGTCATCGATACCTTCCAGATCAAGTCCGTTGATGACACCGGCGGCTATCTGAAGAACCTGGGCCGGCCCGAGGCCGCCCTGGTGGCCCGGAACGCCAGCATCGCGGAGGCGAACTCCCAGCGTGAAGCTGCGGAAGCCAAAGCCCTCGCGGATCAGAAGACTGCTGAGGCTGAGCAGAAGCTGGCCCTTCGCCGTGCTGAGCTGAAGCAGGAAACGGACGCGCGGCAGGCCGAAGCCGACGCTGCGGGCCCGCTGGCCCAGGCGGACCAGCAGGAAGCCATCATCCTCAAGAACCAGCAGGTGGTGGCCCGCCAGGCAGAATTGCGCGAGAAGGAACTGGACATCGAGGTCCGCAAGCCCGCGGACGCCGCCAAGTACAAGGTGGAAACCGAGGCGGCGGCAGACCTTGAGCGCCGTACCCGGATCTCGGAGGCCACCAAGGTGGAGGCCGCCGCTGAGCTGGAAACCCGCAAGCTGCGCGCCACCGGTAACGAGGTGGAGGCTAAAGCCCTGGCTGCCGCCAACACCGCCAAGGGCAACGCCGAGACGGAGATCAACAAGATCCGTGGCCTGGCCGAGGCCGAGGTGACCAAAACCAAGGGCATCGCCGAAGCCGACGTCATTGGCCTTCGCGGTACGGCCGAGGCCGAGGCCATTGAAGCCCAGGCCAAGGCCTACAGCGAGTTCAATGAGGCCGCCATCCTGAACAGGCTGCTGGAAGTCCTGCCGTCCATCGCGAAGGAAATTGCCGCGCCGATGGGTGCCATCAGCAACATGACCGTCATCTCCAACGACGGCGCCGGGCAGGTCAGCCGGAACGTTTCTGCGGGCGTGCACGAGACCGCGCAGCTCCTCAAGGACACCACCGGTTTCGACATCATCGAAATGTTGAAAGGCTTTGGCCAGTCCACGGCCGGCGCTCCGGCGAAACCCGCCACGCCGGCAGCGGCACAGCCCGTTGCCGCCACCGGCAACGGCGTGGTCCGGAACCAGGCCCCGACGCAGGGAACCGAACCGGAGTAGGGCACTGAACCGGAGTAGGGCACTTGGTTCCGGCTTGGCCGGTTAGCCAAAAACGCCGCGGTCACCCTGAAAGGGGGTCCGCGGCGTTTTGCCGTTTCCGGGAGCTAAATGGGTTCCTTCGCCAGGGCTTTGGTCCTGGCCGGCGTTTCCCGGCCCAACCGTTCATCAAGGGTGACCCGGAGCCGGGCCGCTGCCACCTGGACGCGGTGTTCAGCCGGAGTGGATTTCCGGGGTGCCTGCTTGGCCGCGGCGCTCCGCGGAGTGTGGATAAACCGGTGTTCGGATGATGCAGCGCTCATGGTCCAGCCTCCTTGGTCCTGCCGATGTCCGTGGTTCCATTCTCGCCCATGTTGTCCTCAACGTCCACGCGCGGGATCCCGGGTGTGCCGCCGTCGGCCTCCCCGTTCTCTTCACCCGCCACATTTTTCCAGGCGATATCGAACAGTTCCAGCTCTTCCTCGCGGGCCAGTTCACTGCGGGCCAGGACATCCAGGGTGGCCAGGCCCAGGGCCTTGGTCCCCTGGTCATCATCCAGGGCGCGGTCCAGCGCCCACTGCGTCCGCCGCCACCACTCGGCCCGGCTGTCCGCCTCGGTTTTCTGCCGCAGCGCCTGCGCGTCGGCTTCCCGCTTCTGCTCGAGGGCGGTCCGGTCCGCGGCAGTGCGCTGTTTGAGGGTGCGCCAGTTGATGTAAAAGGCAAGGAGGGCTGCCACCAGGACGGCCAGTGGGCCCAGGCCGGCCAGGACCACCCACCAGTCAACGGGGCCGGACTGCACCATCACGGTGATGGGGCCGGGGGAGGGAACGGGAGTCACGCCACCAGTGTAGGTGCCGGGAGCGACACCGGTGGGCAGGGCGGTGCCGGAGGGGGGACCGGCACCGGCCCGCTTTTCACCGGATCGCGCCCAGGGCGTCTCCGATGGCGTGGAGCCGGCGCGTGGACGCCAGGCCAAGGTGGTAGACGTGCAGTTCAGCGGCCCCTGACTCCACCAGCGCCTGCCACTGCGTGGCGAGGTCGCCGCCGTCGGCCGGTTTGGGCGGCAAAGCCAGCACGTATGCGCCAATCCGGGCGTCCGGCGCGGCAGCGCGCAACGCCCGCACGGCGGCAGTGCTTTGCTCCAGGTCAGCCCAGCAGGCGACGACGGCGGTCACCGGGGCCATCTCCGGCCACAGTTTGCTGCGGCGCAGGGCAGCCGTGGGGACAAAGGGGCCCGTGGACCAGGGATCGGGGGAGGTGTGCAGCGAGATCCGGGGGTGGGCGCCGGACGCTTCGACAGCTTCGAGGCATTGGTCGAGGAGCGCCGCGGTGGCGTCCCACCGCACGTCGAGCAGCGGCAGGAAATCCCCGGCACCGGGGGCGGTACCGGGGGCAGCCTCGGGGTCAACGGCTGCAAGGACCGCCTGCCGGACCCGGCTCCGGAACTCCTGGACCGGCAGCCCCCGGGCTTCGCAGGCAGCCAGGCAGGCTTCGCAGAAGCACAGCGAGAGCAGGGCCTGCACCCACGGCGAATACTCCGCGCCGTCGGTCTTTTCGTGCTGGTTCTGGTGGCCGAAGCCCAGTGGCCCAACGGCCTCGAGGATCAATCCGTCCGGCTTGCCCTCCGCCAGTACCTGCGCCACCAAGGCGGCGGCGTAGGTGCGGACCTGCGGCTGCGACGGGCAAAGCGCGTAGCGGTAGACCTCACCGAAAGCATTCCGGACGCAGAGGTCCGGGTTGTTGCCGCCCACAGCGCTCGAATGCGTCAGGACCGTCCAGGCATCCACTGGCAGCCCTGCGCTCCGGACCACCGAGGCCGCCTCGGAGAAGGAATCCTCCGTCCCGGTCCACTCAGCGGCGGAACCGGGGACCAGCGCCTGGCCGGTAAACGCCCCGCCGGCCGGCACGTAGAGCGCCGCGGAGCGGGCGTCCACCACGCGGCGCACCGGATGCCGCGGGGTTCCGGCCCGTACCGAGTGGTACGCGGCTGCCAACGCCACCCGGTCCACGCCGGCGCTGCCCAGCCAGCCGGCAGCGTCCGGATCGCCCAGAACGTCCCAGGGGTAGAGGTACCCCGTGGCCTGTGGCGTTGGCGCTGTTACCACCGGGGGAGGTCTGCCGTGTATTCGGGGACGAACCGCTGCATGTAGCCGGTGTCGTCCCGGGCGGTCATGTTGGCGTCGAGGTACTGCTGGTGGAGTTCGGCCAGCTTGTCCCGGTCCAGTTCCACGCCCAGGCCGGTGCCGGTGGGGACGCTCACGCTGCCGTCAACAAAGCGCAGCGCGCCCGGCTTGACCACATCGTTGTGCCCGTTCCACGGGTAGTGGGTATCGCAGGCGTAGGTCAGGGCGGGCGTGGCGGCGGCAACATGGACCATGGCGGCCAGGCTGATGCCCAGGTGCGAGTTGGAGTGCATGGACAATCCTATGCTGAAGGTCTGGCAGAGGGTGCCCAGTTCGCGGGTGTGCCGGAGGCCGCCCCAGTAGTGGTGGTCGCCCAGGATGACCTGCACGGAGTCCAGTTCCACGCTGCGCTTGATGTGGTCGAACGCCACCACGCACATATTGGTGGCCAGCGGCATGGCGGCGGTGGCCGCCACCTCGCCCATGCCCTCCAGCCCGGGGGTGGGGTCTTCCAGGTACTCGAGCAGGCCCTCGGTTTCCCGGGCCACCCACTGCGAGGTCTCCACGGTCCAGGCGGTGTTGGGGTCCAGCCGCAGCGGCATCTCCGGGAATGCTTCCCGCAGAGCCTTGATGGCTTCGATTTCCTGCGCGGGCGGGAACACGCCGCCCTTGAGCTTGATGGATTTGAACCCGTATTCGGCAATCATTTTCTGCGCCTGCCGGACAATGCCGGCGGGGTCCATGGCCTCACCCCATTCATCGGTGATGGCAGGCCGGCCGTCCAGTGCCGGGTGCTCGGCCCACTTGTAGAACAGGTAGGCGCTGAAGGGGACCTCGTCCCGGACGGTTCCGCCCAGCAGTTCGCTCACGGTCCGGCCCGTGGCGTGGCCCTGGATGTCCAGGGCGGCAACCTCGAACGCCGAGAAGACGGCAGCCTTTTCGAAGGAGGAGAGGCTGGGGTCCAGCGCCCGGGTGATGAGCTGTTCCATCATGGAGGTGTCGAACACGCCGAGGCCCTTGATGGCGTTGGCGCCCACGGCAAGGTTTTCCAGCCGGCTCTGGCCGCCGGCGCATTCGCCCAGGCCCAGCAGGCCGTTGGCCGTCCTGACCTCGATGACAACCCGGTGGACCAGGGGCTCGTGGACGCCCACGGCGTTCAACAGCGGCGGGTCGGAGAAGGCGATGGGGGTGATGGTGATGTCGGTGATTTTCAGGTCCGCCGCGGTGGGGGCGGGCGCGGCGGGAAAAGTGGTGCTGGTTTTCATGGAACTACTTTCGTGGGAGGGGCGGGCGGCCGGGCGGTCCTAGCCCTTGGTGGCGCCCGAGGTGATGCCCCGGATCATGGAGCGCTGCAGGAAGAGGTACACCAGCAGGCTGGGGATCATGGCCATAACGGCGCCGGCCAGCAGGACGCCCGGGCCAACGGTGGTGTCGTTGCGGAGGACGGAAAGCGCCACGGTCAGGGTGTAGTCGCTGGGATCGTTGGCGGCGATGAGGGGAAGCAGGTACTGGTCCCACACCATCATGAAGCCGAAGATCCCGATGACGCCCAGGGCCGGCTTGCACAGCGGCAGGATCATGGTGAACAGCATGCGGAACTCGCCCACGCCGTCCAGGCGCGCTGCCTCCTCGATCTCCGGCGGGATCTCCTTCATGAACTCGGTCATGATGAAGATGGCGAAACCCCAGATGCCCACCGGCAGGATGACGGCCAGGACGGTGCCGCGCAGGCTGATGCCCAGCAGCGGGAGGTCACCGAGCACCAGGGACAGCGGGATGCCGATCACTTCCTCCGGCAGCATCATGGTCAGCAGGACCAGCAGCATTACCAGGGCCTGGCCGCGGAACTTCCGCCGGCTCAGGCTGTAGGCGGCGAACACGGACACGGTCATCTGGAGCAGCAGCCCGCCGCCGGCAACAACCAGGGAGTTGAGCAGGTAGCCCCACAGTCCCTGCTGCGCCGCAGCTTCGAAGTTGGCCAGGGTGAACGTTTTGGGCAGCAGCGTGATCTCGGTGGGGCTGGTGTTCCGGTCGAAGGCGCCGGAGATGATCGCGGCGAACGGCAGCGCGAAGATGCAGAACACCAGGATGCAGAGCAGGACGCGCAGCACCATGTTGGTGCTGAAGCCGGGGGACCAGCCAAGGGCGGAATCAAAACGGGAGGACGACGACGGCCGGCTGCCCTGCGGCTTGGGTCGGGTTTTGGTGCTGGACCGGTTCATCGTTGTGCCTTCCTTCGGGCCAGGAGTTGGGTGCCCACGGTGAGCAGCAGCGTGACCACCAGCAGCAGGACCGCTGCGGCGGAGGCAACGCCGATGTCGTTCCGCTGGAAACCCAGCGAGTACATCCGGGTCATCCAGACTTCGGTGGATCCGGCCGGACCGCCGCCGGTCAGCACGTATACCTCGGTGAAGCTGCGGAGGCTGCGGATGGCCGCCAGCGTCAGCACAATCACGATCGAGGGGCGCAGCGCCGGCAGGGTGATGTAGCGCAGCCGCTGCCAGATGGTGGCACCGTCCACACCCGCTGATTCGTAGAGCGTCCTGTCAATTCCGGTCAGGCCGGCCAGGATGATCACCATGTTGTACGGGGCGCCGCTCCAGATGCCTACGACGGCGATGGACCAGAGGGCGGTGTCTGTTCCGTTCAGGAACTGCAGCGGTTCCAGGCCCACCCAGCCGAGGATGGTATTCAGGGGTCCGTCGGCGGTGGGGAAGTAGAGGATCCGCCAGATTTCACCGACCACGGCGAGCGCGGTGACCACCGGCAGGAAGATCGCGGTGCGCAGGACCCACAGGGACCGTGCCTGGCCCTCCAGCAGGAGGGCCAGGCCGAAGCCCACCACCAGGGCGCCCAGGGTCTGGGCGAGGCCCAGGACCACCGTGTGGCCCAGGGCGTCCATAAAACGGACATCCGTGAGGACGTTGACGTAGTTGTCGAAGCCAACAAAAACGTCGCCGAGGAACGGCTGGACCTTGAACAGGCTCAGCCGGACCCCTTCGAACATCGGGATGAACTTGAAGTACAGGCCCAGGATGGCCGCCGGCAGCAGGAACAGCCAGATAGCCAGCATCTGCTTGCGGTTGCCCCGCCGCCGGACCGGCAGCTGCTTGCCGCCTTTGGTTGCTGCCCGCGTTTCCGCAGGCCTCGTTGGGGTTACTGTCATGATTTGGCGTTCTGGCTCGTCAGCTCGTTGTTGATGGCCGTGTCAAGATCCTTGAGCCCGGACGTGATGTTGTCGGCGCCGCAGTCGGCAACGATCTTGTTCAGGGACTCGGCCACTGCCTGCTTGACGGGGACAAAGTTGATCGCGGACGGGAATGCCTTGGAGGAGTTCTTCAGGGCGTCCTGGACCAGGCCCCAGCGGGGATCGTTGTAGACGGTGGCGGCGTCGACGTCTTCGTTCACCGGAACGCGGACGATCGGCTGCTTGCCTCCGGTCATACCGGCCTTCTGGCCGTCGGCGGAGACCAGGTAGTTGATGACCTGCTTGGTCTGGTCCGGCTTGCCGTTGCTGGCGGTGACGTAGATGTTCTCGCCCTCAGCCAGGACGGTGTTGTCCACGGAGCCCTTGGGAGCTTCGATGACCTCGTAGGTGTCCTTGCCCAAAGCGGTGTCGAACGCGGCCAGGTTGTAGGGGCCGGTAAGGATGATGCCGGTCTTGCCCGTCTGGAAGAAGGGGGTTGCGGTGCTGGTGGCGGCAGTGAGCGCACCCGGCTGGGTGTTGCCGGCGCTGCAGAACTGCTGCTTGATCCAGGTGACGCCCTTCTGGGTTTCTGCGCTGGAGGCCGTGGCGGAGAACTTTCCGTCGCCTTCGTCCTTGAGGTAGGAGCCGCCGTCCTGCCAGATGTAGGAGGAGGCCCACCAGCCCAGGTAACCGCGCTCGGTGGAACCGGGAACCGTCATGCCGTAGGTGTCCGCCTGGCCGTTGCCGTCCGGATCCTGGGTGGCAAAGGCTTCAGCAAGTGCTGCCAGGTCTTCCTGCGTCTTGGGGACGGGCAGGCCCAGCTTTTCACGCCAGTCCTTGCGGATGACGGTGATCATGGTCTGGCGGGAGAACGGGACGCCGTAGGTTGCGCCGTCCAGGCCCTTGGCCTCGTCCCACAGGGAATCGGCGATCTTGTCATTGCCGTCAACGGAGGACTTGTCCAGCGTTTTGAGGTAGCCCTGCGCCGTGTAGTTGCCCAGTGCGGCGGAGTCGTTGATCACGATGTCCGGAAGCTTCTTGGACGCGGCCCGCGTCTGCAGTTGCTGGTCCAGGTCCGGGACGCCCTGGAAGTTGACCTGCACGCCGGTCTTGGCGGTGAAGTCCTTGAAAAGTGCTGCATAGGTGGTGGCGGCATCGGTACCGGCGCGGGCCCAGACTTCAATGGGCTGGCCGTCATCGGTGGCGGCCGGAGCGGACGAGCCAGCTCCACAGCCCGTGAGGACTGCGGCTGAAGCAATGGTCAGTGCCACTGCGGCCCGGGAGCGGGAGATCTTCTTCGAATCCACGCTGGTTCTCCTTTTTACATATGTAAATTGCTGTTATCCTGTGAAACGTACTTCATGAGAGTATGATCACAATCACAGACTGTCAACCGTCGGAGGAATCTTGTCTGCAGCACCCAACCCCCACACCATCGCCCTGACGGGCGGGGCCGGAATGATGGCAACCCTGCTCCGGCCCTACCTTGCAGCCGCAGGCCATACCGTCCGGTTACTGGACCTGGCCGAAGCTGACGGGCCGGGCCCACGGGAGAGCGTGCATGTGGGTTCCGTTTCGGATCCGGACTTTATGCTCGCCGCCCTCGATGGCGTCTCTGCAGTCATCCACCTGGGCGGGCTGCACAGGGAGAAGGCGTGGGCGGAACTGGTGGCGACCAACATCACCGGCACCCAGGTGACCCTGGAAGCGGCGAGGCGCAACGGCGTCGAACGTGTCCTGCTGGCCAGCTCCACCCATGCCGTGGGTTTCCATCCCACGGGGGCCGCGGCCAAGGACGAGGTCCTTGTACCCCGCCCCGACACGTACTACGGCGTCAGCAAGGCGGCGGTGGAGGCGCTTGGCAGCCTGTACGCGGATAAGTACGGCATGAAGGTAGTCAGCGCCCGCATCGGCACGGGCGGGGAAAGGCCCGGCAATGTCCGCACTTTGGGCTCGTGGCTCTCGCCCGCTGACTCGTTCCGCCTGGTGGAGGCCACGCTGAATGACCAGGGCGCGCCCGGCCATCACGTGGTATGGGCGGTATCAGCAAACAGCCGCGGCTGGGCCAGCCTCGATGCCGGCCGGCGGATCGGATTTGAGCCCCAGGATGATGCCGAGGCTTTCGCAGCAGATGTGGATACGGCTTCGGAGGACACGTGGGCAGGGCTGCTTGGCGGCTTCTGGGCCAGCGAAGGCCATAGGGTGGGCATGGACAACTACCCGCACCTGGCCGCCAAATGACGTGCCGTCGGCCAGGACTGTGGCGGAAGGGGAAGTAGTGATGACACCGCTGGAGACACAGCCCGGCACCACCCAGGGGACGGCCGGCGACGTCAAGCTGGTCAAGTCTGCCGAGCGCACCATCGCCATCCTGGAGCTGGTGGCCGCCGCGCCCAAGCCGCTCACCACGGCGGAGATTTTCAAGCTGACCGGCTACCCAAGGTCCAGCCTGCATTGGCTCCTGCTGACCCTGGTGGAACTGAACTGGATTGAGCAGACCGCCGAAGGTGCCTACCGGATCGGCACGCACGCGCTGCTGTGCGGGACCGCGTACCTGGACCGTGACCCGGTGATGGAGCACGTTTCGGCAGTGCTGGAAAAGGTCCGCAACGCCACCACCTTCACCACCCACTACGCCCGCCTGGACCGGTCCGACGTGATCTACCTCGCCACCCGCCAGGCAGTGGACCGGCGCCGGCTCTCCTCCCGCGTTGGCCGCAAGCTGCCTGCCCAGGTCACCGCACTGGGGAAGGCCATCCTGGCCGAATACACAGACCCGGAAGTACGCCAGCGGATCGGCGACGGCCCCTACGCCCGGCTCACGCCCAACACAGTTCCCGACTTTCCGGCGCTGAAGCTGGAACTGGAAGCGTTCCGCAAACAGGGCCATTCCCGCGAGTGGGAACAAAACACGGTGGGCCTCTGCTGCGTCAGCGTGGTGGTTCCTTACCGGATTCCGGGTACTGATGCCATCAGCTGCTCGATTCCCACGGAGCTGGCGACGGAAGCCGTGCTGGCCGAAACGGTGGCAACCCTCCACTCGGCCGCGGGCGAGCTGGCCCGAACGCTGCGGGCGGCCGGCATCCGCTAGGCGGCAGGCCGCCGTCGGCAAGGTTTCCCCTTCCCGTGATACTCAGTAGGCTTACGAAATATCAATAAGCCAACCAAGGGAAAGGCAACACCATGACCGAACAAAACCTTCCGGATGAAGAACTCGAAGTGGTCCAGGACGATGACGTGATCCTGCCGGAAACACCCGGCGCGACGGCCTCCCTGGAACTTGATCCGGTCAAGGGTGAGCCGGACAGCTACCCCGGCGCTGCGGAGGACAACCCCGACCGATGGCAGGAAGACCCGCTCCTTCAGGATGAGGCGGCGCCGGTGGCCCCGCCAACAGAAGAGATCTAGCTTCCCAGGGCCAGTGCATTGCCAAAGCTGCGTTCGGGGGTTCAGAGTGATCTGACCGGCACCCGCCGCCGAACCACGCAGCGCAGCATGGAGGTCACAATGAGCGCGACATCCGAGGAAGTCTCCCACGCCACCCGGGACAGCGAGCCCGAACTGAAAAGGGTCCTGGGGCCCAAGCTCCTGCTGCTGTTCATCGTGGGGGACATCCTGGGTGCCGGTGTGTATGCGGTGACCGGCACCATGGCCGGCACGGTGGGCGGCATGGTGTGGCTGCCGTTCCTGCTGGCCTTTGTGGTGGCCACGCTCACCGCCTTCTCCTACCTGGAACTGGTGACAAAATACCCGCAGGCAGCAGGAGCGGCGCTGTATGCGCACAAGGCCTTCGGCATACACTTCGTCACCTTCCTCGTGGCTTTCGCCGTGGTCTGTTCCGGCATCACCAGCGCCGCCACCTCCGCCAATGTCCTGGCCCAGAACTTCTTCGGCGGACTGGAGGTCAACGGCTGGCTGGCCAAGCCCGGGCAGGGCGTGGTCACCGTGGTGGCCCTCGTTTTTATGCTGGTCCTGGCCGCCATCAACCTCCGCGGTGTGGGCGAGAGCGTGAAGTTCAACGTGGTGCTCACCCTGGTGGAGATGCTCGCACTGTGCATCGTCATCGGCGTCGGCTTCTACGTGATGGCCCAGGGAACAGGCAACCCCGAACAGGTCTTCGTCTTTACGGACTACCAGGACAAGGGGCTGTTCCTGGCGGTCACGGCCGCGACCTCCATCGCGTTCTTCGCCATGGTGGGCTTCGAGGACTCGGTGAACATGGTGGAGGAAACCAAGGACCCTGAGAAGATCTTTCCCCGGACCATGCTCACCGGCCTGGGCATCGCCGTCATCCTCTACATGCTGGTGGCCATCTCCGTGGTCAGCGTGCTTTCACCCACGGAACTGGAAGGGATCCGCGAGGCCGAGGGCGCTGCCCTGCTTGAAGTGGTCCACAAAGGGTCGCCGGACTTCCCGATCGACCGGATCTTCCCGTTCCTTGCCGTGTTCGCCGTGGCCAACACGGCCCTGATCAACATGCTGATGGCCAGCCGGCTGATCTACGGCATGGCCCGCCAGAGGGTCCTGCCGCGCCAGCTCGGCAAGGTCCTGCTGGTCCGCCGGACGCCGTGGGCAGGCATCGCGTTTTCCACCGCCCTGGCCCTGGGCCTCATCATCTACGTCACCAGCGATCCCAAGAGCAACATCGTGGCGAACCTGTCCGGAACCACCGCCTTCCTGCTGCTGTGCGTGTTCACGGTGGTCAACGTGGCCTGCCTGATCCTGCGGCGCAAGCCGGAAGCGGCCGGGGCGCACACCTTCCGCTCGCCCGGCCTGCTGCCCCTGGTGGCCGCCCTTCTGTGCGGTTTCCTGGCCGGTCCATGGGTGGGCCGCAACCCGATCCAATATCAGATCGCCGGGGGCCTGATGGCCATCGGCGTTGTGCTGTGGCTCATTACCTGGCTGATCAACCGGCGCTCGAACGGCGGCGATAAGCTGAAGGCATGAGCGCTGCCGCAGAAACGACCTTAACGCTGGACAACCGCTTCGCCCGCGAGCTTCCCGAACTCGCTGTCCCGTGGCAGGCCGAAGAGGCGCCGGACCCTGCACTGCTGGTCCTCAACGATGGCCTGGCGCGGCGGCTGGGACTCGATCCCGAATTCCTTTCAAGCAACGACGGCATCCGCCTGCTGACCGGAAACGATGTCCCGGCCGGCGCCACACCAGTAGCGCAGGCATACGCAGGGCATCAGTTTGGCGGCTACTCGCCGAGGCTGGGCGACGGCCGGGCACTGCTGTTGGGCGAGGTGACCGGCCCCGACGGGCACCAGCTGGACCTGCACCTTAAAGGCTCGGGCCGCACGCCCTTCGCCCGGGCAGGGGACGGCCTGGCCGTGGTGGGCCCCATGCTCCGCGAGTACCTGGTCAGCGAGGCCATGCACGCGCTGGGCATCCCCAGCACCCGCGCCCTGGCCGTTGTGGCCACCGGGCGGCAGGTCCGCCGCGAAGGGCTGCTGCCCGGAGCCCTCCTGGCCCGCGTCGCGGCCAGCCACCTGCGAGTCGGCAGCTTCCAATACGCCCGGGCCGCAGACGACGTGGACCTGCTGCGGCGGCTGGCCGACCACGCCATCGCCCGGCATTACCCGGCAGCTGCTGCCGCCGACCAGCCCTACCTGGAGCTCTTCAGGAATGTCCTGGCGGCGCAGGCGGACCTGGTGGCACGGTGGATGCTGGTGGGATTTGTGCATGGCGTGATGAATACCGACAATATGACCATCTCCGGGGAAACCATCGACTACGGGCCCTGCGCGTTTATGGACGCGTTTGATCCCGGCGCGCTGTACAGCTCCATCGATACCGGCGGCCGGTACGCCTACTCCAACCAGCCGATAGTGGCGGAATGGAACCTTGCCCGGCTTGCCGAAGCGCTGCTGCCGCTCCTCCACGAGGACCAGGAAAAGGCGGTGGAGCTGGCAGTGGAAGCACTGGGACTCTTCCGGCCCGCTTACGGTGCGGCCTGGCAGGCAGGGATGCTGGCCAAGCTGGGACTGCCGGCACCGGCGGATGGCTCACCTGCAGACCCTGAAACCGCCGGGCTGGTTGACGGCGCACTGGCCTTGCTCAAGGACGGCCCCGTGGACCACACGCAGTTTTTCCGCAACCTGGTCAAGGCCGCCCGGGGTGACGCCGGACCGGTCCGCGGCATGATGATGGACCTGGCCGCGTACGACGCCTGGGCGGCGCGGTGGCTGGCCCGGCAGCCGGACCCCGCCCTGATGGACCGGACCAACCCCATCTACATTCCGCGCAACCACCTGGTGGAGGAAGCCCTGGCCGCCGCCACTGCCGGTGACTTGGCACCATTCCACCTGTTGCTGGACGCCGTTGGCAGCCCGTTCACGGAACGGCCGGGCCTGGAGCGGTTCGCGGAAGGGCCGCCGGCCGACTTCGGCGCCTACCGGACCTACTGCGGCACCTGAGGTCAGGCCGGGCCCGCTGGTTCGGGGCCCCGCCGGTTCCGCGCCGCATTCCTTAAACGCCAAGGGCGGCAGCGGGACTGATCCCGGCTGCCGCCCTTGCGGTGGTGCAGGCGCTTGCTGCGCCGCGAAGCTACGCTACGCGGACGAAGGAAGCTCCGGCGAGCCAGCTGATGGAGTGGACCTCGGTCTTGTAACCGTCCACGCCGCCGCTGACAACCTGGCCGTCGCCGGCGTAAACGCCAACGTGGCCGGCGGTGATGACCAGGTCACCGGGGGCCGGTGAGCCCACAACGCTGCCGTACTGGAAGAACTGGCCCGGGGCGAGGTCGCCCACGGACTTGCCTACCGAACGCAGGGCCTTTTCCACCATGGCGGTGCAGTCCTGGCCAACGCCCAGTTGGCTGTAAGCCGAGGCGAGGATTGCGGCGCCGGTACCGGTGCCGGTGGAGGCTGCCGGAGCGGACGCGTAGCTGAGGTTCATGCCGGTGTTGGCCGGGGCGGCAACGGCTGCAGCCTGGACCGGGGCGGGAGCCGGGGCCGGGGCGGACACGGGGGCTGCCACGTAGCCGGCGCCTGGGATCTGGATCTGGTCGCCCGGGTAGATGACGGCCGAGATGGACAGCCCGTTGGCGGAGAGGACGTCGTTCAGGCTGACGCCGTTGGCCGAGGAGATGGCGCCCAGCGTGTCACCCGAAACAACGGTGTGGACATTGCCGGCAGCGGCAGGGGCAGGCGCTGCAGCGGGCGCTGCCGGTGCCGAGTACGCCTGGACGTTGCTGGTTCCGGTGGTATCCGGTGCGGTCACGCCGGCGTGGGCCGGGGCGCCGATGCCGAACGCGATGCCGGATGCGGCGGCCACGGCCAGGGCCGGGCGGCCCAGGGACTTGGCCTGCGACTTGGCGGAAACTGCCAGGCCTTCAAGAACGATGGAATGGGTCGGCACCGCGCGGTGACGGGCAGCCAGGGTGTTTTTTGACATGATAGATCGCCTCTCCCATGCCTGCGGGGTGAGCTGTCGGGTTCGGGTTGGAGCTACCCGGCCGGGAGCACCCCATCAAGGACAGAGGTGCTATCGACTTAACCCCAAGGCTTCAAAGAAGCCGTGGAAACTTGGTTCCCCCGTCCCTGCCATCCGGAAACGATTGATCCCAGGCCAGCGGCAGGGCTCGGCATGCTGGTGGGAGTGCCCCGTTGGAGAGGGACACATCAAGACCATAACCCAGGTGCCGACCAATTGTCACATTTGGATAACATGCGAGGTGGGCCTCTCGGATCCCTGTTTTGTCCATCGCTGGTGTGTTGCCGGGCCCCTGAACTCGAAGGACGCCATCCGGTCAGCCGGCCGCACAGGCCTTCGTCACAAAGTCATAAAGTTGGCCGCGCAGGGTGGCTCCGGCAACGAGTTTCAGTTGTCCTGAGCGCATCCCCACTGCCACCCGGACGGGCAGCAGTGTGCCCACTTTGTCTTCCGCCACAGCGTGCGCGTCACAGCGCGCGGGCCGGAGCCGCAGGTTCATAACGAACGGCGCATCTCCCGCCCTGACAACGGTGTCAACGGGCCAGGGATCCGCCGACGCTTCCGCCAGCAGCGTGGTGCCTTCGAACCGTTCGAGGGTCAGCCGGCCGCTCCCGCGGGCCCCGCCAGCAGGATCAACCAGCAGGTGGACGACGGCGGTGCGCAGGTCCGGCGCGACGGCCAGGTCCGGCGCCAGGGCCAGATCCGCTACCGCTGCCGCAGCCGCCGAAAGGCAAAGTTCAGCGTTGTTCCGGGCCAGGATTCCGAGGGGATCAGTTGCCTCCAACGCGATGCTGGTGGGGGTGGGAGCGGGGGCGGGCGGTACTGTGGCCGGGGCGGTGGCGTCTGCCGCCGGCAGCGTCAACGTCGCTGTGGCCACCGCGGCAGGCCCGCTGGAAGTGGGCCGCCCCGGCTCCGGACAGGCAGCCGTGGGCAACATTGCGGTTCGGATTTTGGCCTGGTGCGGTGGCACGACCACTACACCGCCCGCGGAGTCCCAACGGATGTCCTGCTGGAACAGGGAAGTGCTGAGCCGGGCGTCGCTGACCGTGACCGGACTGTCTGTGCTGTTGGTAATCAGCAACTCAATGCCATGCCGCCCGTACTGGTCCCGGGACTGGTTTACTTCCACGGTGAGTGCCGGTTCTGCGGCGGCTGGAGTGGACCACGCCGGCGTCGGATTGGCTGGGGGAGAGCACGCAGTCAGGGCGGCCAGGGCCAGGCCGGCAACGGCCGCCGTTGCGCAGCGCGGCGTGCCACGTGAAGGACGGCGGGGAGTGCCCATGGCCCCAGTCTAGGTCCACGTTTTGCAGCTCCCAATGTAACGATGTGGACACTTCAGCGTGTTCCGGCGGACGGACGCCGGTAGGCTTCGGGACTATGTCCCCGTTCGTTTCCAAAGTGCGGTCGCCCCTGGCCGGCGGCCTGTTGGCACTTATCCTGGCCGGCTCGGCCGTTCTGCCGCCCGCCATGGCCGGCGAGCCGGCGCCGCCCTCGGGCTATCCCTCGTGGGAGGACGTGCAGCAGGCCAAGGAAACCGAGGCCGGCAAGGCAACGGAAATCGCCAAAATCAACGAGCTGCTGACGGGACTGGCAGCACAGGCCGAAACACTCGGCGGCCAGGCCGTAACCGCCGCCGCAGACTATGGCGTGGCCGATGCCGCGCTCCAGGCAGTGGATGCCAGGCTGCTGTCGTTGGCCGCAAAAACCGCAGCAGCCACTGCCGACGTGGACCGGCACCGGAAGGAGCTGGGGGCCCTCGCCGTGCAGTCCTACAAAACAGGCGGCACCAACACAGGGTTCTTCGTGGCCCTGGACGCGTTGGAGCACAACAACGTGCAGGGCCTGAACGTGGTCCAGATGGTAGGGGACAAAACGGCCGCGCTGGTGGAAAGGGCTGCTTCCGCCGCCAAGGTGTCTGAATCCCTCCGCGAACAGGAGCAGGCAGCCCGGACCGAACGCGAACGCCTCACCGCTGAGGCTGCCACGAAACTGAAGGCCGCCCGCGATGCGCAGGCCGGCATGGCCCGGCAGATCGACGACGGGCAACGGCGTGGTACCGAACTTACGGCCCAGCTGGCGTCGCTGAAAGGCACCACCGCGGCTGTCGAGGGGGAGTACCGGCAGGGCGTGGAAGCCGAAGCCGCCTACCAGGCCGCGCAGGATGCCAAGCGCAAGGCTGCCGAAGAACTGGCCCGCCGGCAGGCCGACGACGCCGCCAGGGCAGCTGTGGCCGCTGCCGCTGCAAAACCCGCCCCGGCCAACCCCGCCCCTGCAAACCCGGCACCCGCGAACCCCGCCCCCGCGATCCCGGCACCGGCGAACCCCGCCCCAGCCCCGCAGGTGCCGGTGGAACCCGTCCGGCCTCCCGTCGTCGTCCCTTCCGTGCCCGGCGGCGCCGTTAATGATCCCGCTGGCGCGAAAAACTACGCGGCGGGCAGGCTGGCCGGTTATGGCTGGGGCCAGGAACAGTTCCCCTGCCTGTCCCAGCTGTGGATGAAGGAGTCCGGCTGGCGGACCACCGCCACGAACCCGAGTTCCGGAGCGTACGGGATTGCCCAGTCCCTGCCCGCAGGAAAGTACGCCAGCGCCGGCAGCGACTGGCTGACCAACTACCGCACCCAGATCGAATGGGGGCTGGGCTACATCAGCGGCCGCTACGGCTCGCCCTGCGCGGCCTGGAACCATTCGATCGCCTACAACTGGTACTGATGGCACGGCCAGGACTGTCGAAGGCCAGCGCCGACCGGTTCCGGCTGCTCCTGGAAGAGGAGCGCGCCCGGAAACTGGCTCTGGTCGCTGCCCTGCGGGCCGAAATAGCCGGTGCCAGCTCCGCCCGGCAGGACTCCAACGTTGATGACGAGCACGACCCGGAAGGCGCCACCATCGCCTTCGAGCTCTCGCAGGCGTCCGCCCTGGCAGCGCAAAGCGCCGCTGGCCTGGCGCAGGTCGACGCCGCGCTGGCCCGGATTGCCGACGGTACCTACGGGAGCTGCCTCGAGTGCGGCGGGCCCATTGCCGAGGGCAGGCTCGAGGCCAGGCCCTGGACGCCCTACTGCATCAGCCACTCCTCAGCGGGACGGGGCCGGTGACCGCCGGCGGTTCCGTGGGTCCGGCCGTGGAATTCATCGACATCACCTTGCAGAATGAGGGCGCCTGGTACCGGGCGGACGACGTCGGGTCCCGGCTGGGCGGTGTCCTCGCCTCCTACGGGTCGTCCGTGGGTGCCGTGCGGGGCACCATCCGGGACGCGCTGCGGAAGTTCCGGGACCTCGACCACGACGGGATCCTCCTGCTGGCCTCCGCCTTGTGGGCCCGGCCGGCACCCGGCGTACTCCCCGCTTTTGAGCGGCGGCTGGCGGCCGTGGTGCTGCTGCAGACCAGGGTCCGGACCCTGCTGCATTCCGACCTGACCCGCCTTGAAGGGTTCCTTCGCTCCGCGGCTACCGGGGAACTGGCTGACCCGCTGCTCGCCGACGTCGTGGCGCCGATGCTGGCGGGGTTTAGCACCATGGAACGGCGGAAAGCCGAGGTGGTCCTGTCCAGGTGGCGGACCGATCCGGCCGCAGAACTGCGGGACGCCGCAGCGTACCTCGACCAGGCGGTGCCGGGCGCTTCGGCCGGCTGACAGATAAGGAGACATGTCCGTGAACGCATCCCGGGACCTTGAACGGTTCGTGACTGCCCAGGAGGGCGGGGTTTACGACGACGCACTCGCCCAACTCCGCGCAGGCAGCAAAACCGGCCATTGGATGTGGTTCGTGTTTCCCCAGATCGCCGGCCTGGGCCAGAGCCCCACCTCCCGCAGGTACGCCATCAACTCACTGGCTGAGGCGCGCGCCTACCTGCGGCACGGGCTCTTGGGCCCCCGCCTGCTCGAATGCACAGCCGCCCTGATGGACCAACCCGGCCGGTCGGCCGTCAGCATCCTGGGGAGCATCGATGCACGCAAGCTAAAGTCCGCCATGACCCTGTTCCTCCGGGCAGACCCCGGTGAAGCCCTGTTCCAGGCTGTCCTGGACCAGTTCTTCGACGGGGTACCCGACGCGGCCACGGACTCACTGTTGGCCGGGCTTGCCGGCACCTGAGCCTAGGGGGTGGGGCTGCCGCCGTTGACGTTGAGGGTTTCGCCCACCACGTAACTGGATTCGGCGGAGGCCAGGAACACGTAGGCCGGCGCCAGTTCCGCAGGCTGGCCCGCCCGGCCCAACGGCGTGGACTGGCCAAACTCCGGCAGTTCCTCCTTGGGCTGTCCGCTGCTGACCTGCAGCGGAGTCCAGATGGGACCCGGCGCCACGGCGTTGACGCGGATGCCCTTCGGGGCAAGCTGCTGGGCCAAACCCTTGGTGAAGTTGTTGATGCTTGCCTTGGTGGTGGCGTAGTCCACCAGGGTGGGCGAGGGGCTGTAGGCCTGGATGGACGTGGTGTTGATGATGGTGGCACCTGCCGGCAGGTGCGGGACTGCCGCCTTGGTCAGCCAGAACATGGCGTAAACGTTGGTCTTGAGCGTGTGGTCGAACTGTTCGTCGGAAATGTCCGTGAACTCCTCCTGTGCCACCTGCTTGCCGGCATTGTTGACCAGGATGTCCAGGCCCCCAAGCTCCGCCAGCGCCGTTTCCACCAGGGCGCGGCAGGTGCCAGCGTCCTTCAGGTCGCCGGGGGCCTGCACGGCTTTCCGGCCCGCCGCCTTGATGATGCCGGCGATCCTCGCGGCGTCCTCTTCCTCTTCGGGCAGGTAAGAGAGCACCACATCAGCGCCTTCGCGGGCGAACGCGATGGCCGTGGCAGCGCCGATGCCCGAGTCAGCCCCGGTGACGATTGCCTTCCGGCCCTCCAGCCGCCCGGATCCGCGGTAGCTGTCCTCGCCCAGATCGGCCGTGGGCGTAAGTTCAGCATCCAGGCCTGGTTCGGGCTGGTGTTGCTTCGGCGGGGAAATCCGTTCGTAGGCTGTCACTGGATTGCGGAACGTGTACTGGTCTGCCATCTGGTTCCTCCTGTTGCCGGGGACGCGGTGGTTCCCGCTGGATGTTCTGATGCTAAAAGCTAAGCATGCTTACATTCCAAGCCTAGGCTCGAACTGCCCCTGCTGCCAACCCGGCGCCGTAGACTGGCCCCACCCGGCACTTGCTGCCGTCCGGACCATCGGCAGGAAGGCGCGCACCGTTGCCCCAAAAGGATCTGGCCCCCACACCCAGGGGCTGGCCGGAAAAACTGCACGACGCCAACCTGGATGGCTACCTGCTGATCGCGGTGGTGGCCTTGGCAGTGTTCCCCCTGCAGGAAAGCATCGGGTTCTGGCCTGCCCTGGCAATGGTTGTCCTGGCAGGCGGTGCGGCGACGATGCTGGTCGAACTGCTCTTCCGGCCGGTCAAACGGAAGCGGATCGCCAGCGACGCCCGGCAGGGGATTTTCGAATGCGCCCAGCGCGCAGCGGACGCGTCGGCGCCGGGCAAGTGGGCCTTCGGATACGCGAAGGTGGAACGTGGCCGGCTGCTGTTCCAGGCCAAGGAAGGGTTCAGCGGCTCCGTCGCAGGCCGCGTGGAAGTATTTCCGGACCCCCGGCCGGCCGGACCTTTGGTGAAGGCTCCCTGGCTGGCTTTTCCCGGCGGGAAGGCCATTACCCTCCACACGGGAAGGGGCATGCTGGAGCTGGCCGTCTCCGCGTCGAGCCTGGAACTGCTTACCGGGCGGTCTGCGGCCTGACCATGTTGACCAGTTCCACGTTCCCCAGGCGGCCGGCGTCGGCCACCGCCGTTATGTAGGTGCAGGACGGCTGCCGCCGCCGGTCCGTGGGGGAGCCCGGGTTGAGCAACCGCAGTCCTTTGGGCGCGGTGGTGTCCCACGGAATATGGCTGTGGCCGAACACCAGGACGTCCGCCTCCGGATACGCCGCCTCGCAGCGCAGCTCCCGGCCCTTCGCCTGGCCGGTCTCGTGGACCATGGCAAACCGAACGCCTTCCAGGGTGAGGCTGGCCGTCTCCGGCAGGCGGTGCCGCAGGTCTGCCCCGTCGTTGTTGCCGTGGACGCCCACCAGGAGCCTGCTCCGCAGCTCCAGCTGGTCCAGGAGTGATGCGGCCACCCAGTCGCCGGCGTGGAACACCACATCGGCGTTGTCGACGGCGTCCCACACCTGGGCGGGGAGCTCCCTGGCCCGCTTGGGTACGTGGGTGTCGGCGATCAAAAGCAGTTTTAGCGGCATGAGTGACATCCTGACAGACTGGTGCCATGGATCACTTCACTGCTGCCGGAACGTCCACCACGCCTCCCGTCCGTACCGGCCCCCGCGACCCCGGGGACGCCTGGGTGGAAGGCGGCCGGGGCCGCTTCTGGGGCAGGTTCGGCGCGGCAGGTGTTCTGGCCTTCGACCCCGCCAAAGGTGTCCTGCTGCAGCACCGCGCCATCTGGAGCCACAACGGCGGCACCTGGGGCCTGCCGGGCGGCGCGCTGCACCAGCACGAAGACCCCGTGACCGGCGCCCTCCGCGAAGCGAATGAGGAAGCCGCGGTGCCTGCCGACGGGGTGGACGTGCTGTTCACTTCGGTGCTGGACCTGGACTACTGGGCCTACACCACCGTTGTGGTCCTGGTCCGCGAACCGTTCGACCCCGTCATCAGCGATCCCGAGAGCATTGAACTCCAGTGGGTGCCGGTGGCCGGGGTGGAGAACAAGGAACTCCACCCCGGCTTCGCTGCGGCCTGGCCGGGCCTCCGGGAACGCCTGCCGTCACGGCCTGGCGCTTAGTAGTCGGGGCCGTATTCTGCGTTGACCAGGATGGGGAGATGGTCCGAGTTGCCGCGCGGCAGCGTCTCGACGCTGGCGATGTCCAGGCCCAGCGAGGTGGCGAAATCGAAGTGGCCCTTAAAAACCTTGTATCGGGTATAGGTGCGCCGGTTGCTCAGCGACAGCGCGTATCCCGAGTTCTTCATGTGGATGTCAAGGTTTTTGGTGAAAAATGGGTAGTTGAAGTCGCCCACCATCAGGGTCATCAGGCCTTTGCCCATGCTGAGCAGTTCCGCGTGCGCGGCATGGATCTGCTTGCGGCGCAGCGAATTCGACGCCGTCAGTGGCGCCGCGTGGAACGAGCCGATAACCAGCTCATGCTGGGTCTCGTTGTCCACCACCCGGGTTCCGATCAGCCGCTCGTGGGCCGGGGCAAGGACCCGGTCATGCATCGACTTCTTCAGGGCGAAGGACTGTGTGTCCAACGCCGTGAACCGGCCGGTGCGGTAGTAAATGGCGAGGCCCAGGCGGTTGCCCTTGGTGGAGTCCGCCAGGCGCAGCGGGCCCAGGGTGTCGGGCAGATCCGAGGAATCAACTTCCTGGAGGCACAGCGCATCGATGTCGTGGTTATGGGCCAGGGCAAGGAGTTCACCGCTCGCCTTGTGCTTGCGGAGGTTGTAGCTGATGACGCGCATGGAACACCTCTTCAGAGGGTTGCGAACAGGACCGGTTCCTGAGTCTACCCAGTAGCTTCCCACCTGGCTCTCCCATTTCGCCGCAACCTTGCCCGGGCCGTTTCGCCGCCGGGCGTACGCCGCCCGGCAGATAGAGTTGGCGGACTCCTCAAACACCCCGGAAGGTTCCCGTTGACTGCAGAATCGACCCAGCTGGCCGAAGGCGACTTCTATTACCAGGACCTCGGAGGCGGCCGGTTCCGCTCCACCCTGCACGCCCAGGGCGCCTGGAACGAGCACGAGCAACACATGGCGCCCGCCTCCGGGCTGTTGGCCCACGTCCTTGAAAACCACCACCCCCGCCCCGACCTCCGGATGGCGCGGCTCAGCTACGAGATCCTCGGCCTGATCCCCGGCGGCGAATTCCACGTCGAGGCCACCACCCTGCGGCCGGGAAAGACCATCGAGCTGGTGCAGGCCGAACTCGTGGCCGGCGGCAGGATCGCCATCCGGGCCACCGCCTGGCGCCTGGCCACCAGCGACACGGAGGCCGTGGCCGCCGTCGAGGATCCCGCCATACCGGGCCCGGGGGACTGCGAACCGTTTAACGGTGCTGCCGTCTGGCCCGGCGGTTACATCGCATCGCTGGAGATGCGGGTGGCTGGTGGGCACCGGCCCGGGGCCGGCAAGGTCTGGCTCCGGACCCCGCACCCGCTGACCGATGGTCCGGGCGCCGGTGACCTGGCACGGCTGATGGGCCTGGTGGACACCGCCAACGGCATCGCGGCCAGGGTTCCGCCGGGCAAGGACAGCTACGCGTTCCCCAACGTTGACCTGCAGATCCACATGTACCGGCGGCCGGAAGGCGAGTGGCTGGGGCTGGATAATGCGGTGTCGTTCGGACGGGACGGGATCGGCCTCACGTCCACGGTCCTGCACGACAGCCAGGGCCCGTTTGGCCGCGCCGAACAGATCCTGACGCTCCGTAAAACCTGACAACCGGGCCGGTCGGGCGGCCAGCTCCCGGGTGTATCGTTGAGTATCGTTGTATATCGTTCGGCATTGCAAAGGAGATCATCATGCGTGGTTCATATCCGGCAGGCGGATTCGGCGGCAGCAACAACATGGAGGGCATGTGGCAGGCCGTGGAGGAGTTGCGGTCCCGTTTCGAAAAGCGCGCCGGCACCCGAGCCGGCAAGGGCGAAGTCCGCGCGGCGGTGCTTGCCCTGCTGGCGGAACGACCCATGCACGGCTACCAGATCATCCGTGAAATCGAAGAGCGCAGCGGCGGCAGCTGGAAACCGAGCGCCGGGTCCGTCTACCCCGCACTGCAGTTGCTGGCGGACGAGGGATCCATCCGGGCCGAAGAGTCCAACGGCCGCAAAATCTACTCCCTGACCGAAGCCGGCCGCGAGGAAGCTGCGGACTCCCACGCTTCAGCGCCCTGGGAGGAAGCCGGCGCCGCAACGGGCCCGGGGTTCGCCTCGCTCCCCAAGGCCGGCGTGGAGCTGGCGCAGGCAACCGCGCAGGTGGGCCGGACAGGTTCCGCAGAACAGGTGCAGCAGGCCGTCAAGGTCCTTGAAGACGCCCGCCGGCGGATCTATTCGATCCTCGCCCAGGATTGATGGGGGTGGCGTCGGCCCGCCGGGACCGGGCTGATCCGGTGTCCGGGGCAGGAAATACCCGAGCACGCTACCGCAGGATCCTGCGCTTTGCCGCGTGGCACCTGGCGGTGACCTGGTGGTTCGAACTGTTCCTCCCGCGCGTCGGGCTGGTCCGGATCGCCGAGCGGACCCGGACCGCACGGATGCTCAGGTTTGCCCGGCGCTTCCACGACCTCGCCGTTGACCTCGGCGGCCTGATGATCAAGGTGGGCCAGTTCCTCTCGTCCAGGCTGGATGTACTCCCGCCTGAAATCACCACAGAACTCGAAGGCCTCCAGGACGAGGTGCCCCCGGTGTCGTTCGCCGCCATCCGGGCCCTTGCCGAAGCGGAGCTCGGCGCGCCGTTCAGCCAGCGTTTTGCCTGGGTGGAGGAGACGCCCATCGCCGCAGCATCGCTGGGCCAGGCGCACCGCGCCCGGCTCCTCCCCGCTGACGCCGCCGACACCGGGCTGGAGAACGTAGTGGTCAAGGTCCAGCGGCCGGGCATCGACGCGATTGTCGACGTCGACATGGCCGCCCTGCGCAGGGTGGGCGGCTGGCTCAGCCATTTCCTCCTTGTCTCCGACCGGGTGGACATGCCCGCGCTGGTGGAGGAATTCGCGCAAACGAGCTTCGAGGAGATCGACTACCTGCACGAGGCGGCCGGCTCGGAGCGCTTCGCCGCCGATTTCGCCGGCGATGTCCGGGTGGCGGTTCCCGCCGTCGTTTGGGAGCGGTGCACCCGCCGGGTGCTCACCCTCGAGGACGTCACGGCCATCAAGATCACCGACGTGGAGGCACTGCGGGCTGCGGGCATCGACCCGGTGGACGTGGCGCCGGTTTTTGCTGCCGTGATGTTCGACCAGCTCTTCACCAACGGTTACTTCCATGCCGACCCGCACCCGGGCAACATCTTCGTCACGCCCGTTCCTGCCAGGCCCGGGGAACCGGCCTGGAAACTGACCTTCATCGACTTCGGCATGATGGGCGAGGTCACGGCCGGGACCCGCAGCGGCCTGCGGAAGCTGCTCATCGCTGCCGCTTCCCGCGACGGCAAGGGCCTGGTGGCGGCGATCAGCGACGTGGGGGTGCTGATCCCGTCCGCCGACACCCAGGAGCTGGAACGGGCCATGACGCAGCTCTTCGCCCGGTTCGGCGGCATGGGCTTCGCCGAACTGCGGGAAGTGGATCCCCGCGAGTTCCGGGACTTCGCGGTTGAATTCGGCGACGTGATGCGGTCGCTGCCGTTCCAGCTGCCGGAGAACTTCCTCCTGATCATCAGGGCCATGTCCCTGACCTCCGGGGTCTGCAGCTCCCTCGACCCGCGGTTCAACCTGTGGGACTCCGTGGAGCCCTACGCGGCCCGCCTGCTGCGCGACGAGCGCGGTAACCTCATCCAGGACGCGGGCCGGCAGGTGCTGGACGTGGCGGGCCTGGCGATCGGACTCCCCAGGCGGCTCGACGGCCTTATCACCAGGGCCGAGGAAGGCTCGCTCGCCGTGGGCAACCCCCGGCTGGAACGCCAGGTGGCGCTGCTCAACCGCGGCGCACGACGGGTCGCTTCGGTCCTGGTCTTCGGCGCCCTGCTGATCGCCGGGGCGGTGGTCCGCGGCGGGGACCCTGGGCTGGGCAACCTCCTGATGCTGGTCTCCGCGCTGCCCCTGCTGCATGGCCTCTGGGTGGGGCGCCGCGGGTGATCCTGTCAGGTCAGCAGGTTTTCGGCGGACTGCTCAAATAACCTGCTTTCCAGTTTGTCCAGGGTGGCGGCGCTGCCCGCAACTTCGACGGTTCCGTCAGCGGTATCAAGGGGCAGGACCAGTGTCTTGCGTCCCAGCTGATTGAACTTGTCCCAGGCGGTGGGTGCTGACCTGGAACCGGACACCTCTTGCACCTTGAGGTCAAACGCAGCGCCCCTGGCGATGGTGGTTTTACCCAGGACCGGCTGGAACGTCAGCACACCCGGCGAAGCCAGGACCAGGCCGAAGTTCCACTTCCGGTATCGGTCGCCGTCCGGCGCTTCAGGACAGCGGAGGTGGCACTCAACCTGTCCGCTGTCGGCGAGCCGGCGCAGCGTTTTGCCCCGGTTCCGGAGCAGGAGTGCCACAGCTGAGCCCATCAGGACGACATAAATCGCGGTGCCGATGGCAGCATCCCCCGGTGTGTCTCCGGACAGGATTTTGAGGAGGAAGTTGACGCCACCCGCGGCCGCGGCCAGCAGGACCATTAACCAGCGAACGCGTTTGATGTCCATGGTTCGCTATGCCCGGGTGTGGAACACCAGCCAGCCCACCAGGGTGGACAGGCCAGTCAGGACCGCACCCCAGATGACATCCACGATGATCAGCTGCAGGGGCCAGACCTTCAGGGTCGAGGCGTTGGTGAGGTCATAGGTGACATAGGCGAACGCACCCAGCGCGGCGCCGTAGCCCAGGGCCATCAGCCAGCTGCCGCCGTCGAGCGTTGGCCGGAGCGCAAAAAACACGATGCCGGCAATGTACAGGACGTAAAAGGCCACGGCGTACCCTAGGTTGGGCTTGTCCGCCAGCAGCTCACCAATGTGGCTGCGGTAAAACGGGTTCATGACCTTAAGCCACACGGCGTCGATCACTGCGAACGCGGCGGCCACAACGAGGAATTGCAAGATAACCATAAGGGAGCTTAGCAACATGGCGAACACCGTCCCGGGACCCCGCACCCTCACCGTGGTGCGGCAGGAGGCCTCCCTGGGCGCTGCCCGGGACCTGGAGTTCGGCCTGGAACTGCTGGCGCGCGCGAAAACGGGGGACATCGGCCCCACCCTGAGGCTCTACCGGCCCGCGCCCACCGTGGCCTTCGGCCAGCGTGACACCCGCCTGCCGGGTTTTGACGCGGCCATGCAGGCGTGCCGGGACAACGGCTTCGAACCCCTGGTCCGCAGGGCCGGCGGCCGGGCCGCAGCCTACCACCAGGGCACCCTGGTGGTGGACCACATTGAGCCGGAGCGGGACGCCGTGGCAGGGTCAAAGGCCCGGTTCAGCCACTTCGGGGAGCTCTTCGCCGCGGCCCTGCGCCGCGCCGGCGTACAGGCCGCCGTGGGGGAAATCCCCGGCGAATACTGCCCGGGCGAGTACAGCGTGCACGGCACGGACCCCGTGGACGAAACGCGCAAGGTCAAACTGGTGGGCACCGCGCAGCGCGTGGTGGCGGGCGGCTGGCTTTTCAGCTCGGTGATTGTGGTGGAAAACTCGGCACCCATCCGGAGAGTCCTCACGGACAGCTACGCCGCGCTGGGCCTGGCCTGGGACCCCGCCACGGCGGGCGCTGCGGACGACCTGGTGCCCGGCCTGGATGTGGACGCCGTCCAGGCGGCCCTGTTGGCCACCTACGCGGGCCACGCCACCTTGGCCGAGGCGCCTTTCAGCAGCCTGGGGGCGTGACCCGCGGGGTTACGGCTTAGTGGCCGCGGGCGATCCACTCGTCCAGGTTCGGGGCTTCCACCCCGATGGTGGTGGTGTCGCCGTGTCCGGTGCGGACCACCGTTCCGGCCGGCAGGGTCAGCAGCTCCCGGCGGATGGAATCGATGATGGTGGGAAAGTCGCTGTAGGACCGGCCCGTGGCACCCGGTCCGCCCTGGAACAGGGTGTCGCCGGTGAAAACGGTGCTCTCGCCGGCCGGGCCGTCCGCCAGGTGGAAGGATACGGACCCCGGTGAGTGTCCCGGCGTGTGCAGCGCCTTCAGCTCCAGTCCGGCCACGGTGAAGACTTCGCCGTGGCTGATGCTGTGCTCCGGCTCGGTGCCCGGGTAGACGGCCTGCCACAGCATCAGGTCCTCGGGATGAAGATGGACGGGTGCCGGGACCAGGTCCCGCAGGGCGCCGACGGCGGCGATGTGATCATCGTGCCCGTGGGTCAGGAGGATGGCCTTGAGGTTCCGGCCGGCCACGGCAGCGGCGATGGCCGCGGCGTCGTGGGCCGGGTCGATGACCACGCATTCTGCCTCGTCGCCGACGATCCAGACGTTGTTGTCGACGTCCCAGGTGCCGCCGTCGAGCGAAAACGTCCCGGAGGTGACCAGCCGGTCGATCCGCGCGGTCACAGTTCCACCACCGAGCGCAGGACGGAGCCGGAGTGCATCTTGTCGAAGGCTTCCTCGACCTGGTCAATGCTGATCCGTTCCGTGACGAACGCGTCCAGGTCCAGCTTTCCCTGCAGGTACAGGCTGATGAGCATGGGGAAGTCGCGGGACGGCAGGCAGTCGCCGTACCAGGAGGACTTCAGCGATCCGCCGCGGCCGAACACGTCCAGGAGGGGCAGCTCCAGGGTCATCTCCGGGGTGGGGACGCCCACCAGGACCACGGTGCCGGCCAGGTCGCGGGCATAGAACGCCTGCTTGTAGGTCTCGGGACGGCCGACGGCGTCAATCACCACGTCCGCGCCGAAGCCGCCGGTCAGTTCACGGATCTGTTCCACGGGGTCGCCTGCCGAGGAGTCAACAATATGGGTGGCGCCCAGGTCCTTGGCGCGTTCGAGCTTTTTGGCGTCGATGTCCACCGCGATGATGGTGGTGGCGCCTGCGAGCGCAGCGCCGGCGATGGCGGCCACGCCCACGCCGCCGCAGCCGATCACGGCCACGGTGTCCCCGCGCTTGACGCCGCCGGTGTTGATGGCCGCGCCGATCCCCGCCATCACGCCGCAGCCGAGCAGGCCGGCAGCGGCCGCGTCGGCGGCGGGGTCAATTTTGGTGCACTGCCCGGCAGCCACGAGGGTCTTTTCGATGAAGGCGCCGATTCCCAGGGCCGGGGAAAGCTCGGTGCCGTCCTCGAGAGTCATTTTCTGGGTGGCGTTGGCGGTGTTGAAGCAGTACTGCGGCTGGCCCTTGGCGCAGGCCCGGCACTCGCCGCAGACAGCGCGCCAGTTCAGCACCACTTTGTCCCCGGGAGCCACCTCGGTGACGCCGGCTCCAACGGCGCTGACCACACCGGTGGCTTCGTGGCCCAGCAGGAACGGGAAGTCATCGCTGATCCCGCCCTGCTTGTAGTGCAGGTCCGTGTGGCACACGCCGCTGGTGATGATGTCCACCAGTGCCTCGCCGGGGCCGGGATCGGGGACCAGGACGGTTTCCAGGGTTACCGGCGCACCCTTGGAGCGGGCAACGACACCTTTGACTTTATGGACCACGGAAGGCTCCCTTAACGCAGATAGACAGAACGGGACCAACACGTTGATGTTGGTCCCGTTCTGTCTATCACATGAGGCCGGTGCGCCCGGCCGCCGGGGTGCGTTCAGGCCGCCAGGCGGGTCCGGACCTCCGCCGCGGAAGGGTTGGTGGCCGCGGTGCCGTCCGGGAACAGGACCGTGGGGACCGTCCGGTTCCCGCCGTTGAGCTGTTCGACGAGTTCGGCGGTGCCGTCCACTTCCTCGATGTTGATTTCGGTGTAGCCGATGCCCTGCGCGTCCAGTTGCTTCTTGAGCCGGTTGCAGTAGCCGCACCAGGTGGTGGAGAACATGGTGATCGTGCCGGATTCGGGGGTGAAGTCCAAGGAATTCTCCTAAGCGTTGTGTTGTGGCCTCTGTCAGGGTCCTGCTCCCGTCAACGGCAGCGCGTTCCAGCATATTCCCCAGGGGATCCGGCCGGCTCCGGTGCAGGATGACACCGGCAGCCCCCGATGGCATGCTGGTCCAATGTGTGGACGCTATGTGATGGCACGGGCAGTGGGGGACCTGCTGGCGGAGTTCGACGCCGAGCTGGAGGATGAGGTGAGCATCCCGCCGTCGTGGAATGTTGCGCCCACCGACGCCGTCCCCATTGTCCTGGACCGCATCAAGGACGATGATGCGGCGCCCCGGCAGGTGCGCCAGCTGCATGTGGCGCGCTGGGGCCTGGTGCCGTCCTGGGCCAAGGACCCCGGCATCGGCTCCCGGATGATCAACGCCCGCAGCGAAACCGTGCTGGAAAAGCCCGCGTTCCGCAAGGCGGTCAAATCGCGCCGCTGCGCTGTCCCCGCCGACGGGTACTACGAGTGGAAGCAGGGCACGGGCAAGGCCAAGCAGCCGTACTACGTCCACCCTGGCGAGGGCAGGGGCCTGGTGTTCGCCGGACTGTATGAATGGTGGAAGGATCCGTCCGTTCCGGCGGGGGAGCCGGGCCAGTGGCTGCTCACCACCTCCATCCTGACCGCTGACACGCCGCCTCCCGGCAGCGAGTCCACGGTGTTCGGGAAGCTGACGGCGCTGCACGACAGGGTGCCGCTGCCCATGAGCGCCGAAACCATGGACGCCTGGCTGGAGCCGGACGCCACCGACGCCGCAGGGCTCGTGGACCTGGTGCGGGCCGGCGTCGTGGATGTGGCGGCGGACTGGCAGGTCGACTCCGTGGGGACCGCCGTGGGCAATGTCCGCAACAACGGGCCGGAACTGATCCGGCCCGTTGAAGCGCTCTTTTAGGCTAGAAGCGGATGGCGTCAATGACTTTGACGCGCACGGCCACCAGCGCCGGAACCGCTCCCGCAAGGGCCCCCACCAGGACGGCTGAGCCCAGGCCCAGCAGTGCGGCGTCCACCGGGAACGGCGGATAGGTGCTCAGCCCGGGCGCTATGGTCTTTTCCACCCAGGGGTTTTTGACCACGGCCACCGCCACCATCACGCCCAGCACGCCCGCAAAGGCCGTGGCCACCACGGACTCCATCATGACGCCCACAAAAATGCGGTGCGAACTGGCTCCGAAGCTGCGCCGGATGCCGATTTCCCGAACCCGGTAGCGGACCGTGACCATGGAGATATTGAGCATCCCCACGGCCCCCAGCAGGAGGACCAGGCCGGCGATGCCGCCCACGGCAAGCTGGACCACGGCAAACGGGTCGCCCTGGCTGGCGTAGTCCGCCCTGTCCACCTGGATATGCATGCCGGGGAACTGCGCCTGAAGATCGGAGGCGATGGCGGCCTTCAACGGCTCAGCCTGCTCCTGGCCCACCCAGAACTTGAACTGCCCGGACCCGCTGAGCGGGATGTCCGCGGCGGCAGCGGCTGCACTAAGGATGAAGGCCGACGGCGGTGCCTGCTCCCAGTCGTCCGGGACCACGCCGATGATGACGGCCGTCGCCGGGCCCGCGCCCAGGATTCCCACGCCGGGGTTGGTGGTGAGGTTGGGCCTGCCGGCCAGGTTGTAGAACGCCTCATTGACCACCACGGCCGGCGCCAGGCGGGTTTCGTCCCCCGCAGTGAACCAGCCGCCCTGTTCCAAGGTGAGGCGGTGGATGGTTCCGTACCCGGGGTCCACCACCTGCAACTGGACCCTGCGCACTCCGGTGGGGAACTGGAAGCCGTTTTCGGCCTGGTCCACCGAGGTGTAGTAATCGATTCCGTACCGGGCCACGATGCCCTGGTAGGCGGCGGTGAGCGTCGCCGCGTCCGGAGCCGTGGGGCCGTACACCCCAACACCCAACGTGGCGGAGCGGCCGCCGTTCCGCTCGGAATTCGCCGTCAGGCCCTCCCGTGCCAGGTTGCCCACGCCCACCACCGATGTCAGGGCCGCAACGGAAAGCGCCACCCCCACCAGGGCCAGCAGGATGCGGGTTTTGTTGATTCGAAGCTCCTGCCAGGCTTCCAGCAGGGCAGAGACAACGCCGGTCATGCCGTTGCCGCCGCAGGGACGGAAAGGGCGGACAGGACGCCCTGGTCGAGGCGGTAGCAGGACCTGGCCAGCGCCGCGACGTTAACGTCGTGGGTGATGGTCACCAAAGCCGCACCCGACTCCGTCGCCACGGTGTCAAGGAGCGCCATGACCGCCTGGCCGGTATCGACGTCGAGCGCCCCCGTCGGTTCGTCGGCGAGGATCAGCCGCGGCCGCCGGACCAGCGCCCGGGCAATCGCCACGCGCTGCTGCTCACCGCCGGACAAAAGGGCGGGATGGGTGCCGGCGCGGTGGGACAGGCCCACCCGGTCCAGCATGTCCATGGCCAGTTCCCTGCGTTTCCAGAAATCCCGGCCCGTAGCGTACATCAACGGGGTGACCACGTTCTCCAGGGCACTTCGGCCGGGAAGGAGATTGAATTGCTGGAACACAAAGCCAACGGAGCTGCCGCGCAGCCTGGCCCGGGCATTGCCGCTGAGTTGCCGGGCCGGGACGCCCATAAACGTCAGCTCACCGGCAGTAGGCAGGTCCAGCAACCCCAGCAGGTTCAGCAGCGTTGATTTTCCGCAGCCGGAGCGGCCGATGATGGCCGTGTGGTCACCGCTGCAGATGCTCAGGGTGATCCCACGGAGGATGTGCAGCTCCTGATCGTCCGGAAGCAACACCGAACGGGTGACGCCGGCCAGGTCAATCAGTTCTTCAGCCACGCTCAGCCGCCCATGGGGTAAGCGCCGGGATTGCCGGCGTCGGGCTGGCCGGGTGCGCCGGGGACGAACTCCAGGATGGCGTCGCCTTCGGCCAGACCGGAGACCACCTCCACCATGGCGCCGTCGTTGAGCCCCAGCTTTACGGTGCGTTGTTCCGGTTCGGCTGCGGGCGGTGCTGCGGCGTCGGCGCCGGTTGAAGTTGCGTCGGCAGCACCGTTTGCCGCACCTTCGGGGGCCGGGGCGGCCATCCAGACGACGCCATCAGCGACAGTTCCCCGGACGGCCGTCAACGGGACGGCGATGACGTTCACGGATTCGCCGGCTGTGACCGTCATGGTGGCGCCGAGCCCGGCGAAAACGGTGATGTCCGCAGGAACAGGGCAGCTCAGCCGGCCGGTGGCGGCACCCCCGGCCGCGGGCGCCCCGTTACCCGGCACCGGCATGATGGCTGCGGCAACGGAGCGGGCAACCCCTGCGGTGCCACCGGAGCCGGACCCCTCGGACGCAGCGGCGATGCTGGTCAGGACAGGGTCGGCGCAGCTGAAGGGGGCGGGACCGCCAATGACGCTGATCTCCGCTGAACCTGGTTTGGCCAGCAGCCGGTACTGCTGGGCAGCATCGACGGTGCCGCTGACGGTGAAAGTGCCCGGATCCACGGTGCCCGCAACCTCGCCCACACTGACCTGCTGGTCGATGAGGACGGTGAGGGTCTTCAGCACCCCGGTGGAAGCAGCCAGCACGTTGGTGTAGGTGTACGTGGGCTTCGCGGCGGACGGCATCGCCGGTGCAGAATCCTGCTCCGCGTTTCCCCCGGCCGGTGCGGCGGCTGCCGGCGCAGTTCCTGCCTCCGGCTGCACCTCGCTGCGCACCTGGAACAGCGGGTCGCCGTTGCGTACGGGTGCGCCGGGTTCGAGGAACACGTGGTTGACGGTGCCTGCGACCGTGTTGCGGACATCGGCCGCGGCGTCGCTCTGGACTGTCGCTTCGACTTCCACCCGGTTTGTGACGGTGGTGCGGCTTGCCTGGAACACCGGTGTGGCGATGGTGGCGGCAGGACCGGCGAGGGCAGGTTCTGCCCTGAGCCCGTCCACGAATGCGATCTTCACCAATGCCACGGCAATGACTGCAAAAACCACCAGCCAGGCGATGGGCATGATGACACGCCGGAATATTCTCATTGCTTCCCCCCAATATTTTTACCTCCACGGGATTGCGTCGTGGAGATGCATACGGAGAATATACCTGCTGGTGGGGTGGGGGTTTTTGTCATACGTGCGGCGTTACCCGGCTGCGCCTGATCCGTGGGGGAAGTCGACTCCCGAGGGGATGCTTGGGTACCCTCGGAGCATGGCAACAATTCAAGGAAACGACCGGGATGCCCTCGCCGACAAGGAACAGCTCGCTGCCGTCCGGATTGCCGTAGACGAAGTGGATGACCAGATTGTCACCCTCATCGCCCGCCGCGAACGGCTGATCCGCATCGCCGGAACGTTGAAGGGTGATGACGCGGAGGTCCGGGCGCCGGGCCGCGTTGAACGGATCATCGAGCACGTCCGTACCGCAGCGGAACGCAAGGACATCGATCCGGACATCGTTGAGTCCACGTACCGCGCCATGATTTCCGGGTTCATCGAACTCGAAATGCGTGTCCACAAGGAAAGCAGCTGACCCTTCCGGTCAGCTGCTCGCTTCACCTGCCTGCCTCACCCCTCGCGTTGTCCTATCACTTATGGTCCCCAAATCGGCTTTTGGGGACCATTAGTGATAGCGCAACGGGGTGGACTGCGGCATATATCAGAGTGCCTCCCGGACCGGAACCCCCGATTGGAATTCGCGCCCGTCAGCGTCGCTGAAGGCGGACATCACGTGGCCTTTGCCCAGGCCGTGGACCGCAGCCATGGGGAAGTTGCCGGTAATGCTGCTGCCTGAATGGGACACCCCGGCCAGGTCGTAGTTCTCCTCAGTGCCCTGCTCATGGCTGAACGAGTAGAACGCGATGGGTTCGCCGTTCATGAATTCAATGCCCAGCCGCCGCTGGGAAGAGTAGTCAGGACTGGCCGCCACCAGCCCCACCACATAGGCGCCGGAACCCGGGATATTGCCCTCCACCTCGAAAGTGGCCACCAAAGTGGCGTCCTGGGCTTCGATGCTGACCTGCTTGAGGAGTGCGTCATGGGTGCTCATGGCACCATCCTGCTCCCTGCCGCCCGGTCCGTCCACCCTGCCTATGTTTTGGCCATGGGGGAGCGTAGGATTGGATTATTCGAACACATATTCGAATAAAACCAATCTGCGGGTCAGGAGGCACCATGGGCTTGTTCAGCGAATCCGTGGACGTAGCCTGCTCGGCGGACGGCCAGCCGGAAAGCGTCCTGTGGTCCGGACGCTCCTATTCCGTCTGCGCCGAATCAGTCCGCTGGTATGAACGCCGCCAGTGGTGGGCTGAGGAAAGCCGCGTCCCGTTGGGCAGCGGGCCGGGGATGGTGGATCACGAAATCTGGCGGATCCAGGTGGTTCCCGTCCCGCCCGCCGGGAAAAGCACTCCTGTTCCAATGGAACCGCTCACCCTCGACCTCACCCGGCACGCCGCCAGTGGCCGATGGCGGCTCCTCCGTATCCACGATGCCCTGCGCCTCAACGACACCTCGGGTCCCAAAACAGCATGAGCTTTACGCATTTACACGTTTCCACCGCCTTCAGTGCCCACTACGGGGTGTCATGGCCGGAGGAACTGGCACAGGCTGCCAAGGCTGACGGGGCCACCGCGCTCGCCTGCACCGACCGGGACGGGCTCTACGGAACCATCAAGCACCTCAGGGCATGCATGGCTGAAGGCCTGGATGCCATCGTGGGGGTGGACCTCGCCGTCTTTGATGACGACGGCGAACACCGCACCCAGGTGGCGGGACGGGTGGTGGTCCTGGCCCGGGGCCACAATAACGGCGCCGGGTACCGGGCCCTGTGCCGGCTTGTCTCGGACGCCCATGCCCGCACGTCCGGAAAAGCCGGGGGAGCGGTTCCTGTCGCCGTCACCCGGGCGGAACTGGCTTCACGCACCCTGGACCCATTGACCCTCAAACCCGTCCTGACTGTACTGATCGGTCCCGACTCGGATGTGGGACGGGCCATGGGCGGCAGGCGGTACCTCCGGCCCCGCACACTCTTCAAAGCCTGGCTCGACGCCATGCCGGCCGGAACTGTGGTTACCGAGATTGTCACCCAGCTCAGCACCCCGGGCATGCCCCTCAGCACAGCACATGCCGTGCGGATGCTCAGGCTCGCGGAGGAACACCACGTCCCGGCCATCCTGACCAACGCGGTGCGTTACTGCGGCGCTGACGGTGCACCCACCGCTGATGTGCTGGACTCTGCCCGGACCCTCAAATCCCTCCCCGAGCTGGCGGCTGAACCCATCCTGCAACCCACAGGCCAGGGTTGGCTCAAAACGGGGGAGCAGATGCTCCGCCTGGGCAAGGAAGTCATTGCCGCCGCGGGCTTCGGGACAGCGGACCTCACACAGCTGATGGCACAAACCGAGGCGCTCGCCGATCGGTGCCGGATGGATCCGCACACCGACATGGGATGGAAGCAACCGGTGGTCCCTGAGGCCTCGGTCCTTGGCATCAGCCAGCACCCGCATACCGAACTGGTCCAACGCTGCGAGGCCGGAATTACCCGACGGTTCCCCGGCATTGCCGGCAGCCAGGAGGCCGAGATGAAAACCCGGCTGGAGCACGAGCTGGTCATCATCAGCAACCTCGGCTTCTCCGCCTATTTCCTCACCGTGGCGGAGGTCTCCCGGATGATCCAGGACATGGGGGTCCGGGCCGCTGCGCGCGGGTCCGGGGCCTCGAGCCTGGTCAACTACCTGATCGATGTGAGCCAGGTGAACCCGCTCCAGCACGATCTCATCTTTGAACGCTTCCTGTCCCGGGACCGCGCCACCCTCCCGGACATTGACATCGACGTCGAAAGCGCTGAACGGCACAACGTCTACCACCGGATCTTCAAACGGTTCGGCTCGGAACGGGTCACCCTCATGAGCATGCAGAACGGATACCGGGCCAGGGGCGCCGTCCGGGACGCCGGCTTGGCCTTGGGAATGGACGATGGCGAAGTGGGCGAAATCGCCAAACAGCTGTGGCGTTTCTCCGCCCGGAAATTCCGGGAAGCGCTGCAGGAGAAACCCGAACTGCGCCAGTTCGCAGGCCGGGTTGAACAGCGGGACACGGACGGAAACCAGCAGCTGGACCTCCTGGTTGACCTGACGGAACGCCTGGACCGGCTGCCGCGGCACATCTCCATGCACCCCTGCGGAGTGATCCTGGGGGATGCCACCCTGCTGGACCGCACCCCTGTCCAACCCAGTGGGCTGGGCCTTCCCATGAGCCAGTTCGACAAGCACGACATGGACCCCATGGGCATGCTCAAACTTGATGTCCTGGGGGTCCGGATGCAAAGCGCCATGGCTTTCGCTGTCCGGGAAATCATCCGCATCCACCCCTCCAAAACCCAGGTGGTGGCTGCCGGCAGCCACCCAGTAGGCCCGGACGGGGCTGGACCCGACTACATCGCCGCTGACGGCGCCATTGACCTGAACGCCGTTCCCCTGGACGATGAGGCCACCTTCGAGCTGATCAGGAGCACCCATACGCTGGGATGCTTCCAGATCGAATCGCCGGGCCAGCGTGAGCTGATCGGCAAAATGGCGCCCCGGGAATTCAACGACCTCATCATCGACATTTCACTGTTCCGGCCAGGTCCCATGAAGTCGGACATGGTGCGGCCGTTCCTGGAGCACCGGCACGGGTTCGCCCCGGAGGTGTACCCCCATCCGGACCTGAAACCCGTGCTCGCCGAAACGCATGGGGTCACCGTGTTCCACGAACAGATCCTGAAGACCTTTAACGTCATGACCCATTGCGGGTTGGCGAAAGCCGACGAATTCCGCCGTGCCCTGGGTAACGAAGCTAAAGAACCCCTGGTGGAGGCCTTCTTCCGCAAAGCGGCCAGGGAACGCAACTACACCCCGGAGGTGGTGGACAAGGTCTGGGGAACGCTGAAGGCCTTCGGCAGCTTTGGCTTCTGTAAGGCCCACGGGGCGGCCTTCGCCGTGCCCACCTACCAGTCCGCCTGGCTGAAAGCCCACCACCCCGAGGCCTTCCTGGCAGGGTTGTGGGAGCACGATCCCGGGATGTATCCCAAGCGGCTGCTGGTGGCGGAAGCCCGGCGCCTTGGCATTCCCATCCTGCCTTTGGACATCAACCGCAGCGGTGCCCAATACCGGGTGGAGCGGGTCGACGCCGGAAAGGACGCCGGGAAACTGGGCATCCGGCTGAGCCTGAACGGGATCTACGGGTTGTCAGCCACCGAACTTAAAAGGATCGTGGCGGGGCAGCCCTTTGACTCCCTCGCCGACCTGAGGGCACGGTCCCGGGTCAGCAAACCCACCATCAAACGGCTGGCACAGCTTGGCGCGTTCGATTTCCTGCACCGCGAAGCCGGCGGAACGGCCAACCGGGCCGACCTGGTGCACCACCTGCAGCAGATGCAGGGCAAAGGAACCCGGAAGGGCATCGAAGTCCTGGAAGGACAGCTTGCGTTGCCCTTGGGGGATGTGGAACTGCAGAACATCAAACCCGGCCTGCCTGCACCCACCCTGGTGGAAAACGTCCGGGCAGAACTCGACCTGATGGCCATGGACGTCAGCAGCCACCTGATGGACAGCCACCGGCCCATGCTGGACAGGCTTGGCGTGACCACAGCAGACAAGCTGCTGTCGCTGCGTAACGGCACGGAGGTCCTGGTTGCGGGCGTGCGGATCGCCACCCAGACCCCGCCGATGCGCGGCGGCAAGCGGGTGGTGTTCATCAGCATCGACGACGGCACCGGCTGCATCGATTCGGTGTTTTTCCACGAGGCGCAGGAAAACGCAGGGCTGCTCCTTTTTGGCACCCGGCTGCTGCTGATCCGCGGCACCACCCGGCGCACGGGCCCGCGCGGAATCAGCCTGAGCGCCAGCATGGCCTGGGACCTGGGGAAGCCGGAATCGTTGCCCTTCCCGGACCCCAACAGGCCTGGCACGGACGTGCAACATCCCCTGGACGGCATCAGCCGCACGCTGGCCATCACTGGATTCAGCGGCTGATGCCCGAGTGTGCCGCGTTGGTGGCCCCCCGCGGAACCGATAGCATTGACGGTGGCTGGCTGTGGTCCCCGTATGCCACAAGCTATGAAGCCTACAACTTTGAATAGGAGACACCCGTGTCAGATGCCCAGCAGATCACCCTCATCGTCGATGGCGAAGAGACCAAGGTGACTACCGGGACAACCGGTGCGGAGCTCTTTTTTGAACGCCGCGAGGTGGTTGTAGCCCGTGTCGACGGCGTCCTGAAGGACCTGGACCAGGAACTCCCCAACGGTGCCAGCATCGAAGCCGTCACCATCGATTCCCCCGACGGCCTGGACGTGCTCCGCCACTCCACCGCCCACGTGATGGCCCAGGCCGTCCAGCAGCTGCGCCCCGACGCCAAGCTGGGCATCGGCCCGTACATCACGGACGGTTTCTATTTCGACTTCGACGTGGCCGAGCCCTTCACCCCCGAGGACCTCAAGACCCTCGAGAAGATGATGCTCAAGATCGTCAACCAGAACCAAAAGTTCGTCCGCCGTGTGGTCACCGAGGACGAAGCCCGCGAAGCCATGAAAAACGAGCCCTACAAACTCGAACTGCTGGGCAAGAAAAACGACGCCGCAGACGCAGGCGAAGGCGTGAACGTCGAGGTGGGTGCCGGCGAGATCACCATCTACGACAATGTTGAACGCAAGGAAGGCACCACCGTCTGGTGCGACCTGTGCCGCGGCCCGCACCTGCCCAACACCAAACTCATTTCCAATGCGTTCGCGCTGACCCGCTCGTCCTCCGCCTACTGGCTGGGTGACCAGAAAAACCAGCAGCTCCAGCGGATCTACGGCACGGCCTGGCCCACCAAGGACGACCTGAAGGCCTACCAGGAGCGCATCGCCGAAGCCGAACGGCGCGACCACCGGAAGCTCGGCGTCGAGCTTGACCTGTTCTCCTTCCCGGACGAACTGGGTTCGGGCCTGCCGGTCTTCCACCCCAAGGGCGGCATCATCCGCAAGGAGATGGAGGACTACTCCCGCCAGCGCCATGTGGAAGCCGGCTACGAGTTTGTCTACACCCCGCACATCACCAAGGGCCACCTCTATGAAGTCTCCGGGCACCTGGACTGGTACAAGGACGGCATGTTCCCGGCCATGCACGTGGACGCCGAACTCAACGAGGACGGCACCGTGCGCAAGCCCGGCCAGGACTATTACCTGAAGCCGATGAACTGCCCCATGCACAACCTGATTTTCCGCTCCCGCGGCCGTTCCTACCGGGAACTGCCGCTGCGGCTCTTCGAATTCGGCTCCGTGTACCGGTACGAAAAGTCCGGCGTGGTGCACGGCCTCACCCGGGTACGGGGCATGACCCAGGACGATGCCCATATCTACTGCACCCGCGAACAGATGAAGGAAGAGCTCACCAAAACGCTCACCTTCGTTCTTGGGCTGCTCAAGGATTACGGCCTGAACGACTTCTACCTGGAACTGTCCACCAAGGACCCCGTCAAGTACGTGGGCGACGACGACACCTGGGAAGAAGCCACCAGGACCCTCGCCGAGGTGGCCCAGGAGTCCGGGCTGGACCTGGTCCCGGATCCGGGAGGCGCAGCCTTCTACGGCCCCAAGATCTCCGTGCAGGCCAAAGACGCGCTGGGCCGCACCTGGCAGATGTCCACGATCCAGCTGGACTTCAACCTTCCGGAGCGCTTCGAACTGGAATTCCAGGCCGCGGACGGCACCCGCCAGCGTCCCGTGATGATCCATCGGGCGCTCTTCGGTTCCATCGAACGGTTTATGGGCGTGCTGACCGAACACTACGCCGGCGCGTTCCCGGCCTGGCTCGCGCCGGTCCAGGTGGTGGGCATCCCCGTGGCGGAAACGTTCAACGAATACATGTTCGACGTCGTCGACCAGCTGAAGGCGGCCGGTATCCGGGCCGAGGTGGATACATCCTCCGACCGCTTCCCGAAGAAAATCCGCACCGCCAGCAAGGACAAGATCCCGTTTGTGCTCATCGCCGGCGGTGACGACGCCGATGCCGGGGCCGTCTCATTCCGCTTCCGCGACGGAAGCCAGGACAACGGTGTGCCGGTCGCGGAAGCCGTCAAGCGGATCACGGAAGCCGTCCGTAACCGGACCAGCTAAGGGAACGGAACAGCACCGTGCAGGAGAACACAGGCGCCGGGTACCCCGGTGATGCCGCAGTGACGGACGACTTCGACCTCGCCGGTGTCCCGGATGCCTTCCAGCGTCTGTGGACTCCGCACCGGATGGCCTACATCAAGGGTGGCCAGCATCAGTTCAAGGGCGAGAACGACTGCCCGTTCTGTGTGGGTCCCGGCCGCAGCGACCAGGAATCCCTGATTGTGTACCGGGGCCGCACCTGCTACGTGGTGCTTAACCTTTTCCCATACAACCCGGGCCACCTGCTGGTGTGCCCGTACCGGCACATCCCGGACTACACCGATTTGACGGTTGAGGAGACAGCGGAATTCGCCGACCTCACCCAGACGGCCATGCGGGTGCTGCGTAAGGTGTCCAACCCCGGCGGCTTTAACCTCGGCATGAACCAGGGTGTGGTGGGCGGCGCGGGAATCGCCGCCCACCTGCACCAGCACATTGTGCCGCGCTGGGGTGGCGACGGGAACTTCTTCCCCATCATCGCCCAGACCAAAGCCATCACCCAGACGCTGGACGAGGTCCGCCAGCAGGTGGCCGATGCCTGGCCCGGGGAGACGGATGCTTAACAGGCATGCCCGCGGGTTCTTTACCACGTTGTTCACCCCGTTTGCCCGCTGGCTCCTTCGAATTGGTGTTTCCCCGGATGCGGTAACCGTCATTGGCACCGCGGGCGTGGTGGCGGGTGCCCTGGTGTTTTATCCACTGGGACAGCTCTGGTGGGGCACGCTGTTCATCACCGCCTTCATTTTCTCCGACGTCCTGGACGGCATCATGGCCAGGATGCAGGAAACCGGGGGCCGGTGGGGCAACTTCCTGGACTCCACCCTGGACCGCGTGGCTGATGGTGCGCTCTTTGCCGGGGTGGCGGTCTGGTTCTTCACCGGCGGTGGGAATACGCCAATCGCCGTGGCCGCCGTCGTCTGCCTGGTCCTGGGCATGGTGGTCTCCTATGCCCGTGCCAAGGCCGAGTCGCTGGGCTTCACCGCGAACACAGGAATCGCCGAACGTGCGGAGCGCCTCGTGTCGGTGCTGGTGGTGACCGGTTTCACCGGCCTGGGCCTGCCAGCGGTGGTGCTGCTGGTGACGCTGCTCCTGCTCGCTGCGGCCAGCCTGGTGACAGTCATCCAGCGGGTGGTTTCGGTCCGCCGGCAGGCCTTCGCCGAACCCTCACCGGCCGATTAACATAGCCGTTACCTGATTAAGCCGGCCAGCGGTGGTGGGTCTAGTATTAGCTCTGCCCGATCAATGGATCCGGCAATCCGTGTGTCCGGCAGGTGCGTCGAAGGCCGCCTGCACACCCGGCGAAGGTCATCTATCTACCCATAGGGGTTTTTGTGTCTACACCTGATGTAAGCAACGGGGCCGGTTCGTCCGCGAACAGCGTCACGGGCAGCAACCGCGTGAAGCGCGGCATGGCCGAGATGCTCAAGGGCGGCGTCATCATGGACGTTGTCAACGTTGAACAGGCCCGCATCGCCGAGGACGCCGGTGCCGTGG
>NZ_JARVTC010000010.1:0-195629 GCF_030208875.1 Pseudarthrobacter sp. MEB009
CCGACCACGAACCACCCACCTGGCCGTCCGAGTGGACCCAACAACACCCCACACCGGAACCGGCAGAACCACAACAAATCACAGCAAACCCGGAACCACCCTGGGCACATACCGGACAGGAAAGCGAACGCCTTGCGTCAATGCAAGGCGGGCCGGATTCCATTCACCAACCCATATTCGAGGGTGCCACGTTCGAGCCAATGACCTTCCTGCCGGACTTTCACGAACCGGACTTAGTTGAGCAGGAACTCCTGGACAGGTTCCGCTCAGGTGAAGACATTTACGACTATGAGGTGACTGAAGGCGGCCTCCTGAGCAGCTACCTTGTCAGTCACGGACTTCCCTTGCCCTGAACCTTCGGACTTCCGCACGCTGGACACCCCGAGACTCCAGCAACCAGGTACGGCTCAGGCCGGACAGCGCACCGGACGTGGCGCAGTCCGGCCTGAGCCGTTCCGTTACTACTTGCTGCAGGATGGTGTCAGAGCCCGAACGTCTCGGACTCATCAAAGGGGCCCACCACCGTGACGGTCCGGGGCGCAGCTGCGAGCTCGGCCGCGAGTTCCTGCACCTGCTCAGCAGTCACTGCCTTAATCAGGCGAAGGGTCTCATCGATGTCCTGGTACTCGCCGGAGACCAGTTCGGCCCGGCCCAGCCGGGACATCCTGGACCCGGTGTCTTCAAGGGCCAGCACGATGCCGCCGCACAGCTGGCCAACGGCCTTGCGCAGCTCCTCCTCGGAAATGCCGTGCTCGGCCAGCTTGTCCAATTCAACGCCCAGCAGATCCAGGACTTGGCGGACCTTGGACGGCGTGCAGCCGGCGTACATTCCGAAGTAGCCGGCATCGGCGTAAGAGGACGCGAACGAGTACGTGGAGTACACCAGCCCACGCTTCTCGCGGATCTCCTGGAACAGGCGTGAGGACATGCCGCCGCCCAGGACGGCGTTGAGGACACTCATGACGTAGCGCCGCTGGTCGGTGGCCACGATGGTGGGGCAGCCCATGATGATGTTGGCCTGCTCCACGGCACGCTTGATCACCTGCAGTCCGGCGGTGCCGGTGATGAGGGCGCGTTCCGTTGAGCGCCGGTCAACGGGTGCAGCGTCGGATTCGAGGTTCCAGCCCGCCGACTTCAGCGCGTCAACCACCAGCCCGCACACCACATCATGGTCCAGGCCGCCAGCTGCGGTGATGACCAGCTCGTCGGGCCGGTAGTAGCGCCGGTAGTGCTCCCACACCGAATCGCGGGCAACCGCACGGATGGCGTCCGGGGTTCCGCCGATGGGCCGGCCCAAGGGGTGGCTCCCCAGGACCGCGGCGACGAAATGCTCGTGGGCGACGTCGGTGGGGTCATCGCTGTCCATGGCGATTTCCTCGAGGATGACGTCCCGTTCCTGTTCCATCTCGGCCGGGTCAAGGACAGCGCCGGTGATCATGTCGGCAATGACATCGATGGCCATGGGCAGGTCGGTGTCCAGGACGCGCGCAAAGTAGCAGGTGCTTTCCTTGGCCGTGGCTGCGTTTGATTCGCCGCCCACCTCGTCAAATGCCGAGGCGATCTCCAGCGCGGTGCGCCGCTTGGTGCCCTTGAACAGCAGGTGTTCAAGAAAGTGCGTGGAGCCGTGCTGTCCGGGGGCTTCATCGCGTGACCCCACGCCTACCCAGAAACCGATGGTCGCCGACCTTTGGCCGGGCATCGCTTCGGTCAGAACCCGAACACCGCCGGGCAGCACGGACCGGCGGACTTCGGAGCCGCCTTCGGAGCCATGGACCAGGGTGTCACCGGGATGGTTCTGCTCGAGGGGCAGGGGTACAACAGTCATTGAGGCCTTTCAGGAGGTGCAGCCGGATCTGGCTGCCATCGTAACAGCGGCGGGGCCGGTGGATCATCCACCGGCCCCGCCGTTTTATGCTCGTGTTCCGGTCAGGGAACGTCTCAGACGTCGGCACCTTCAGCGGGCTCCGTGGCGTGGGCGCGTTCGCTGTCGTCTGCGCCTTCTTCCTCGGCTACCACCGGGGAGAGCGAAAGCTTTCCACGGTCGTCAATCTTGGTGATCTCAACCTGGACCTTCTGGCCCACGGAGACGACATCATCAACGTTGTCCACGCGCTTGCCGTTGGCCAGCTTGCGGAGCTCGGAGATGTGCAGGAGGCCGTCCTTGCCCGGGGTCAGCGATACGAAGGCACCGAAGGTGGTGGTCTTGACGACCGTACCCAGGTAACGCTCGCCGATTTCCGGAACCTGCGGGTTCGCGATGGCGTTGATGGCGGAGCGTGCTGCGTCTGCAGACGGCCCGTTCGTGGCGCCAATGTAGACCGTGCCGTCGTCCTCGATGGAGATGTCGGCGCCGGTGTCTTCCTGGATCTGGTTGATCATCTTGCCCTTGGGCCCAATGACCTCGCCGATCTTGTCCACGGGGATCTTCACGGCGATGACGCGCGGTGCGAACTCGGAGAGTTCGTCCGGGGTGTCAATGGCCGAGTTGAGGACCTCAAGGATGTGCAGGCGGGCTTCGCGGGCCTGCTTCAGTGCTGCTGCCAGCACGGAAGCGGGGATGCCGTCGAGCTTGGTGTCCAGCTGGATGGCCGTGACGAACTCGGAAGTACCGGCAACCTTGAAGTCCATGTCGCCGAAGGCATCTTCGGCGCCGAGGATGTCGGTCAGCGCGGCGTAGCGGGTCTGGCCGTCAACCTGGTCGGAAACCAGGCCCATGGCGATACCGGCGACGGCTGCCTTCAGGGGCACACCGGCGTTCAGCATCGACAGGGTGGAGGCGCATACGGAACCCATGGAGGTGGAGCCGTTGGAGCTCAGTGCCTCGGATACCTGGCGGATGGCGTAGGGGAATTCCTCGCGGGACGGCAGGACGGGCACGAGGGCGCGTTCCGCCAGGGCACCATGGCCGATTTCGCGGCGCTTGGGCGAACCCACGCGGCCGGTTTCACCGGTGGAGTACGGCGGGAAGTTGTAGTTGTGCATGTAGCGCTTGCGTGTGACGGGCGACAGCGAATCGATCTGCTGTTCCATCTTGAGCATGTTCAGCGTGGTGACACCCATGATCTGGGTCTCGCCGCGTTCGAAGATGGCCGAACCGTGAACGCGGGGCAGGACCTCTACCTCGGCGGTGAGCTGGCGGATGTCCGTCAGGCCGCGGCCGTCGATGCGGATCTGGTCCTTGAGGATGCGCTGGCGCACAACCTGCTTGGTGACCGAGCGGAATGCTGCGGACAGTTCCTTCTCGCGGCCTTCAAACTGGCCGGCCAGGGACGAAATGGTCTCGTCCTTCAAGGAATCAGTTGCGACGTCGCGCTCCTGCTTGTCGGCGATCTGGAAGACGGCGGCCAGCTTGTCGGCAGCAGCGGCTTCAACAGCGGCGTACACATCGTCCTGGTAGTCCAGGAAGACGGGGAACTCAACGGTGGGCTTGGCGGCCCGGCCGGCAAGGTCGGCCTGGGCGTCGCAGAGTGCCTTGATGAACGGCTTTGCAGCCTCGAGGCCCTCGGAGACAACCTCTTCGGTGGGGGCGGTGGCGCCCTGTTCCTTGATGAGGTTCCAGGAGTTGTCGGTTGCTTCGGCTTCCACCATCATGATGGCGACGTCGTCACCGGCAACGCGGCCGGCAACAACCATGTTGAAGACCGAGTTTTCCAGCTGGGAGTGCTTGGGGAAAGCAACCCACTGTGAACCGTGCTCGTCGGCAACCAGGGCAACGCGGACGCCGCCGATGGGGCCGGAGAACGGCAGGCCCGAAAGCTGCGTGGACATGGAGGAGGCGTTGATGGCCACCACGTCGTAGAGCTCGTCGGGGTTGATGGCCAGGACGGTCACCACGATCTGGACTTCGTTGCGCAGGCCCTTAACGAAAGCGGGGCGCAGCGGGCGGTCCATAAGGCGGCAGGCCAGGATGGCTTCGGTGGAGGGGCGGCCTTCGCGGCGGAAGAACGAGCCCGGGATGCGGCCGGCAGCGTACATACGCTCTTCGACATCCACCGTCAGCGGGAAGAAGTCGAAGCCTTCGCGCGGGTGCTTGCCGGCAGTGGTGGCGGACAGCAGTGCGGTGTCTTCGTCGATGTACACCATGGCTGCGCCGGCTGCCTGCTTGGCGAGGCGGCCGGTTTCAAAGCGGATTACACGCTTGCCGAAGCGGCCATTGTCAATAACGGCTTCTGAGAACTGGATTTCGGGACCCTCCAAGAGAGTCACCTCCGTTTCTGTTTTTACGGAAGTCCAGCCGCATCAACCCAGGCCAGCATTTGTCGACTGGCCCTGCACCCGGTCGTCGATCGAGACCCACGGGCCGGGGCAGCCATACGTTGCTGCCGTTCCCGGGGATCACTACCGAGGACCGCGAATGCCTGATGCGGTTGATCCTCCTGTTTAGTTTTTTTGGTGGAACAGGGCAGCCCGGCCCCAACTGGGGCTGGGCCGCCCGGAAGTCCGACTAGCGGCGCAGGCCGAGACGCTCGATGAGCGCACGGTAGCGGGCGATGTCGGTCTTCTTCAGGTAGCCAAGCATGCGCTTGCGACGACCGACCATGCCCAGCAGACCGCGCTGGGTGTGGTAATCGTGCTTGTGCTCCTTCATGTGCTCAGTCAGATCCTTGATCCGCTGGGTCAGGACTGCAACCTGTACCTCGGGCGAACCAGTGTCGCCTTCGCCGGTTGCGTATTCCTTGATGATGGACTGCTTTACAGCGGCGTCAAGTGCCACAATAACTCCTTGGGAATGTGCCGTGAGGGCCCGGGTCAGTAATTCACTGCCGGGTCTGCCGCGGCGGCCAACCGGAAAAACCGGGTGCGGCCGTACACAACAGGAACCAGCCGCCACGGACTGCAGCCGGATCCATCGTCCAGTTTACCGGCCGCGGCCCAATTATGTCGAAACACGCCTTCCCGGCGGCGCAGGATCCGGCAGCCCGCCCGGAAACGGCCTAGGCGGCGAGCCGGTCCCGGATGGCTGCCATCCCCTGCAGGACCTCGGCGAAGCTGGTGCTCAGCGGCGAAAGGCCCACCCGGATGCCATGTGGCGCCCGGAAATCGGGGATGACGTCCCCGTCCCAGAGGCCAGCAACGTCGGCCTTGGTGAAGCCTGGATGGTCCACGGTGATGTGGCTGCCCCGCTCCCCCGGGTTCCGCGGCGAGGCCAGCTCAGCGCCCAGGGGTGCCAGCCACGCATCGAAGATCTCCACGGCAAACGCCGTGAGGTGTTCCGACTTGTCCCGGATGGCGGCCATGCCGGCCTCTTCGATGAGGTCCAGCGTGCCCTGCATGGCCAGCATCCCGAAAATAGCCGGGGTGCCGCTCAGGAATGCGCGGATCCCCTCGGCCGGTTCGTAGCCGGCCGCCATCGCGAACGCGTCCTTGCGGCCCATCCAACCCCAGATGGGCTGGTTCAGCCCAGCCAGGTGGCGCCGGTTCACGTAGGCAAACGCGGGCGAACCCGGCCCGCCGTTCAGGTATTTGTAGGTGCAGCCCGCCGCAAAGTCCACGTCTGCACTGTCCAGCGCGATCTCCACCGACCCCGCGGAGTGGCACAGGTCCCACACCACCAAGGCGCCGGCGTCGTGGACGGCCGCGGTGATGGCGGGCAGGTCCGCCAGGTGGCCGGACCGGTAGGCAATCTGGCTGAGGAGAACGACGGCGGTCCGCGGCCCGGTCGCGGACCGCACCTGGTCAACGGTCACCCCGGCCGCGGGATCCGTTTCGATCCAGCGCAGCGTCAGGCCCTCTTCCAGGGCGATTCCCTCGACGAGGTACCGGTCCGTGGGGAAGTTCTCCGTGTCCAGGACCAGTTCGTTGCGGTCAGGATCCTGCACCGCGGCCAGGGCGGCGCGGATCAGCTTGTACAGGACCACTGTGGTGGAGTCGGCGATGATGGTCTGCCCCGGGGCAGCCCCGAGCACCGCCCGGCCCAGCTGGTCGCCGATGCGCTGCGGCATTTCCAGCCAGTCCTCGTCCCAGCCGCGGATCAGCCGGCCACCCCAGCCGTCGCTGATGAACGCCGTGATGTCTCCGATGGTGCGCTGCAGCGGCCGGCCCAGCGAGTTGCCGTCCAGGTAGGAAAGTGGCGTTTCGGTGCCTACAAAAAGGCTGCGGTAGCGGGCCAGCGGATCCTGGCCGTCCAGCTGGGCCGCGCGCTGCGACAGGGCCTGGTCTGCGGCTGCGCCGGGCGCCACTTGGTCCGCGCTCATTGACCGATCTCCGTCCTGACAGCGAATAGTTCCGGGAAAAACGTCAGTTCCAGTGCCTTTTGCAGGAACGCGGCCCCGCTGGAGCCGCCGGTCCCCGATTTCATGCCGATGGTCCGCTGGACCGTCCGGAGATGCCGGAAGCGCCACAACTGGAAGTTGTCCTCCAGGTCAACCAGTTCCTCGCAGGCTTCGTAGGCGCCCCAGTTATCCGACGCCTGCTCGTAGATGTGCTTGAACAGCGGCACCAGCGCGGGAGTGAATTCGTGGGCCTTGGTGACGTCGCGCTCGAGGACCGCAGCCGGCACCTCGAAACCCTGCCGCGACAAATAGGCCAGGAACTCGTCGTAGATGCTGGGCGCTTCCAGGACGTCCGTCAGCATGGCGTGCGCCTCGGGGTCGGACTCGAAGACGGGCAGCATCTTGCGGTTTTTGTTGCCCAGGACAAATTCCACGGCACGGTACTGGCTGGATTGGAAGCCCGAAGAGTTCCCCAGGAAGCCACGGAACTGTGAGTACTCGGTGGGAGTCAGCGTGGCCAGGACGGACCACTGCTCCGTGAGGGTCTTCTGGATGTGCTTGACCCGGGCGATACCCTTCAGTGCCGCTCCGAGGTCGTCGGCCCGCAGCCGGGCCGCCGCGCTGCGCAGCTCATGCAGCACCAGCTTCAGCCACAGCTCCGTGGTCTGGTGCTGGATGATGAATAGCAGCTCGTCGTGATGCTCCGGTTCGCTGACCGGCTGCTGCGCGCTGAGCAGCGTGGGCAACTGCAGGTAGGAGGCGTAGCTCATCCGGGAGCTGAAGTCCCTGACAATCCCCTTGTCCAGCTTGCGGGTGTTCTTTTCGACGGACACGTGGTGCCTTTCCTTGCGGACAGTGCAACTTGCTGACACCGCGGGCCGGGTGGCCTGCGGTGGCCGGGTGGCCTGCCCGGAAGGGCGGGGCCTGTCAGTGTTGGGCGAGGATGTCCCGCGCCTGGACAACGTCGAGGCACATCTGCTCAACCAGGGCCTCCGGACCACGGTAGGCCACCATCCCGCGGAGCCGCTCGGTGAATTCCACCACCACTGTCTGGCCGTACAGATCGAAGTCCTCGGCGGCCTCTTTGGGCCTGTCGATAACGTGGGCTTCAACCTGCCGGCTGACGCCGTCGAACGTCGGGTTTGAGCCTACGGAGATGGCCGCGGGCCAACGTTTCCCGGCGGCGTCCACCAGCCAGCCCGCATAAATTCCGTCCGCGGGAACCAGCCCGGTGGCATCGGGGGAAAGGTTGGCGGTGGGGAATCCCAGGGCCCGGCCGCGGGCGGCGCCGTGGACCACTTCGCCGCGCATCCGGTGCGCACGGCCCAGGACTTCGGCCGCCGTCGCCACGTCGCCCTCCTGAAGTGCTTCGCGTACCCAGGTGGAGGAGCAGCGCCGGTCCGTGCCGGCGTCGTTATGCAGCGGGTAGCCCTCGGAGCCGAACTCGCTGATCACCTGGACGTCGAAGCCGAACTTTTCGCCCAGCACCTTCATGGTGTCCAGGTCGCCGGAGTTGCCCCTGCCAAACCGGGCGTCGTGGCCGATCACCACGTGGCTGGCGCCGAGACAGTCCACCAGGAACTGCTCCACAAATTCCTCGGCGGTGAGGCTGGCAAGGTCCAGGGAGTACTTGACCACCAGGACACCGTCCAGGCCCAGCTCCCCCAGGGCTTCCAGCTTGTCCGCCAGGCCCATGATCAGCTCGGGGGCCTCTTCGGGGCGATGGATCAGCGCCGGGTGCGGATCGAAGGTGACCGCAACGGCTTTGGAATGCGTCCGGCGGGCCGAACGGATCAGCTGCGACAGCACCTGCTGGTGCCCGCGGTGAACGCCATCGAAGTTACCAAAGGTGACAACGGATGGGCCGAAGTCTGCCGGGACCTCGGACGGATCGTTCCAGATGTACACCATCACCCTCGCCTTAAACTGCGTGCAAAAACCAAGGCTCCGCCACCACGCCGGCCGCGGAACTCTCCAAGGGTACCCGCAATCACGGCGCTGCCGTTGCCCGCACGGGACGTCGCCGGTACAGCCAAGCCAGGCCAAGGATGGGGAGCAGCAGCGGGATGAAGGCGTAGCCTCTGCCGAACAGAGACCACACGGTTTCGTGGGGGAACTGCACGGAGTCGAACACGCTCAGCGCACCCACCACCAGGACGCCCACCAGCTCCACCAGGACGGCCGCCACGGAAACCTTGAACCAGGTGCTGCCCGCTTTCGCGAGCGACACGGTAGCCACCACATAAACGACGGCGGCAAACGCGGACAGCAGGTAGGCCAGCGGCGCCTCGGAGAACTTTGTCAGGATCTGGTAGCCGGCGCGGGCCGTGGCCGAGAGGGCAAACACCGCGTACACGGCAATAAGGAGCCGTCCCGGGCCTGTGTTGCGGGTGTTCCTGGCCGGAACGTCCGGATTCCCGGGGGCCTCCGAAGAGTTGCCGGCCGGGGTCCCGTGGTGGTCGCCGTCCGGGGTTTTGCCGACGGCGGGCCGCTGGTCGTCATTCACGTTGTGCTCTTCTTCCACTTCAGTACCAGATCTGGTTCATTCGGGCGGCCATGACCAGTGCGGTCACACCCACGGCGGCAAGGACAAAGTTGCTCCAGCGCGTCCGTTCCAGGATGGCCCAGTAGATGGCTGCCGGCGGCAGGAGCATGGCAGTGGCAAGGTAGCCCCAGAACTCCCAGGCTTCTCCGGCGATGGGTTCACCGGCGATCACCCGCACCACGGAGCCCACGAGATACACCACCAGCGCCACTTCAACGGCTGCGACAGACAGGATGGTGGCGTCGTTGGGAGCCTTCCGCAGGATGCCGGCGATCAGGCAGATCGCCGTGGACACCAGGCCCACTGCCAGGATGATAAAAAAATACGCGTCCAAGGCTCAGTTCTCTCCTGCGGCGCCGTTGCCCGGCGCGAAAACCAGGACAGGCTTGGCGTAGCTTCCGGCGTCGGCCAGCAGCGCAACCAGGCTGCCGTCCGGGGCAAAGGCCGCTGCCGGATGGTCTGTGGTGGCGGCATCGCTGCCGGTCCCGCCCGCTGCGATCCGCCGGCCAAACGAAATCTCGGTGGTCTCTTCGGCGGTGAGTTCACGGTTGGGCATCAGGGCACGGGCCGCGCTGGACATTTCCAGGACGTCCAGCTCTTCCGCCAGCTGTTCCAGGGTGCGGGCCTGCGCCAGGGAGTAGGGGCCCACGTGGGTCCGGCGGAGCACCGTCAGGTGGCCGCCCACGCCCAAGCCATTGCCAAGGTCCCGGGCCAGGGCCCTGATGTAGGTTCCGGAGCTGCACTCCACGGTGACTTCCACGTCCACCACGTCCGCGGCGTCGTCCCGGCGGATGCTGTGGACCTCGAACCGGTGGATGGTGACCGGCCGGGCCGCGAGTTTAACGTCTTCGCCGGAACGGACCCTTGCGTAGGCGCGTTCGCCGTTGACCTTGATGGCGCTGACGCTGCTGGGCACCTGCTGGATGAGACCGGTGAGTGCCGCAACGCCTTCGCGGATGGCCTGCTCGGCCACTGCAACGGTAGAGGCCGACGCCGTAACGTCACCTTCGGCGTCGTCCGTCACCGTGGACTGCCCCAGCCTGATGGTGGCGGTATAGGTCTTCGAGGTGCCCACAATGTAGGTGAGCAGCCGGGTGGCTTTGTTGATGCCCACCACCAGCACCCCGGTGGCCATGGGGTCCAGCGTCCCCGCATGCCCCACTTTCCGGGTCCCTGCGAGGCGCCGCATCCGGCCAACCACATCGTGGCTGGTCCATCCCTGCGGCTTGTCCACTATTACCAGTCCAGAAAGCACGCCTCCCAGTATATCGGCGCGGCTGGGCCCTCCCGGACGTGCCCTGGCCCGGCGGCTAGGATGGCTGGCATGCCTGAGCTTGCCGCCCAAGTCCGTGACGTGCCCGTCAACCAGATCCGCGAGATCACCGAGGCGGCCTGGCGGACGCCGAATGCCCTGGTGCTGAGCATCGGCGAGCCCGGCTTCCCGCTCCCCCGGCACATCCTGGACGCCGGGATCGCATGCCTGGACCGCGACGAGACGAACTACACCCCCAACGCGGGCATCCCAGCGCTCCGCGAGGCCTTCGCCGCCAGGTTCCGGGCGGAGCAGGGCATCGATATCGGTGCCGACCGGGTCTACGTGGTGGACGGCGCGCAGCAGGGCCTGCACTTCGCCATGAGCCTGCTCCTGTCCCCCGGCATGGAAGTCCTCATCCCCAATCCCGGCTACCCCACATTCGCCATGACCGCCGGCCTGCTGAACGCCGTGCCGGTGCGGTACCCGCTGTATCCGGACCACGGCTTCCAGCCACGGGTATCCGACATCGAGGCCCTCATCACGGAGCGGACCCGGGTATTGGTGCTGAACTCGCCGTCCAACCCGCTGGGGGCGGTGCTCAGCGCGGACCTGACCCGCGACCTGATGGACCTGGCCCGGCGGCACGATCTGTGGGTCATCTCCGACGAGTGCTACGAGGCCTTCACCTACGACGTCCCGCACGTCAGCCCGGCCCGGTTCGATGGAAATACCCCTGGCAGGGCACGGGTTTTTACATCCCTGACCTTGTCCAAGACCTATGGGCTGACCGGGCTGCGGATCGGGGCCCTGATCTGCCCGCCCGGTCTGGAGCAGCAGATGGACAACGTGATGGAGTCGATCGTCTCCTGCGTGGCGTCACCGTCGCAGTACGCGGCGATCGCCGCGCTGACCGGGCCGCAGGACTACGTGCACCAGGCGCACGCACACTACCGGCAGAACCGTGATGCTGCGTCCGCAGTGCTGGCGGGGAAGGGCATCCCCTACCTCCGGGCGCAGGGCGCGTTTTACCTGTGGGCCGACGTCTCGCACGTCAGCGGCGGGGACGTCCGCAGCTGGGTGCGCCGGTTCCTCGCCGACTCCGGCGTGGCCCTGGCACCGGGCACCGCGTTTGGGTCCATCGGTGAGGGCTGGGTACGGATCGCCTTGTGCGGCAGCAAAGCGGACCTGCTGGCCGGACTTTCCCGGCTGCCGGCCAGGGACCAGCCGTAGGCAGGGCCGTTCAGTAAGCCGTTTTGTGCCGGGCCGCGAGCCAGGCCTGGAACGGGGCGTCCGCCGCCGGGACCTCATCGTGGCTGACCGGCAGAAGTTCCGGCCGGGTTCCGTCGAAGTAGTCGTAAAACACCGCGTCGTCGAAGCCGGCGGCGGCCGCGCCGTGCCGGTCTGCGGCGAAGTGGACCCGGGAAATACGCGCCCAGAGCGCCGCCGCCAGGCACAGGGGGCACGGTTCGCAGCTGGTGTATAAAACCGAGCCGTGCAGGTCGAAGTTGGCGGTGGCTGCTGCCGCCGCACGGATGGCCACCACTTCGGCGTGCGCGGTGGGGTCGTTGTCGCGGGTTACCCGGTTGACCCCCTGGTGCACGGTCCCGTCCGGAGTGACCACCACGGCGCCGAAAGGTCCGCCGCCGTCGGCCACGTTGCGGGTGGCCAGGTCAATGGCCAGTTTCAGGTATCCGGCCGTAAGCGGGTCATCCGTGGGCGTGGTCATAGCTTGATCCTAGCCACAGCGGGCCAGGAACGCCGAAGGCCCGGGCCGCAGCGCGGTCCGGGCCTTCGTGGGCAGGCAGCTGCCTACTTTTTCGTGTCTTCTTCGGGTTCGCCGGCCGGTGCCAGGTCGGTGTCTTCCTCGTCGAAGTCGTCTTCGTCGATGTCCTCATCCTCGGGGTCGTCGGACTTGTACGGGTCCGCTTCGCCGGCGTGGCTGGCCGTGGCAGCCAGGGCGGCCACCTCGGCGTCGCGCTTCTTGGCCTCGCGGAGCAGCTCCTCGAGGTTGGAGGCGTTGACGGGAATCTGGTCGGCCACAAACTCCAGGGTGGGGGTCAGCCGGACGGTCACGTTGCGGCCGACTTCCTGCCGCAGCACGCCCTTGGCCTTCTCCAGCCCCTTGGCAGCATCAGCCTGGACGGCTTCGTCACCGAAAACGGTGTAGTAGATGGTGGCGTGCTGCAGATCGTTGGTCACGCGGGCATCGGTAACCGTGATGCCCTCAAGCCGGGGATCCTTGACCTTCCGGCCCAGGGCCTCGGCAACAACAACCTTGATCCGCTGCGCCAACTTGGCAGCCCGTGCGGGATCAGCCATGAGAACCTCCTGTAAAAATAGATAAGTTTGGGGGCGGCACGGAGGCGACGTTATCACCTGCCGCGCGTAGCGATTGAGGGGGCCCGGGAGTGGCTTCGGGCCTGCCGGAGACGGATGGCCAGCGATCGCAGATCGCTGGCCATCCGTCGTAGGGGCGGGGCCCCCTCAATCGCGGAGTGCGGGGGCGGGGCCGCCGGAAAAATCCCAACGGCCCCGCCAGAGACTCAACGAGCCTTAGGCGCGCGGCTTCTCGCGCATCTCGAAGGTTTCGATGATGTCGCCTTCGTTGATGTCGTTGTACGAGCCCAGGCCGATACCACACTCGAAGTCCGTGCGGACCTCGGTGGCGTCGTCCTTGAACCGCTTGAGCGTCTCGACGGTGAGGTTCTCACCGATGATCTTGCCGTCGCGGCTGATGCGGGCCTTGGTGTTACGGCGGATGATGCCCGAGCGGACGATCGAGCCTGCGATGTTGCCGAACTTGGAGGAACGGAACACTTCGCGGACCTCGGCGGTGCCAAGCTGGAATTCTTCGTATTCCGGCTTGAGCATGCCCTTGAGGGCCAGTTCGATGTCGTCGATGGCGGAGTAGATGACGGAGTAGAACCGCATGTCCACGCCTTCGCGGTCTGCCAGTTCGGCAACCCGCTCGGCCGGCTTGACGTTGAAGCCGATGATAACGGCGCTGTCCACTGTTGCCAGGTTGACGTCGTTCTGGGTGATGGCACCCACGCCGCGGTGGATGACGCGCAGCTGCACGCCTTCGCCGACGTCGATCTTGAGCAGGGCGTCTTCGAGGGCTTCCACGGCACCGGACACGTCACCCTTGAGGATGAGGTTGAGGGTGTCGATCTTGCCATCGGCCACTGCCTGGTCGAAGTCTTCGAGGCTGATGCGCTTGCGGCGCTTGGCCAGGGCGGCGTTGCGGTCGGCAGCTTCACGCTTCTCGGCGATCTGGCGGGCGGTGCGCTCGTCAGCGGTCACGAAGAAGGTGTCGCCGGCGCGCGGCACGTTGGACAGACCCAGCACCTGCACGGGGCGGGACGGGCCGGCCTCGGTCAGGGCGCTGCCGTCGTCGTCGAACATCGCACGGACACGGCCGTGGGCGGTGCCGGCAACGATGGTGTCGCCGACGCGCAGTGAACCGGACTGGACCAGGACGGTGGCCACGGAACCGCGGCCCTTGTCCAGGTTGGCTTCGATCGCGATACCGCGGGCGTCCTTGTTCGGGTTGGCGCGCATGTCCAGGGCGGCGTCTGCGGTGAGCAGGACTGCCTCGAGCAGCTCGTCGATGTTGAGGTTCTGGCGGGCAGAGACCTCCACGAACATGGTGTCGCCACCGTATTCCTCGGGAACCAGGCCGTATTCGGTCAGCTGGCCGCGGACCTTGTCCGGGTTGGCGCCTTCCTTATCGATCTTGTTCACTGCAACCACGATCGGCACGTTGGCTGCCTGCGCGTGGTTGAGGGCTTCAACGGTCTGCGGCATAACGCCGTCGTCCGCTGCAACCACCAGGATGGCGATGTCGGTGACCTTCGCACCACGGGCACGCATGGCGGTGAACGCCTCGTGGCCCGGAGTATCGATGAAGGTGATCTTCCGGTCGATGTCCTCGTGCGTGTGGGTGACCTGGTAGGCACCGATGTGCTGGGTGATGCCACCGTGCTCGCCGGCCATAACGTCCGACTTGCGGATGGCGTCCAGCAGGCGGGTTTTACCGTGGTCAACGTGGCCCATCACGGTGACAACCGGAGGACGTGCCTCGAGGTCGTCGTCGCCTTCGGCTTCAAGTTCGGCTTCGAAGTCGATGTCGAAGGTGGAGAGCAGCTCGCGCTCCTCGTCCTCCGGGGACACAACCTGGAGCTTGTAGCCAAGCTCCTCACCGAGCAGCGCGAAGGTTTCCTCGTCCAGCGACTGCGTGGCCGTAGCCATTTCGCCGAGGTGGAAGAGAACCGTCACCAGTGCTGCGGGGTTCGCCTCGATCTTGTCGGCGAAGTCCGTGATGGACGAGCCGCGGCGCAGGCGCACCACAGTGTTGCCGTCGCCGCGGGGTACGCTCACGCCACCCAGCGACGGGGCACTCATCTGCTCAAGTTCCTGGCGCTTGGCGCGCTTGGACTTGCGCTGCTTGCCACGGCCTGCGCCGCCCTTACCGAAGGCACCCTGGGTGCCACCGCGTCCGCGGCCACCCTTGCCGAAGCCACCGCCGGCCGGAGCACCGCCACCTGCACCGGGACCACCGGTGCCAGGAGCGCCACCCGGGCGTCCGGGACCGCGGCCACCGGCACCGGGACGGCCTGCACCAGCGGGTGCGGGACGCTCGGTACGGTTGGGCATCATGCCCGGGGTAGGACGGTTTCCGCCTGCACCAGCCGGACGCGGGGCGCCCGGACGGGGGCCACCGGCACCGGCTGCGGGGCGGGGTCCGCCTGCGCCGGCGGCGGGACGCGGCCCACCGGGACGGGGTCCGCCTGCACCGGCCGCGGGACGCGGACCGCCGGGACGTTCGCCGTCAGTACGGCCGCCTGCGCGGGGCATGCCCTGAGACGGGGCGAAGGGGTTATTGCCGGGCCGCGGTGCGCGGTCACCGTCGCCGCCACGGCCGCGGGGCATGCCCTGCGAGGTGGCAAACGGGTTGTTGCCCGGGCGGGGACCGCCGGGACGGGGTGCTGATGAGCCCTGGCCGGAGCCGCCCTGGCGGGCAGCGGGGGCCGGAGTTTCGGCCTTGGGGGCCGGCCGTGCGCCCGGCTTGGCGCCGGTTGACGGGGCAGCCGCGGCCGGAGCAGCGGGAGCCTGGGCAGCGGGTGCTGCCGGGGCGGCCTGCGCCGGTGCTGCCGGAGCAGCTGCGGGGGCCGGGGCCTGCGCAGCAGGAGCCTTGGGCGCTGCCGGGCCGGGCGCCGGAGTTGAGGGGCGTGATTCTGCCGCCGGGGCAGGCGCCTTGGGCGCAGCAGCCGCCGGTGCCGCCGTCTTAGCAGCGTCGGGGTAGGCGTTGCGCAGCTTGCGCACCACCGGGGCCTCGATTGTTGACGAGGCGGAGCGAACGAATTCGCCCAGTTCCTGCAGTTTGGTTACTGCATCTTTGGAAGTAATACCGAGCTCTTTAGCGAGCTCATGTACGCGGACCTTGGCCACATTTCTCCTGTCTCGGTCCGCACCGAGCCAGGCACGAACCGTCTACTTCTTACTGCGGGCCCAAGCCGCAAATGCTGCTGAAGGGCCCATTGCAGAGCGCAACAAAGTTGTCATCGTTACGCACTCATCGCTGGGAACTCATCGGGTTTCCATCAGTTTTCTGACCCGCTTTCAGGTTGGACGGTTGGTGTTGCAGGCGGCATGGCGCCTGCAACGGCCGTGCCTTGCGCGATCCGGCGTTCGACGGCGGCGTGTCCGGTTGTGCCCGGAAGGGCACGGCCGAACGCTCTCCGTTTGATCGCCAGAGCAAGGCACGATTCGCTGGGGTGCAGCCATGCACCCCGGCCAGCCATCCGGCGTCGTTCATCCACCAGGACAGTGGGTGAACCACTGCCACCGGCGACGACCCGGAGTAACTCAGACCGCTGGCCCTTCTTCCGGCAACCGATGCAGGTACGTTCAGGTTGATTTCCAGTGGAAAGCACTTCTGCCACGGTCATCGTCCTGACGTTCATATCTGCTGGCCCTGGGCTGGTCCCGTCCGCATTGGCGGAAGGGCACGCCCGGGGCGCACGGCTACCGGCCGTAAGGCGCGGTCTTGTCTATTCTAGCCCCTCAGGGCCGTTCTGCCCGAACCGGGGTGCCTGCCACGGCGTGGCTGGCACCCCGCCGACGGGATCAGCTTTCGCGGGCGGGCGCGGCGTCCGAAACGATGTCGATTCGCCAGCCGGTCAGCTTTGCTGCCAGGCGGGCGTTCTGGCCTTCCTTGCCGATGGCCAGCGAGAGCTGGTAGTCGGGCACCACCACGCGGGCGGACCGGGTCGCTTCGTCGGTAATGGTGACCGAGTTCACGCGGGACGGGGAGAGCGCGCTGGCGATGAAGGTGGCCGGGTTCTCGCTGAAGTCGACAATGTCGATTTTTTCGTCGTTGAGTTCGGTCATCACGGCGCGGACGCGGGAGCCCATTTCGCCGATGCAGGCACCCTTGGCGTTGATGCCGGGCATGTTGGCCTTGACAGCGATCTTGGTCCGGTGTCCGGCTTCGCGGGCCAGTGCCACGATCTCCACCGAGTGGTCGGCGATTTCGGGAACTTCCAGTTCGAACAGTTTCCGGACCAGGCCCGGGTGGGAGCGGGAAAGGGTCACGGACGGGCCCTTGGTGCCGCGGTGCACGTCGATGACCAGGGCGCGGAGCCTGTTGCCGTGCAGGTACTTCTCGCCCGGCACCTGCTCGGGCGGCGGCAGCAGCGCCTCCACGGCGCCCAGGTTGACCTGGATCATGTGCGGGTTGTTGCCCTGCTGGATGGTGCCGGCAATCAGTTCGCCTTCACGGCCCTTGAATTCGCCCAGGACGTTGTCGTCCTCAACGTCGCGCAGGCGCTGCAGGATGATCTGGCGGGCTGTGCTGGCGGCGATGCGGCCAAAGCCGGCGGGGGTGTCCTCGAACTCGCCAACGGGTGCGCCGTCGTCGTCGATTTCCACAGCCCAGATGGTCACGTGGCCGCTCTTGCGGTCCAGCTCGGCGCGGGCGCGCTCAAAGGCGCCCGGCGACTTGTGGTACGCCACCAGGAGGGCCTGCTCGATGGCAGGGATCAGGAGGTCCAGCGGGATTTCACGCTCACGCTCCAGAAGTCTCAGTGCGCTCATGTCAATATCCATCAGGCCTCCTCAGAAGGTCCATTGTGTTGCGGTTCCAGACCATCTTCGGGGAAGTGGCTGAATTCGATCTCGACTTTTCCGTTGCGGATCCTGTCGAAAGGAAGTTTGACGGGCTCGCCCTGCTTGGGCTTCATGCCCTTCTTGACGGCGATCTCGGGGATCAGGGTCACGCCGGAGTCGTCGACGGCGTGGATGCGGCCTGTGACGTTGTCGCCCTGGACCACATTCACCTTGACCATGCGGCCCTTGGCGCGGTGCCAGTGGCGCGCTTCGGTCAGGGGGCGTCCGACGCCGGGTGAGGACACCTCGAGGTCGTACGGACGGCCGTCGTCTGCGGGATCGTTGTCCAGCAGGTCCGAAAGGACCCGGGAGATGTCGGCGATGACGTCAAGGTTGACGCCGCCGGTTTCCTCCTGCGGCAGGTCAACCACCACGTGGACCACGCGGTGGGAGCCGGCGATGATGGCGACGTCCTCGAGGTAAAGCCGGTTGGCCAGCACGGCTGGTTCCAGGAGCGCGCGGAGCCGGGCTGCTTCGGGGTTGTGTTCCGGTGCGGACTCGGCCCCACCCGTTCCGGTGTGGTCTGTTGAAGCCGTGACTTCTGCATTGCTCACGATGCCGGCCGCCTCCCTTTAGATGATGTTGTGTGTACTAGCGTAGCTATTTTACCGGCACCGTGGTGCATGGAGTTCCGCTCCCGCCGTGGCACCATGGTCTGTTGTGGATGGGGATAATCAGCAGGACCGGCGGCGGCCGCCGTACTTCCGGTATGCGGTGCTGGGCTTCGCTGCGCTGCTGGTATTGGCCCTCGGATTTTCGCTGGTTCCCGCGGAACAACAGCCCCCGGACGAACCCACGCCCACCGAAATTTCCCGCGCGTCAGCCCTCGCCGAGGCACTGACGCTGCGCGCCGACGGGCAGCAGCTGGCCGCTTCGAGGACGCCCGACGACGGTGCTGCCGCTGCCGCGGCGGAGGTTGTGACCTTGCTGACCCTCCACGCCCGGGCGTTGCTGGCCCCCGGCGAGGTTTTCCCGGCGCCCGGCACTGCCGCTGCAGCTTCGGGCCCTGCTGCCGGGACGCCCGCCGTCCCGGCTCCGGAACCTTCCGGTTCCCGAACCGTACCTGAGGTGACGGCGGCGGAGCTGGCCGCAGATCTGGCCGGAAGCGGACGGACCAGGCTGCGCGACGCAGGGAAAGTGGACGGCGGCATGGCGCGGCTCCTGGCAGGCGCCGGCATCGCCCAACTGCTGGCAGCTGAAAAGCTTGCCGCCGCGGTCGGCGATCCCGCAGCTGCCGAACCCGGCCCCACGGCCTCGGAGCCTGCCGGAGCAGCGCCTACTGGAACCGGGCCTGCCGGAACACGGAACCCGGACGGGCGGGGTTCCGGCAGCACCGGCTCTGCTGGCCCCCTGGACTCCGCCGATCCGCTGGACCCGGACCGGCGGGGTTCCGGCAGCACCGGCCCCTCCCCTACGCCGGACTCCCCCACTGCGCAGGATCTCCCCTGCCCCGCCATGACATCCGGCGTCCCGGACGCAGGCGCGGCGCTGGCCCGCATGGCCAGGCTTGAAGAGCAGGCCGTCTACGGCTACCAGGCGGCATTGACCCGGCTTCCCCCTGGTGCGGTGGGGCCGGCGTCGGAGTTCCTGGCCCTGCACCGCGAACAGGCTGCCGGCGCCCGGGCCCGTAGCCTTGCGGACTGCGGCCGCCCGGCAGCACCGGACCCCGGGTACAACCTGGACGCGGCGTTCCTGGCCGCGCCCGCCGACGCACTTGGCCGGCTTGAAGCGGACATCCTGCCGGCCTACGGCGACGTGGTGTCGCTGGCCGACTCCCCGGACCGGGCCTGGGCCCTTGCCGGGTTGGAGGCCGCCGCCCGCCGTACCGTGGACTGGGGCGCCGACCCCGGCCCGGTGCCGGGTCTGGTGCTGGACGAATCCCTGCTGCCCGCCGGTCCCGTCGAAAGCCCGCCCGGGGACAAGTAGCCCGGGACAGGTCACCGGGACCAACAAGCCGGGTCCATGAAGCCCCGGCAAAGCAGCCCGGGACAGGTCACCGGGACCCAGGAACCGCGCCCTTTCGCCGCACCGCGCCGCTGCGCGCCTAGGCTGGAAGCCATGACCCCGCCCGTGGCAATACCCATCCCGCCGGACCTCGCTGCCCGCTATGGCCGGAGCAGCGCGGGCCGGGCCTGGCTGGCATCCTTGCCGGACCTCATTGACGGCCGGCTGGACCACTGGCAGCTGACCCCGGACCTTGCCCCGGGCACCCTGCCCTGGAATGGGCACGGCGGCATTGTGATCCCGGTGCTCCGCGCAGACGGATCCCGGGCGGCCCTGAAGATCGCCTTCCCGCATGATGAGGCCAAGGTGGAACGGCTCGCGCTGAAGCTGTGGGACGGCAACGGCGCCGTGGCACTCCTCGAAGCGGACGCCGGCACCTGCGCCATGCTGCTGGACCGGCTCGAGGCCGGCCGGTCGCTGTACACCGCGCCCATGGACCACGCCGTGGAGGTTTGGGGCGGGCTGGTTCCCCGGCTTGGCATCCGGCCGGACGACCGGCCGGAGTGGCATCAACTCGAACACATCGCGGCCCGTGCGGAGCAGTGGAGCGATGACCTGCCGGCCGACTGGGAGCAACTGGGCCGGCCCTTCCCGCGCTGGCTCCTCGAAGCTGCACTGGAGGTGTGCCAGACCCGCGGTGCAGTGGGGCGGCGGACCGCCACCGACGTCCTGGTGCACACGGACCTGCATTTCCTGAACGTCCTGGCCGGAAGCTCCTGCCCGCCCGCCGGTCATCCGTCCGCTGCTGCCGGCTACGCCGCCATCGACCCGCAGCCCATGATCGGGGAGCCGGAGTTTGCGGTGGCGCCGCTGCTTTGGAACCGCCTTTTTGACCTGCCGGCAGCCCAGCAGGCTGCAGGGCTGCGGCAACGCTGCGCTGATTTCAGCCTCGCTGCCGGGCTGGACCCGGACGTCGCCCGGCAGTGGGCGGTGGCCCGGGAAGTGGACAATGCCCTGTGGTATGCCGGGAAAGCCGGACACCAGGGCGACCTCTTGCGTTCACTGTGGGTCGCCAGCACCTTGGCCGGCCGGACCCTTCCGGGCCTGCCGCCGGCCCGGGACCTCCCCGAGCCGGGGGCCGCGGCGGGCTGAGCGGACGGGCGCCCCTGGAACGTCAGCCGGACCGCACCGCGTCCAAGGCTGAGCGGACGGCTTCAACTGCGATGTCCACTTCCGCCGCAGCGGTGTGCCAGTTGCTCACCGATACCCTCAGGATGTCCCGGTCCCGCCACCGCGAGCCCGACATCCACACCCTGCCGTCGCTGATGATGCGGGCGGTCACGGCCCTTGTGGTGGCATCGTCGCCGAACGCGAGGCACACCTGGGTATAGCCGACGTCGTTCAGGACTTCCACGCCGTCCACACCGGCCAGCCCTGCCGCGATATCCGCGGCCGCCGTCGCGAGCCCCTCGATCTGGGCGGCCACGCCGTCCCTGCCCAGGCTCTTCAGCGCGGCCCACACGGGTACACCGCGGGCGCGGCGTGAAAGTTCCGGGACCTTTTCGAACGGATCGCCGGGGCCTTCGGCGTCGTGGATCAGGTAGCTGGCGTGCAGGCCCATGGCTGAGCGGAGCGCCGAGGCGTCCCGGACAATGGCAATCCCGCAGTCGTAGGGCACGTTGAGGGTCTTGTGCGCGTCGGTTCCCCACGAATCGGCGTCCTCGTAGCCGCGGGTCAGGTGCCGGAGCCCCGGCGCTGCCGCCGCCCACAGGCCAAAGGCCCCGTCCACGTGGACCCACGCGCCGTGCCTGCGGGCCACGCTGATGGCCTCGGGGAAGGGGTCGAAGGCGCCCGAGTGCAGGTTTCCCGCCTGCAGGCACACCAACGCCGGGCCGGACCCCGCGGCCAGGGCCGCCTCAAGGGCCGCCGGTTCCAACCGGCCCTGCGCGTCGGCAGCCACCACGTCAGGCCGGCCCAGCCCCAGGTAGCGCAGGCCCAGGTCCACGGTGTCATGCCGTTCCCTGCCCACGAAACACCGCACTTTGGGCGCCCCCGTCAGCCCGTCGCGGTCCACGTCCCACCCGGCATCGGCCAGGAGCCGCCACCTTGCGGCGGCCATCCCGGTGAAGTTGGCCATGGTGGCCCCCGTGGCGAATCCGACGTCGGCACCGGCCGGGAGGCCCAGCAGTTCCAGGATCCATGCCCCGGCGCTCTCTTCAATGGCCGCCATGGCGGGCGTGGCGTAGCGGAGTCCGGCGTTCTGGTCCCAGGCGCTGACCAGCCAGTCAGAGGCCAGGGCGGCGGGAAGGGTGCCGCCCATGACCCAACCAAAGAACCTGCCCGAGGGGATGGCCATCAATCCCGGTTCGGCGGTCCGGGCCAGGAGGTCCACCACATCGCCGGCGGGCATCCCCCGGGCTGGTATTGGTCCGCCGAAAGCTGTTGCGAGGTCGTGGGCGGTGGCGCTGGGACCTACGGGCCGGTCAGGAAGGCTCTGCAGCCAGGCAGCCGCATGGCGGGCTGCCGCATCCAGGGCCGGGGCATACCCGTCGTCGCCGTTTGACATACCAGCATGCTACGCCCGGCGGCAGGCCGCCAGGCAGGCGTCAGGCGAAGTTTTCCTGCCACACGTCCAGGCCGAGTTTGATGATGAGGGCAGCCACCACCACCAGGAACACCACCCGGACAAATTTGCTGCCCTTGCTGACGGCGGTCCTGGCGCCCAGGTACCCGCCGGCCATGTTCGCCGCGCCGAGCAGGAGGCCAAGGCCCCAGAGGATGGATCCGTGCGGCATAAAAAACAGCAGGGCGCCGGCATTGGTGGCCATGTTGACGATTTTGGCCTTGGCGCTGGCCTCGAGGAATGCGTAGCCCATGGCGGAGACCAACGCGATCACCAGGAAGGACCCCGTGCCGGGCCCGATCAGGCCGTCATAAAAACCGATGACGGCACCGATCAGGCACGCCACCACATAATGCTTGTGCCCGTCATGGCGCAGCGCCGTGATCCCGCCGATGTCCGGTTTCAACGCCGTGAACAGGGCCACAGCCACCAGCGCCGTGATGATGATGGGCTTGAACACCCCGGCGGGCAGGGTGGCCGCCAGGATGGCACCGCCGAAGCTGCCCGCCAACGCGATCGCCGCCATGGGCAGGGCCGTCCGGAGATCCGGCCGCACCCGGCGGTAATAGGTGGTGGCGCTGGTGGCCGTTCCGAAAATGGAACCCAACTTGTTGGTGGCCAGCGCCTGCACGGGCGTGATGCCCGGGACCAGCAGCAGGGCCGGCAGCTGGATCAGGCCGCCGCCGCCCACCACCGCATCCACCCAGCCGGCCGCGAATCCGGCCAGCACCAACAACAGGAGCGTTGTCAGCTCCAGGGATTCAAGACCCATCGCGGACCCGGGTCAGTTGCCGCGGACGGCTGCGACGACGTAGTCCACGGCCTTCTCTACCGCCACGTTTTCCGCGTCGCCGCTGCGGCGGTCCTTGATCTCCACCACGCCGTCCGCCAGGCCGCGGCCCACGGCGAGGATGGTGGGCACACCCAGGAGTTCGGCGTCGCCGAACTTCACCCCGGGGGAGACCTTGGGCCGGTCATCGTAAATGACGTCCAGTCCGGCAGCTTCCAGGTCCTGTGCCAGCTGGCCGGCGGTAGCGAAGATTTCCTCACCGCGGCCGACGGCGACCACGTGGACGTCCGCCGGTGCCACCGCGCGGGGCCACACGAGGCCCCGGTCGTCGTGGTTGGCTTCGGCCAGTGCCGCCACGGCCCGGGTGACACCCACGCCGTAGGAGCCCATGGTGACGGTGACCTGCTTGCCGTTCTGGTCCAGGACCTTCAGTTCCAGGGCTTCGGCGTACTTCCGGCCGAGCTGGAAGATGTGGCCCATCTCGATGCCGCGGGCGGTCTCCAGGGGGCCGGAGCCGTCAGGGGCAGGATCGCCGGCGCGGACGTCGGTGCACTCGATGGCGCCGTCCCAGCCGAAGTCCCGGCCGGCCACCAGGCCAAAGACGTGCTTGCCGGCTTCGTTGGCGCCGGTGATCCAGGCGGAGCCACTGACAACCCGGGGATCCACGAGGTACAGCATCCCGGCAGTGCCTTCGGCGCCCAGCAGGGCAGCGTCGAGGCTCATGCCGGGGCCAAGGTAGCCCTTGACGATCAGCGGGTTCTTCTTGAGGTCCACATCGTTGGCGGCTTCCAGGCCGATTTCGCCGCTGATGGGCAGGTACGAGCCGATGTTGGCCTCAACCCGCTTGAGGTCAACGTTCCGGTCGCCGGGCAGGCCGATGGCCACAAGCTGCCGCTCGCCGGTGGGCAGCGTCACGGCGATGACCACGTTCTTCAGCGTGTCCGCGGCAGTCCAGGGACCGCCGTCGGCCTCGCTGCGCGGAGCGAGCTGGTTGGCGGCGTTGACCAGGGTCTCGATGGTGGGGGTGTCCGGCGTATCGAGGACCTCGGCGGCGGGCGCGGCGCTGAAGTCGATGTCCGCGGGCACCACGGTGGTCACGGCTTCGACGTTCGCGGCGTATCCGCCGGCGGAGCGCACAAACGTGTCTTCGCCGATCTCGGTGGGGAACAGGAACTCTTCGCTCCGGGATCCGCCCATGGCACCGGCGGTGGCGGAGACGGGAAGGACTTCAAGGCCGAGGCGCGCGAAGATCTTCAGGTATGCACCGCGGTGGGCAGCGTAGCTGGCGTCCAGGCCGGCGTCGTCCACGTCGAAGGAGTACGAATCCTTCATGATGAACTCGCGGCCGCGCAGCAACCCTGCCCGGGGACGGGCTTCATCGCGGTACTTGTTCTGGATCTGGTAGAGGCTCAGGGGCAGGTCCTTGTACGAGGAGTACAGATCCTTGACCAGCAGCGTGAACATTTCCTCGTGCGTGGGGGCCAGCAGGTAGTCCGCACCCTTGCGGTCCTGGAGCCGGAACAGGCCCTCGCCGTACTCGGTCCAGCGGTTGGTGGCCTCGTAGGGCTCGCGGGGCAGCAGCGCGGGGAAATGCACTTCCTGCGCGCCGATGGCCGACATTTCCTGCCGGATGATTTCCTCGACCTTGCGCAGCACGCTCAGGCCCAGCGGCAGCCAGGTGTAGATGCCGGGCGCTGCCCGCCGGATGTAGCCGGCGCGGACCAGGAGCTTGTGGCTGGCCACCTCGGCGTCGACGGGATCTTCACGCAGGGTGCGCAGGAAAAGCTGGGACATTCTTTGGACCACGGGTGGTATCCGTTTCTGGGGAGGTGCTGGATCAGCAAAGCCGGGCATGTTTTGTCTGGGAACCAATCTACCGGTTCAGCGCGCCCTATCCCGGCGGCGACCTGCCCGCCTCAGTAGAGCCACGCCCGGTACTGCAAAGCCCCTGGCCCCCAAAAGGCTGGTCATCGCATCCGGGCGTGGCTCAACGCCGTGACCGCCGTTGTTCCGGCGTGGACCGCTGAGACCGCCCACGCCACTCCAGCGCAGCTAGGTCGAACCTATGTGATGCCGCCCACATTCACAAGTTTTCTCTTGGCTACCGACCCATTGACCCGGACCTTTCGCGGGCTTAACTTTAATTCATCAGGTGATGAATTAGGTGCGGTGGTACCTGGCAGCCTGCTCCCCCGCATGGAGGCGGACATGACTCATTCGGCAGCAGCCGGAAACGGCATCGGGACGGCCGGCGTGGCGGTCTCGGCCCGAGGCCTGCAGGTAATCCGGGGGAAAATCCCCGTGCTGCGCGGCCTGGATTTCGAGATCCCCTCGGGCCGCATCACCGGCCTGCTGGGTCCCTCAGGTAGCGGCAAAACCACCCTGATGCGGGCCATCGTTGGCGTTCAGGTGGTCTCCGCCGGAACGGTGCAGGTCCTTGGGCTGGCTGCAGGTGACCCAGCCCTGCGGCACCGGGTGGGTTACGTGACCCAGTCAGCCAGCATCTACCCGGACCTGAGCGTTGAGGCGAACGTCCGTTATTTCGGCGCCATGCACAAAAAGAAGAAAGCCGATGTCGCGGAGGCGATTGCCGCCGTCGGACTCGACCAGTTGGCCAGGCGCAAGGCGGCCGATCTCTCAGGCGGGCAGCTCAGCCGGGTGTCGCTGGCCTGCGCGCTGGTGGCGCACCCCCGGCTCCTGGTCCTGGACGAACCCACGGTGGGCCTGGACCCGGTGCTGCGCGCCGAACTTTGGGAACGCTTCCGGGCCATGGCCGATTCCGGCACCACCTTGCTGGTATCAAGCCACGTGATGGAGGAGGCCAGCCACTGCGGGACACTGCTGCTGCTGCGCGAAGGGGAACTGCTGGCCCGGCTGACGCCGGCCGAATTGAGCCTGCGTGGCCGCAGCCAGGACCTGGAGAAAGCATTCCTGGCCATCATCCGCGAATCGGAGCAGAGGGTCGACGCCCTGGACGGGAAGGTGCTGTGATGGATGCTGCAATGCTGATGGCCACCGCCCGGCGGGTCCTGGAGCAACTGCGCCACGACCACCGCAGCGTGGGCCTGATCCTGGTGGTTCCCGCGCTGCTGCTGACCGCCGTCTACTTCCTGTATGAAAACGAGACGCTCCTGCCCGGCCAGCCACGGACCTTCGACAGGGTTGGCCTGATGATGCTGGTGATCTTCCCGTTTGTGGTGATGTTCCTGGTCACCTCCATTACGATGCTCCGGGAACGGACCACCGGGACGCTGGAGCGGCTGCTCACCACGCCGGTCCACAAGGCGGACCTGCTGTTCGGCTACGGCCTGGCGTTCTCCATCATGGCTGCCCTGCAGTCGCTGGTGGCCACGGCCGTGGCGTATTGGATCTTTGGCCTGGCGATCAAGGGCTCCCCCGGCTATGTGGTGCTGATCGCCGTGCTCAACGCCGTCCTGGGGGTGGCGCTGGGGCTGTTGTGTTCGGCGTTTGCCCGGACCGAGTTCCAAGCGGTGCAGTTCATGCCGGTGGTGGTGGTTCCACAGATCCTGCTGTGCGGGCTTTTTGTGGCCAGGGACCGGATGAACGAGGTGTTGGAGGCAATCTCCAATGTGCTGCCGCTGACGTTTTCCGTGGACGCGCTGCAGGAGATCGCCGGAAATGAGGCAGCGACGGAACGGCTCTGGCAGGATGCGGGCATTATGGCGGCCATCGTGCTGGGCGTCCTGGTGCTGGCCGCGATGACGCTGCGCCGGCGCAGCGCGTGAGTCCATCCGCCGGCGGTACCGGCGGCACCCGGCGCGGCCGCCGTGGCGGCGCCGGGGCTTCCCGCGCCCACATCCTCGATGCCGCCCGGCGGTTGTTCGCAGAACACGGGTTCGAGGGGACCAGCCTGCGTCAGGTGGCCAGGCTGGCCGGGGTTGATCCCGCCATGGTCCATCATTTCTTCGAGAGCAAGGAAGAACTTTTTACGCTCAGCGTCGAATTGCCGGCCGATCCCGAACTGGTACTGGCCGGGGTGTCCGGCTCCGACCCGGAGCACCGTGCGGAGCTGATTGTCCAGGCAGTGCTGCGGCTATGGGAAAGCCCTGCCCAGCCGAGCCTGGTGGCGTTCATCCGCGGGACCCTGGGATCCACGGCAAGGACCGCGCTGCTGCGCGACCTGGTCAGCCGCAGGATCATCCGCCGTGTGGTGACCGGCCTGCCCGGGACACCCGCGGAAGTGGCACTCCGCGGGGACCTGGTGGCAACGCAGATGGTTGGCCTGATGATGGTGCGCTACGTTATCCGGCTGGAACCGCTGGCGTCCGCGGCACCGGCGGAGGTGGTCCGCCTGATAGCCCCGAACGTCCAGCGGTACCTGACCGGTGACCTGGGTCCCGCGGCCGGCTTACCGGATGGCGCCGGCCCTAAGTGATGGCGCCGGCGTTACTTGATCAGCGCGGCGGCGGAGTCGAGCAGCGCGCCGGCCCGTTCCGCGGCATCAGCTTCGGTGGCTCCGCCGGTGGCCACAGACGACACCAGGACACCGTTCTTGGCCACCATCGCGGTCACCACGGACTGCACGGTGCCACCCGGAACCGTGGTGTCCGTGCGGTAGGCCACCGTGTCCGGCGAGGTGCCAACGCCGTCGAGGACCTCGATTTTCACCGCGACCGCGGTTCCCTGCACCGTCATGGTCATTTCAGCACAGTTCTTCAGGTCGGCGCCCTGGGACATGGCCTTCTCCAGGAAGGCCTGGTCCTGGCCGGAAACCAGGGACAGCGCAACCACGCCGCCGGTGGCCGCGTCAGTGCTCTGGCCTGCGGCCAAGGCGAGGCCTTCGGCGTCCGGCACCGTCCCGCCGGCGGCCAGCTGCTTGCACTCTGCCGGCTCCACCTCGATGGAGGAAATCAGTTCCTTGGTCTGGGCCAGGGTGGTTTCGACGTCAGTGACGGGCAGGATCTGAAGTTTGTTGCCGGCCGTGTCCTCAAGCTGTTCGAGGATGCCAGCCAGGTCAGCCGCCGTGTATTCCTTGGCCTCTTCGGTCTTGGCCGGTTCGCTGGCGGCCGCTGCGGATGAGCCGCCTGAAGCCGGGCCGCCGGACGCCGAAGCGCCGTCTGCCGGAGCAGCTGCAGGGCTTGAACATCCGGATACAACAAGTGCGAGCAGGGCTGTCGCCCCGAGTGTCAGCGGTGCCGTGAACTTCATCATTTCCCCCAATGGATTTAAAGCAGGACCCGATGGCCCACTAGAAAAGCACTGTAGCGAAAGTTCCCACCTGCCGGAAGCCGACACGTTCATAGGTTGACCGGGCACGGGCGTTGAACCCGTTGACGTACAGGCTGGTTACAGGCGCGAAGGCACGTGCGTGTTCCACCACGGCGGCCATATAGCCGGCACTCAGGCCGCGGCCGCGGTAGTCCGGGTTCATCCAGACGCCCTGCACCTGGGTGGCGTCCTGGGTGACAGCGCCGAGTTCGGCCTTGAACACCACGTCCCCGGCGTAGTTGAGGTGTGCCAGCGAGTGTCCCTGCCGGATGAGGCCCTCCACCCGGCGGCTGTAGAACTCCCTGCCGCCAAGGAACGGCGAGTAGCCTACTTCCTCTTCAAACATGGCGGCGCATGCGGGCAGGATCCGGTCAAAGTCGGCCAGGTTGCCCCGCTGCAGGCCCGGATTGGGTTCCACCTGCGGCGGACCGGCAATGGTCATCAGCGGTTGCTCGTCCCGGACTTCGTGGGCGCGGTGGCCGCGCTGGACCAGTTCGGCGTGGAGGGCCAGCACGGCCGGCGCCGGACCGAAGGCCGAGGCGTAGCGGCGCCCTGAGGTGCTGGCCACCTCAGCCACGGGGCCGGCCAGGGCAGGATCCAGCTGGACCGGGACCAGGTTGGCCCCGGCCCAGCAGGCACCCACCAGGATGCCGTCGTCGAGGACTCCAATGATCCCGGCGCCGCCGGTGGTGGGCGCGGCCGTCCCCGTCGTTTTCAGGTGCGCCAGGATAAACACGTTGGTGACGGGGTCCTGCTCCGCGAGGCGGCGAAGGGCAGCCGTGTCCTGGCTGTCCAGCGTCCGGACCGAAATACCCGGCGGGTCGGTGGCGTCCTTACGAGACGCTAACCACGGGGCTACCCTTGACAGCATCTTCGCCATCGGCCTCCCCCATCTCTTCCGCGATACGCATGGCCTCTTCGATCAGTGTCTCAACAATTTCGCTTTCGGGCACAGTCTTGATGACTTCGCCCTTCACAAAGATCTGGCCCTTGCCGTTGCCTGAGGCCACACCAAGATCCGCCTCGCGGGCCTCGCCGGGACCGTTGACAACGCAGCCCATGACGGCCACCCGCAGCGGGATCTCCATGCCCTCCAGGCCGGCGGTGACCTGCTCGGCGAGCGTGTAAACATCCACCTGCGCGCGCCCGCAGGAGGGGCAGGAAACAATCTCGAGCTTGCGGGGGCGCAGGTTCAACGATTGCAGGATCTGGTTTCCCACCTTGATTTCCTCCACCGGCGGGGCCGAGAGGGAAACCCGGATGGTGTCGCCGATCCCGCGCGAGAGCAGGGCGCCGAACGCGGTGGCTGACTTGATGGTGCCCTGGAAGGCGGGGCCCGCCTCGGTGACGCCGAGGTGCAGCGGCCAGTCACCCTGTTCGGCCAGCATCTCGTAGGCGGCCACCATGATCACGGGATCATTGTGCTTCACGGAAATCTTGAAGTCGTGGAAGCCGTGTTCCTCGAACAGCGAGGCTTCCCAGACCGCGGATTCCACCAGGGCTTCGGGTGTGGCTTTGCCGTACTTCTTCAGGATTCCCGGTTCCAGCGAGCCGGCGTTGACACCGATGCGGATGGAGGTGCCGTGGTCCTTCGCGGCGCGGGCGATTTCCTTGACCTGGTCATCGAACTTGCGGATGTTGCCCGGGTTCACGCGGACTGCCGCGCAACCGGCCTCGATGGCGGCGAACACGTACTTGGGCTGGAAGTGGATGTCCGCGATGACCGGGATCTGCGACTTCCGCGCGATGATGGGCAGCGCCTCGGCATCGTCCGCGGACGGGCAGGCCACGCGCACAATGTCGCAGCCGGACGCCGTCAGTTCAGCAATCTGCTGCAGCGTGGCGTTGATGTCGGTGGTGGGGGTGGTGGTCATCGACTGCACGCTGATGGGCGAGTCCGAGCCCACCCCGACAGAGCCGACCTTGATCTGGCGCGTCTTGCGGCGGGGGGCAAGGACGGGCGGCGGTGCTGACGGCATTCCCAGGCTGACCGAGGTCACGAGAGGCTCCTTGAGTTTGAGGGGTGGAGAGGGGCTACGCGCTGTGTCCGGCCAGCTGGCCGGTCACGGGTGACCATTCGGTGATCCGGGTGCCGGCAATCACGCCGGCGGCGGCGAAGGGATCCTGCTTGAGGATCGAATTCAGCGCTGCCTCATCGGCTGCCTTGAAGATGAGCAGCGCGCCTGCGCCGTCACCGTAGGGGCCACTGGCCAGGATGGCGCCGTCGTCCGCGAGACCTGCGGTCCATTCCCGGTGGGCCGGCCGGGCCTGGTTCCGGTCTTCGGTGGAGTTGGCGGTGTACACGTACTCAACGGCAAAAACTGTCATACCGATACCCTATCTCCACTCCGGCCCGCACCCATCCGCCCGCCAGGCTTGTGGGCCGTTCAGGAGAGGAAGAGGACCTTGACCACGGCGCCGGTTCCGGCGGCCCAGAGCATCGACGTCAGGGTTCCGATGATGAACCGCTCCGCCGCGACAGGAGTTTCCTTCAGCTCGGCGAACCGGCCCAGGCCCTTGATGGCCACGATGTAGGCGATGGCCACCGGCTGGCCGGTGAGGATCGCCAGGCACACGCCGAGCCGCTCCAGCACACCAATGATCGCCCCGCCGCGCAGGATGCGCTGGCCGCTCCCCTGCGGGCCGGGAGCGGACGACGCCGGCTGGTCCCGCGGGGCGGTCAGTTCACCGTCCACGTTCTGGGGACCCCGGTCCGGGGCAGGGCGCGCCGGCCGCACCGGGTCCACGGTGACGTCAGCGGCAGGGTCCTCGGCTTTCCGCCGGGAATCCTCCGCAGCCTTGGCCGCATCCGCCCTTTCGTCGATGGTCCTGGCCAGCCTGAAGACCAGCGCCGTGACCGGCCAGCCGGCGAAACCGGCAACGGCCAGCGCGCTGACAACCCAGAAGGCATCCATCAGATCCCCTCCCCTGACGCGCCGGTTCCGGCAGGATTCCCGCCAACCCGCAGGCGGGCGAAGTCCAACAGCATTTCCGCGGCCGGCCTGGCCGCCCATTCCTCCTGCCAGCCGGACCTCAGCACGGTCCGGCTCACGGATTGCTCGGTGATTCCCAGTTCCGCCGCAACCTGCTTCTGGGTGCCATGCCGGCCGGGTCCGTGGCGGTGCAGGGCGTCCACCACCCGCCACTGGGCCTCGGTCCGCTCCTGGACGATCCTGCCCAGGAGCCGCAGCACGGCCTCGGCATTGGCGCATTCACGTGTTCCCATGCCGGCACCTCCGTCCTTGTCCGCCCGGTTCCTTGCTTCCCTGCCCATGGTCCCGGGGACCACTGACAATGGCACCTGCGAGCCGGCGGCCTTGGCCTGTTCCACGGCTTTCCGGGCCGCCACGAATCCTGTTCCGGCCCCCTCCCGGGGGCTCGCGCCGGCGTCGAGCTCCACCGTTCCCACGCCGATGCCCACGTACCAGTGCCCGGTGCGGAGGGCGAACAGGGCGATGTCCACCACGTGCGCGGCGTCCGGCACCACCCCCTGGACCTCGTCGCCCACGGACCGTTCAAAGCCGGTGGGGCCAAGGCGCGCCAACGCCGCAATGAAGTCCGGGACACGGTCCCGGTCACCGGTACTGCCGCGCTGGTCGATGGTCATCACGAACATGCCACAACCATATGCGTCTTACTATTGGGAATCAATCATTTATGACTGATTACCTGAAATCAGCTGTATGGTGCTTTGTCAGCCGAACAGGTTGACGGGTTTGACAATGTCCGCGTAAATCAACAGCGCGCTCATCCCCATCAACAGGACGGCCACCACATAGGTCACGGGCAACAGCTTGGCGATGTCGAAGGCTCCCGGGTCCGGCCGGCCGAACAGCTTGGCCAGCCGGCGCCTCGCACCTTCGTACAGCGCACCGGCCACGTGCCCGCCGTCGAGCGGCAGCAGCGGCACCAGGTTGAAAACGCCCAAGGCAAAGTTCAGGCCGGCCAGGAGCCCGATCAGGGTGGCAATCCTCGCATCCGCCGGAACCTCCTCCATGGCCGCCACCTCGCCGGCGACGCGTCCCACGCCCACCACGGAGATGGGCCCGTTGGGATCGCGTGGTTCCTCGCTGAAGGCGGCTTTCGCCACCCCCACCACGCGGGCGGGGAGGTTCAGGATGACCCCTGCCACCTGCCGGATGTTTTCCCCGGCCATGGGCAGGACGGACGACGCCGGCTGGGGCACCAGCGCGGTCTGCGCACCGATGCCAAGGAAGCCGACGTCCTGGTAGCGGAGGGTGCCGGCGTCGTCGGTTGCCTGGCGGCCGTCAGCGCCCACGATGGGACGCGCGGACAGGACCGGCGTCACGGTGGTGGCCACTTCGGCGCCGTTCCGCTCAACGGTGATGGGAACTTCCCGGCCCGCCGAAGCGCGGATCCTTTCGGTGAGCTGGTCCCAGCCGGTGACGGTCCAGCCGTCGAACGAGGTCACCGTGTCATTGGGCTGGAGGCCGGCCGCCGCAGCGGGCGTCAGCTGGCAGTCTGCCGAATCCGGATCCACGGTTTCGCCGGCAGCGACCTGGCATTTGGAGACATCGGAGATGGTGGTGGTTGCTGTGGGCGAACCGAATCCCATCAAAAGGACGGCCGTCAACAGGATGCCCAGCACGAAGTTCATGGCGGGCCCGCCCAGCATGATGGTGATTTTTTTCCAGACCGGCAACCGGTAAAACACCCTGTTGCCGTCCTCCGGACCAACTTCCTCATGGGCCATTGACCGGGCTTCGGTGGCCAGGGTCTGGAACATGCCGGTGCTGGAGGGCCGGACCGTTCCGTCGTCCTTGTTTGGCGGATACATCCCGATCATGGACACGTAGCCGCCCAGCGGGATGGCTTTGACGCCGTACTCGGTCTCGCCCTTCCGCCGGGACCACAGGGTGGGCCCGAAGCCGATCATGTACTTGGTCACGCGGACCTTAAAGAGCTTGGCAGGCAGGAGGTGGCCCACCTCGTGCAGCGCGATGGAGGCGGCGATGCCGAGTGCCACGACGAGGACGCCGAGGATAAAAAGGAGAACGGTGGTCATGGCGGTGCTGCTGCTTCCTTAGAGACTGCGAAGTGCTAAACGATCCTGGGCGCGGGCGCGTGCCCAGCCTTCAGCATCCAACACGGATTCCACCGTCAGCCCGGAGGAACCTGAATGTTCGCTGAGGACGGCCTCAACGGTGTCCACAATGTCAGTGAACCGGATCCGGCCGGCGTGGAAAGCCGTGACGGCTTCCTCGTTGGCGGCGTTGAAGACCGCAGGGAACGTGCTGCCCTGTTTGGCGGCGTCCTTGGCGAGGTCAACGGCGGGGAAGGCCGCCACGTCCAGCGGTTCGAAAGTCCAACTGGCGGCCTTGGTCCAGTCGCAGGCCGACGCGGCCTGGGGTACCCGGTCCGGCCAGCCAAGGCCCAGGGCGATGGGCAGGCGCATGTCCGGCGGAGAGGCCTGGGCGATCACCGAGCCGTCAACGAACTGGACCATGGAGTGCACCACCGACTGCGGATGGACCACAACGTCGATCCGGTCCAACGGAACGTCGAAGAGGAGGTGCGCCTCGATGACTTCCAGCCCCTTGTTCACCAGGGTGGCCGAGTTGGTAGTGACCATTACGCCCATGTCCCAGGTGGGGTGCGCCAGGGCCTCACTGGGCGTGACACCGTGCAGGCTGTCCCGGGTGCGGCCCCGGAACGGCCCGCCCGAGGCCGTAAGGATGAGTTTTTCCACTTCCCCGGCGGACCCCGCGCGCAGGCACTGCGCGATAGCCGAGTGTTCGGAGTCGACCGGCACGATCTGGCCCGACCGGGCGGCGGCCTTCACCAGGGCGCCGCCTACGATCAGTGACTCCTTGTTCGCCAGGGCCAGGGTTGCGCCGGACTTCAGCGCTGCCAGCGTGGGCGCCAGTCCGATTGATCCGGTGATGCCGTTCAGGACCACGTCCGCGTCCAGGCCTGCGATGTCAGCGGCGGCGTCCGGGCCGGAGAGGATCCGGGGCCGGTAGCCGGGGCGGCCCGCGGCGGCGGCTGCTTCCGCGATCAGCCGGGCCAGGACGCCGGGATCCCCGGCAGCGATGCCTATGGTGGCGGCGCCCGTGTGGACGGCCTGCCTGGCCAGGAGGTCCAGGTTGGCCCCGCCGGCACTGAGGGCCACAACCTCGAAAAGGTGCGGGGCGCCGTCGACGACGTCAATCGCCTGGGTGCCGATGGAACCGGTGGATCCGAGGATGACGATTCTGCGTGGCTGCATGGGTTAAGTATCCCGCACCAACCTTGACCTCCGGACGGGGCGGCGTAGCGTGGACCGTGTGGACTGGCTGGGCTGGTTTGATGCGCCGGAATACGGGTTCGCCCGGCAGGTGCTGCAACGGGGTGTGGCGGGCCTGTACTTTGTGGCGTTCCTGTCCTCCCTGAACCAGTTCCCCGCGTTGGTTGGGACGCATGGACTCTTACCCGTCCCCGACTACCTGGCCCGCGGCAGGCTGCGGCGGCCAACACTGTTCAGCCTGCATTACTCGGACGGGTTGCTGCGGGGTGTGTGCGCCGCGGGCCTGGGGATTTCGGCGCTGCTGGTGGCCGGCGTCCCCCAGTGGGGCCCGCCCTGGGTTCCACTGCTGGCGTTCCTTGCCTTGTGGGCGCTCTACATGTCGATCGTCAATGTTGGCCGTACGTTTTACGGCTTTGGCTGGGAGATGCTGCTGCTGGAGGCAGGCTTTACGGTGGCGTTCCTCGGTTCGGACCAGACCGACCCGCCGCGGACCATCCTGCTCCTCCTCGCGTGGCTGGTGTTCCGGCTGGAGTTCGGGGCCGGCATGATCAAGATCCGGGGCGGGCGCGAATGGCACGATTTAACAGCCCTGTACTACCACCATGAGACCCAGCCGATGCCCGGGCCGCTGAGCCGCCAGGCGCACCTGCTGCCCAAGCAGCTGCACAGGATCGAGGTGCTGGGCAACCATTTCGCGCAACTGGTGGTTCCGTTTTTCCTTTTTGCGCCCCAGCCCCTGGCCTCGGCGGCCGCCGCCGTTGTGATCCTGACCCAGCTGTGGCTGGTGGCCACCGGGAACTTCGCGTGGCTGAACTGGATGGCCATGGTGCTCGCGTTCGCGGCGGTCAGCGACCCTGTGGTGCACGCCCTGATACCGGCCATCCCCGTGGGCGGGCAGGGTCCTGGCCTGGGCCCGGTGGGCCCCGCGCCGGCGACTCCGCTGTGGTGGCTGGCCATCACCCTGGCCGCCACGGTGCTGCTGCTGGTCCTCAGCTACCGGCCGCTGCGCAACCTGCTCTCCCGGCGGCAGCTGATGAACGCCAGCTTCAACCGCTGGCAGCTGGTCAACGTCTACGGGGCGTTCGGCACCGTTACCCGCCGGCGCGTGGAAATTGTTGTGGAAGGAACCCTGGACAGCAGCCCCGGTGCCGGCTCGCAGTGGCTCGAGTATGCCTTTAAGGGAAAGCCCGGGGACGTCAACCGGATTCCCCGGCAGTGGGCGCCGTACCACCTGCGGCTGGACTGGCTGATGTGGTTCCTGCCGTTGCGGACGGTGCACGAGGACTGGTTTTACGCGTTCCTTACCCGGCTGCTGGAGGCGGACCGGGCCACCCTGCGGCTCCTCCGCCACGACCCGTTCGACGGCGTCCCGCCACAATGGGTGCGGGTGCACAGCTACCACTACCGTTTCGCCAGCCGGGAGGAGTACCGGGCCACCGGCGCGCGGTGGGTCCGCACGTTCCTGCATGAATCGGTGCCGCCCACGTCCCTGCGGCGGGCCGGCCGGTGAGGGCAGGCCGGGTCAACTCCGCGAAAGCAGGCCAGGCCGGCGAAGGCAGGCAGGTCGGCGTTACTGCATCAGCCGTTTTGGGCGGCGCGGCGCAGGGTGGCCTCGGCATGTTTGAGGATGGGCCCGTCGATCATTTTTCCTTCAAACGCGAAGACGCCGGAGTTGGCCGCCGCCGCAGCCGACAGCAGGGCCTGCGCCGCTTCGATGTCCGCCGCCGATGGGGCGTAGGCTGCCCGGACGGCAGCCACCTGTGCCGGATGGATACAGGCTTTGGACCCGAACCCGGATGCCACGGCGTCCGCTGATTCCACTGCCAGCCCAGCCACGTCCGGAATGTCCACGTAGACGGAATCCACTGCCTCCTTGCCGAAGGCCCGGGCGGCCAGCAGCACGGCTGAACGCGCGTGCAGTGCCACAGCACGGTAGCCGCCGTCGGCCATCCTGCTGGAGGTGCCGCCCAAGGTCGCCAGCAGGTCCTCGGCACCCCACATCAGTGCCACAACGTTGGGAGCCGCCGCTATGGCCGGGGCATTAAGGATCCCCAGTGCCGTTTCGCACAGGGCGATGACCTGGTAGCCCTCAAGGGCCTCGAGCTGCGCGGCGCTTTCCGCCTTGGCCAGCATGACTGTCCGGTACGGCGTGTGGGCCAGGCAGTGCAGGTCCTTGGCGAACTCTTCCGTGCCGGCGGGGTTGATGCGGACGATGGTCCTGCTCGGGTCCAGCTCCGGGCCCTCCCCGGCTCCGAGCTGGGCCAGGATAGCGCCGCGGGCACGCTGTTTCTCCGCCGGGGCCACGGCATCCTCGAGGTCCAGGATGACGGCGTCCGCTCGGTCAGCAGCCTTCTGGTACCGCTCCGGCCGGTCCGCAGGGCAGAAGAGCAGGGCGGGTCCCATCAAAAAAGTCATACCGGTATTGTGCCTTGTCCGCCAGCCGCTGTGGTGGCTTCCCGGGCGTTGCCCTGCTGGCCGGCGTGCGCCTCCCGGGTCCACATCAGGCAACTGCGGGTGGCCAGGGCCACCACGGTACCGTCCTGGTTGCGGCCGGTGTGCGCCATGGTGGCGATGCCCTGCCCCGGCCGCGAACCGGACAGGCGCTTCCCCGTGATGACCGTCTCCGTGTAGAGCGTGTCGCCGTGGTACAGCGGGTGCGGGAAGGAGACGTCCGTGAGGCCCAGCTGGGCCACGATGGTGCCCTGGGTCAGCTGCGTGACGGATTGGCCCACCACCGTGGCCAACGTGAACATGGAGTTGACCAGCCGCTGGCCGAAGGGCTGGCCGGCGCTCCAGGCGGCATCGAGGTGCAGGGCCTGGGTGTTCATGGTGAGGGTGGTGAACAGGACGTTGTCCGCCTCGGTGACGGTGCGGCCCGGCCGGTGGGCGTACAGCACGCCTTCTTCGAGTTCGTCGAAGTAGAGGCCCCGCTGTTCAATGACGCGCCGCTCCTGCTGGCCTTCCGGGGGCCGGTGCGTGCCGCTGGTTCCGGTGCTCATACCGTCAGTTCCTGGTCTTCCTCGAAAAGTTCGGCGCCGGTGGCCGCTGCCACGTCGGCCAGCGAGACGTCCGGTGCCAGTTCGCGGAGTACCAGCCGGGACCCGGAAGGATCACGGACCACGTCAATCACGGCGAGGTCGGTGATGATCCGGTCCACGCAGCCCTTGCCGGTGAGCGGCAGCGAGCACTCCTGGACGATTTTGGGGTTACCGCTGCGGTCCACGTGCTCCATCATCACAATCACTTTTTTGGCGCCAAACACCAGGTCCATGGCGCCGCCCATGCCTTTGACCATCCGGCCGGGGATCATCCAGTTGGCCAGGTCGCCGTTGGCGGCGACTTCCATGGCGCCGAGGACGGCGACGTCCACATGGCCACCCCGGATCATGCCGAAGGAGGCTGCGGAGTCGAAGAACGCCGCTCCCCTGTTGACGGTGACGGTCTCCTTGCCGGCGTTGATCAGGTCCGGGTCCACCGCGTCCTCGGCCGGGTACGGGCCCACCCCCAGGATGCCGTTTTCGGAGTGGAGGACCACTTCGACGCCAACCGGAATGTAGTTGGGAATCAGGGTGGGCATGCCGATCCCCAGGTTCACGTACTGCCCGTTGCGCAGCTCCCGGGCCACCCGGGCAGCGAGCTCGTTCCGGCTCCAGCCCTTGGCGGCGCCCTGTTGCCCTGGTTCCCCGGCGGCCGCCCCTTGGCCGCCGGCTGCCCCTGAACCCGGGCCGCCCTGGTGGGTTGCCCGCCGGTAACCGGGCCGGATGGCCTCGGGCCGGGGCGCGTCAATGCTGTTGGGGTCCGCCATGGTTATGCTCCTGCCTGCGCGCTGCTGCCGGGTGCCGGGGTGGCAGCCAGGGCCACTGTCCGCTTCTCGATCCGTTTCTCGCCGTCCGGCGCCAGGACCACACGCTGGACGAAGATCCCGGGTACATGGACGTGTTCGGGGTCCAGGTCACCCGGTTCAACCAGCTCTTCGACCTCGGCGATGGTGATGCGGCCGGCCATGGCGCACAGCGGGTTGAAGTTCATCGCGGCTGCGTGGAACACCAGGTTGCCGTGCCGGTCTCCCTTCCAGGCGTGGACCAGGCCAAAGTCCGGCGTCAGCGATTCCTCCAGGACGTAGTCGACGCCGCCGAAGGAGCGGACTTCCTTGGCTGCGGAGGCCACCGCGATCCCGCCGGCGGAGTCGTATTTCTGCGGCAGGCCGCCGTCGGACACCTGGGTGCCCACCCCCGCCTTGGTGTAGAACGCAGGGATCCCGGCGCCGCCGGCCCGCAGCTTCTCCGCGAGTGTTCCCTGCGGTGTGAGGACCACTTCGAGTTCGCCGGCGAGGTACTGGCGGGCAAATTCCTTGTTTTCACCAACGTAGGAGCTGATGGTGCGCCGGATCCGGCCGTCACGGAGCAGCAGCCCCAGGCCCCAGCTGTCCACACCGCAGTTGTTGCTGACCGTTTCCAGGTCTGAGGTTCCGGCCCGGTGCAGGGCGTCGATCAACGCGACCGGGATGCCGCAGAGCCCAAACCCGCCCACTGCCAGGGAGGCGCCGTGGGGGATGTCCGCGACTGCCTCATCGGCGCTGGCGACTACTTTGTCAATCATCGGGGGATCCTTTCAGACCGGCGCCTGCGGGGGGACTACAGTCCCAGTTCGCGGGCGATGAGCATCAGCTGGACTTCGGTGGTGCCCTCCCCCACTTCCAGGATCTTGGAGTCGCGGTAATGGCGTGCCACGGTGAACTCGTTGATGAAGCCATAGCCGCCGAATACCTGGGTGGCATCCCGCGCGTTGTCCATGGCCGCCTCGCCTGCGACCATCTTAGCGATGGCCGCCTGCGTCTTGAACGGCTTGCCGGCGAGCATCCTGGCTGCGGCGTCGTAGTAGGCCAGCCGGGCGGTGTGGGCCCGGGCTTCCATGCGGGCGATCTTGAAGGAGATGGCCTGGTATTTACCGATCGTGTGCCCGAACGCGCTGCGCTCCCGGGCGTATTTCACGGACAGGTCAACGCACCCCTGGGCGGCGCCGGTGGCCAGGGCTGCAATGGCGATCCGGCCCTCGTCCAGGATGGAGAGGAAGTTGGCGTAGCCGCGGCCCTCCTCCCCCAGCAGGTTGGCCTCGGGGACGCGGACGTCCTTCAGCGTCAGGGGGTGGGTGTCCGAGGCATTCCAACCCACCTTGTTGTAGGCCTTCTCTGCCCGGAAGCCCGGCGTTGAGGTGGGCACCAGGAGGGTGGAGATGTCCTTCCGGACGCTGCCGTCAGCGCGCTCGCTTTCGCCGGTCACGGCCGTGACGGTGACCAGTTTGGTGATGTCGGTCCCAGAGTTGGTGATGAACTCCTTGTTGCCGTTGATCACCCAGTTTCCGCCGTCACGGTGGGCGTGGGTTTTGGTGCCGCCCGCGTCCGATCCGGCTTCGGGTTCGGTGAGCCCGAAGCCCGCCAGGGCCTCCCCGGACGCCAGCATGGGCAGCCATTCCTGCTTCTGTGCGTCCGTTCCGAACCGGTACACGGGCATGGCGCCGAGGGAGACGCCGGCTTCGAGGGTGATGGCCACTGACTGGTCCACCCGGCCCAGCTGCTCCAGCGCGAGGGCCAGGGCAAAGTAGTCCCCGCCCATGCCGCCAAATTCCTCCGGGAACGGCAGGCCGAACAGGCCCATCTCCGCCATCTGCTTGACCACGCCGTACGGGAAGCTGTGCTCTTCGTCGTGCTTGGCGGACACCGGTGCCACCACGTTGTCGGCGAAGTCCCGGACCGTGTCGCTCAGGTCCTGGTACTCCTCGGTAAGTTCAAAACCGGTCATGGCCGGGCTCCTTCTGCTGTGGGATGTGTGGTGGACGGTGTTTCCGGGGTGTCAGGAGCGGATGCGCTGCCTGGGTGCGGGTGGATGGTGGCCAGGACCTGGTCCGCTTTGACCAGGTCGCCGGGTTGTGCGGCCAGCTTCACGATCCCCGCCAGGGGCGCCACCAGTTGGTGCTCCATCTTCATGGCCTCCACGGACAGCAGCACCTGCCCCGCGTCCACGGTGTCGCCGTTTTCTACAGGAACGGACACCACGGTGCCGGGCATCGGCGAGCGCACTTCCGGATCCGTGGCGCCTTCCTCGCGCTGGATGCCTGCGCGGAGGCGTTCCAGCCGGGCTTCCCGGGTGAGGACCTCCAGCCGGCAGGACCAGCCGCCGTTACCCAGGAAAACCTGCAGGGGAACGTCCGACGCCGGCTGGCCGGGTTGGGGCATTCCGTTTCCGGGGAAAACGGGGGCAACGTTGTATCGGGTGGGTACGCCGTCGAGCGTCACCTCTGCCTGGTGCGGCCCGGCGGGACGGAGCGCGGCACGATGCGGTGCGCCGCCGTCGACGGTCACTGTCACCGGACCCGCCTGCAGGTTCCCGGCCACCGTGACGGTGGCCGCACCGCCGTCCGGCAGCGCAAACGTGATGTGGCGTGGCGGCCTGCCGCCCAGCCGCCAGCTGTCCCGGCGTTGCCAAGGGCCGGCGGGGCCTTGTTCCTCCGTCCCCAGCGCATAGAGGGCCGCAGCCGCCAGTTCGGTGCTGCTGACGCCGCGGAAAGCGAGCTCCGGCAGCCTCCGCTCGATCAGCCCGGTGTCCAGACGGCCGGCCTGGACGTCCGGGTCGTTGAGCAGCAGGCGCAGGTACTCCACGTTGGTGTCCACGCCCAGCGCGACGTAACCGGCGAGCGCCGTATCCAGGGCTGCCAGGGCAGCCGGGCGGTCGTCGCCCCAGGCGATGATCTTGGCCAGCATCGGATCGTAGTCGGCGGAGAGCTCCAGCCCCGGCACCAGCGCGGAATCCACGCGGACGTTGCCGCCCTGGCCCGGGGCGTGCTCTGCCAGCACATGGACTGTCCCGGTGGCGGGCAGGAAGTTCTTCGCCGGCACTTCGGCGTAGACCCGCGCTTCCACGGCGTGGCCGGACAGCACGACGTCGGCCTGCCGGACAGTGAGCGCTGCGCCGGCAGCGATCCGCACCTGCCACTCCACCAGGTCGATGCCGGTGACCATCTCGGTGACCGGGTGCTCCACCTGCAGGCGGGTGTTCATTTCCATGAAGTAAAACTGGTCCGGGGCGTCGTCCGAGACCAGGAACTCCACCGTTCCGGCACCGCTGTACGCCACGCTGCGGGCGGCGTTGCAGGCGGCCTCCCCCAGCCTGGCGCGGATGGCGGCCCCGTCCGGGAGTCCCTCGAGCAGGGGTGAGGGTGCTTCCTCGATGACTTTCTGGTGCCGGCGCTGGAGGGAGCATTCGCGTTCGCCCAGGTGGATCACGTTGCCGTGGTTGTCCGCCAGGACCTGGACCTCGATGTGGCGGGGCGTACCGACCAGGCGTTCCAGGAAGAGGGTGTCGTCGCCGAAGGCGCTGGCTGCCACGCGCCGGGCGGTGGCCAGCACCCCCGGTAGCTCCGCCGGGGACTCCACGGCATGCATTCCTTTACCACCCCCGCCGGCCGACGGCTTGATAAGCAGGGGGAATCCGACGGCGGCCGCAGCGTCAAGGAGGTCCTGATCGGTCATGCCCGGCCTGGCAACACCGGGGACCACGGGGACGCCGTACCCGGCCACGTGGTTCTTGGACCGGATCTTGTCCCCCATGATGTTCAGTGCTTCCACCCCCGGCCCGATGAAGGCGACGCCGGACTTGGCCAGCGCGCGGGCGAAATCGGCGTTTTCGCTCAGGAAGCCGTAGCCCGGGTGGACGGCGTCCGCGCCGGTGCGGCGGCAGGCGTCCACAACGGCGTCAATGTTCAGGTAGCTCTCCGCCGCTGCGGCGGGGCCGATCCGGACGGCGGTGTCGGCTTCGCGCACGTGCCGGGCGCCGGCGTCGGCATCGCTGTAGACGGCGACGGAGCGGATGCCCAGCGTTTTGAGCGTCCGGATGACGCGGCAGGCGATTTCGCCGCGGTTCGCCACCAGGACGGTGCCGAAAAGGGCACCCGTTTCCTTGGCGGGGCGGGTGGTTGCTGGCGTGGTCATAGGGCTCACATCCGGAAGAGGCCGAAAGAGGTATCCGGCAACGGGGTTCGGGAGACAACGTCGAGGGCGAGGCCCAGCACGGTGCGGGTATCTGCAGGGTCGATCACGCCGTCGTCCCACAGCCGGGCAGTGGAGTAATACGGGCTGCCCTGATCCTCGTACTGCTCCTTGATGGGGGCTTTGAAGGCTTCCTCATCGGCCGCCGGCCAGTCTTCCCCTGCGGCCTCATACTGGTCCCGTTTGACGGTGGCCAGCACGCTGGCCGCCTGGTTGCCGCCCATCACGGAAATCCGGGCCGCGGGCCACATCCAGAGGAACCGGGGCGAGTAGGCCCGGCCGCACATGGAGTAGTTTCCGGCTCCGAAAGAACCGCCGATCACCACCGTCAGCTTGGGCACCCGTGCCGTGGCTACCGCGGTGACCATCTTGGCGCCGTTCCTGGCGATGCCGCCGTGCTCGGCGTCCTTGCCCACCATAAAACCGGAGATGTTCTGCAGGAAGACCAGCGGGATCCCGCGCTGGTCGCAGAGTTCAATGAAATGGGCGCCCTTGAGCGAGGACTCGCTGAACAGGACACCATTGTTGGCCACGATGCCTACCGGGTGGCCATGCAGCCTGGCGAAGCCCGTCACCAGGGTGGTGCCATATTCCCGCTTGAACTCGTGGAACGTGCTGCCGTCCACCAGCCGGGCGATGACTTCGTGGACGTCGTAGGCGGCGTTCACGTCCGTGGGGACCGCTCCATAGAGTTCGTCCTCGTCCACCACGGGCGGCACGGGCGGTTCCACCTGCCAAGCCGGTGCGGCCGGCTGCGGGAGGGTGGCGACGATGTCCCGAAGGATCTGCAGGGCGTGCCGGTCGTTGTCCGCCAGGTGGTCGGTGACGCCGGAAATCCGTGAGTGCACGTCGCCGCCGCCCAGTTCCTCTGCCGTTACCACCTCGCCGATGGCGGCCTTCACCAGCGGCGGACCGCCCAGGAAAATGGTGCCCTGGTTGCGGACGATGACCGTTTCATCGCTCATGGCCGGGACGTAGGCTCCGCCCGCGGTGCAGGAGCCCAGCACCGCAGCGAGCTGCGGGATTTTGGCTGCGGACAGCCGGGCCTGGTTGTAGAAGATCCGGCCGAAGTGGTCCCGGTCCGGGAAGACCTCGTCCTGCATGGGCAGGAACGCCCCGCCCGAATCAACGAGGTAGATGCAGGGCAGCCTGTTTTCGAAGGCGATTTCCTGGGCCCGGAGGTGTTTTTTGACTGTCAGCGGGTAATACGTTCCGCCCTTGACGGTGGCGTCGTTGGAGATGACCAGCACCTGGCGGCCGTGGACCGTTCCGATGCCCGCGATGACCCCGGCGCCGGGCGCGTCGCCACCATACATGCCGTCCGCTGCCAGCGGGGCGATCTCCAGGAAGGGACTGCCGTCATCCAGGAGGCCGTCGATGCGTTCCCGGGGCAGCAGCTTGCCGCGGGCCACATGGCGCTGGCGGGACTTTTCCGGGCCACCCAGGGCGGCGGTCTGCAGCCGTTCCTTCAGCTCAGCCACCAGTTGGAGCTGCGCCTCCCGGTTGGCGGTGAACGCTTCGCTGCCTGGTTGCAGGCGGCTGGCAAGGGTCTCCATCGACGCGTCCATTCCCATGTTTTCCGACCGGCAAAAGCCAACTCGGTTAGTGACTAATAACTGAAATTCAGGTTAGTCTCTATTAACTGTGATGTCCAACACAGGTGCTGCCTTGCTAGAATCTGCGGGTCCAAGGAGGAAAAGTGCCAAGCAATGACACCACGCACATGGGCGGGAACAGCGGTCCACTGCCCGGTGGTGCCGGCACCACGGCAGGAACCACCCAGCGGAGCCAGGCCAAGGAGAACCGCCGGCAGGCGCTGCTGGCCGCTGCCGCTTCCCTGTTCGCCCGCGACGGGTTCACCCGGGTATCGCTGGAGGACCTCGGCGCCGCGGCAGGCATCAGCGGACCCGCTGTGTACCGGCATTTTCCGGGCAAGCAGGCGGTGCTGGCAGCGCTGCTGGTGACTGTGAGCGAGGACCTGCTGGCGGGCGGCCGACAGGTAGTGGACCGGCACCCCGATCCCCTCACCGCCGTGCGCCGGCTGGTGGCGTTCCAGGTGGAGTTCGCCTTGGGCAAACCGGACGTTATCCGGGTGCAGGACCGTGACTTCAGCGCCCTGGCCGGGCCCGACCAGGCGGCGGTGCGCCTGCTCCAGCGCAGCTACGTGGAGGTGTGGGTGGATGTCCTGGTGCAGCTCCATCCGGGCACTGACCCTGCAGAGCTCCGCATGCGTGCCCAGGCCACCTTCGGCCTGATCAACTCCACGCCGCATTCCGTATCCGGGCACGGCCGGCGGGTTGCTTCGAAGACCGCCCGCCCGCTGCTAGAGGCCATGGCCGTGGCTGCCCTCACGGTTGGGACGCCGGAACCTGTTTCCTGACCGCGGCTTGCTGACCACGGCTTGCTGGTCAGGCCCACTGATCAGGGTTCCTGGTCAGGGTTGCTGATCAGCCCGGCCGAGGCCTGGCCGGGGTCCCGACCAGGCCCGGCCCGACAAAGCCCTCAGACCATGGTGAGGGCCATGCCGGGTTCGGCCAGGATGGCGCCGACATCGGCAAGGAAACGGGAGCCCTGCTCACCGTCCACCAGACGGTGGTCGAAGGACAGGCTGAGCGTGATGACTTGCCGGAGGGCCACTTCCCCGCGGTACTCCCACGGCGCAGTCCGGACAGCCCCCAGCGCCAGGATCGCCGCCTCACCGGGATTCAGGATGGGCGTGCCGGCATCAATGCCGAACACACCGATGTTGGTGATGGAGAGCGTCCCACCGGACAGCTCGGCGGGCGCGGTCCGGCCGGCCCTCGCCGTGTCGGTCAGTGCTGCCAGCGCTTCCGCGAGCCCAGCCAGGGACAACCGGTCCGCGTCCTTGATATTCGGAACGGTAAGGCCCCTTGGAGTAGCGGCGGCTATCCCCAGGTTCACGTAGTTATAAGTGACGATCTCCTGGGCGGCACCGTCCCAGCGCGAATTCAGTGACGGGTTGCGCCGCAGGGCGATGAGCACCGCTTTCGCCGCGAGTGTGAGCGGCGTCAGCCGGAGTGCACCGAACTCCCTGCTTGCCTTCAGCCGGCCCAGCAGCTCCATGGTGGGAGTGACATCGACCGTGAGGAACTCCGTGACGTGCGGGGCCGTGAAGGCACTTTCCACCATGGCCGCTGCAGTGTATTTCCGCACTCCCTTGATGGGCGTGCGGAATTCACGTTCACCGGCCCCCTGCACCACAGGCTGCTTCCCGGGCTGCTCACCTGACTGCTGCTCCGCCGCCCGATGCTCCGCGGGGGTTCCCGTCTCCCCGGGCGCACCGTGGACAAAAGCCTGGACGTCTTCCCTGGTGATCAGGCCCTGCGGTCCGGTGCCAGCAACCTGCGCGAGGTCCACCTGGAGGTCGCGGGCCAGCTTGCGGACCGGTGGGGTGGACCGCGGCCGCTCCACGGTGCTTTCCACCGGTTTGGCTGCGGCGGGACCTGCTTGGCCCGGCGTGACCGGGGATGGATCGGCGGCGCTCGAACCAGCGGGCGCGAAAATCCTGGGCCGCCGGGCCGGCCTGCCGGAGCTTTCGACGACGGCCCCGTACCCGACGAGGTTGGGCTCCCGCTTGGGCGGGGCCGGCACAGCGTCCACTGCCGACTGCCCGCGCGCGGCACTTGCTGCCACGGCATCTTCCGTCGCGCCCTCTTCTGGCACAGCGGTGACGGTCCCAGCGGCGCCTTCGGTTGCGGCTGCACCGTTGGCCGGACCTTTGGCTGCAGCGGCCGGCGGGAGGGCGGCGTCGTCCGGCACCTCAAAGGAAACGATGGGGTTCCCTACCGCCACCACGGAGCCTGGCTGCTCATGCAGTTCCCTGATGACACCCGCAAACGGCGACGGCAGTTCCACCACGGCCTTTGCCGTCTCGACTTCGGCGATCACCTGGTTGAGGGTGACAGTGTCCCCCACCGCCACCTTCCAGCTGAGGATTTCTGATTCGGTAAGGCCCTCGCCCAGGTCCGGGAGCCGGAATTCCTTGATCATGGTGGCGCTCATCCTTCCAGCCCGCTCAGGGAGTTGGGCCGGCCCAGGGCACGGTCAACGCCGTCCAGGATGCGGTCCAGGCCGGGCAGGTGGTGCATCTCCAGCTTGGAATAGGGGTAGGGGATGTCAAAGCCGGTGATCCGGACGGGTGCCGCCTCCAGATGGTTGAAGCACCGTTCGGTGATGCTGGCTGCGACTTCGGCGCCGAGGCCACCGGATTGCCCTGCTTCGTGTGTGACCACCAGGCGGCCGGTCCTGCGGACCGAGGCCACCACGGTGTCGTAGTCCACAGGGGCCAGCGAGCGCAGGTCAATGACCTCCAGGGAGATCCCTTCGTCCGCGGCCGCCGCGGCGGCGTCCAGGGCGGTTTTGACCAGCGGCCCGTACGCCACCAGGGTCACGTCGGTGCCTTGCGTCAGGACCCTGGCCTGTCCCATGGGCAGCGCTGCGGCAGGGTCAACCCCTTCATCCACCTCGCCCTTGTCGTGGTACCTGCGCTTCGGTTCGAAGTAGAGGACGGGATCATCACAGGAGATGGCCTGCTGGATCACTGTGTAGGCGTCCTGCGGGTTGGAGACGCTGACCACGCGCAGGCCGGAGGTGTGCGTGAAGTAAGCCTCCGGGGATTCGGAGTGGTGTTCCGGGGAGCCGATGCCGCCGCCGAACGGGACCCTGATGGTGATGGGCATCCTGACGGCGCCCTGGGTGCGGTAGTGGAGCTTGGCCACCTGGCTGACGATCTGGTCGAAGGCGGGGTAGATGAAGCCGTCGAACTGGATCTCCACCACGGGGCGGTAGCCGCGGTAGGCCAGGCCAACCGCGGTTCCGAGGATGGCTGACTCCGCCAGCGGCGTGTCCACCACGCGGTGTGTGCCGAAGTCCTTCTGCAGGCCGTCCGTGATCCGGAAGACGCCGCCGAGGGCGCCGATGTCCTCCCCCATCAGGATCACCTTGGGATCGTTTTCCAGCGATTTGCGCAGGCCCGCGTTGATGGCGCGGGCGAAGGTCATGCGGGTCATCAGCGTGCACCTTCCTGGGTTGCGGCTCCGGCGGGTTCCCCGAAGGAGGCCAGATATCGGGCGTAATGCTCCTGCTGCCGGTCCAGCCACGAGTTGGGAGTGCTGTAGACATGCCGGAAAACGTCCATGGGCTCAGGGTCCGGCATGGTGGTGCAGCCCTTACGCATCCGGTGGGCAACGGCGTCGGCCTGGTCCCTGACGTGCTGCTGGAAGTCCGCCGTCAGCAGGCCCTTCCGTTCCAGGAGCGCCGCCACCCGGCTGATGGGATCCTTCGCCGCCCAGTCTTCAAGTTCGTTGGCGTCCCGGTACCGGGTGGGGTCATCGGCTGTGGTGTGCGGACCCATCCGGTAGCTGACGGCTTCGATGAACGTGGGGCCGCCGCCACGCCGCGCCCGGTCCAGTGCGAGCCGGGTGACGGCCATAACGGCCAGGACGTCGTTCCCGTCCACCCGCAGGCTGGGGATGCCGAAGCCGGCAGCACGGTCGGCAAGCTGGATATGGGACTGCAGCCGCACCGGTTCGGAAATGGCCCAGTGGTTGTTGGTGCAGAAGAAAACAACCGGCACCTGGAAGCTCGCCGCGAAGACCATTGCCTCATTAACGTCGCCCTCACTGGTGGCGCCGTCACCGAAGTACGCCACGGAAACGGCGTCCGCGCCGTCGTACTGGATGCCCATGGCATACCCCGTGGCGTGGAGGGTCTGGGCGCCGATGATGATCTGCGGCGTGGCCATGTTGATGGCGTAGGGATTCCAGCCAGATGAAGCGTTGCCCCGCCACACCCGGACCAGGTCCGTGAGGTCCACGCCCCGGCAGTACGCCACGCCGTTTTCCCGGTAGCTGGAAAACACAAAATCGTCCTGGCGGAGCGAACGGCCGGAACCGATCTGTGCCGCTTCCTGGCCCAGCAGTGGCGGCCAAAGGGCGAGTTCGCCCTGGCGCTGCAGGGCGGTGGCCTCCACGTCGATGCGCCGGATGACCGTCATGTCCTCGAACAGGGAGCAGAGCTGTTCGTCGCTGACATCCTTGACCCAGAAGTCGAATTCCGGATGGCTGACCCGCTCCCCCGCGGGAGTGATCAGCTGGATCAGGCGGTGTGCCACCGCAGGGCTGGTTTCCGCCATTTCCGGGGCTGCTGCCGCGCCCTGGCCCGTTTCGTCTGTAGACACGATAGCCCGCACCTTCTTACGTCGTTTGACCTGCGGTTGCGGGGCTTTTGGCCCTGCCCACCGCGGGCCGCCCGGGCGCCGTTGCCCCGGATATTGTGACCCTACTCACAACCACCACAAGGTACAACCACTGCACGGATCATTGAGCAAAGTGCCCTGTCCGGAGTATCTGCACCGTGCTAGCGTTGCGCATTATGCAAGCTCTGGATGGCACTGACACCCGCCTCTTATCCGCCCTGGCGCAGGATCCCCGCCGGACCGTGGTGGCCCTGGCCCAGAAGCTTGGCCTGTCCCGGAACACCGTGCAGGCCCGGATGGCCCAGCTTGAGAAGAAGCACGCCTTCCTGTCGTTTGAGCGGCGGATCAATCCTGCCGCGCTGGGCTATCCGTTGATGGCCTTCATTTCGGTGCATGTGCAGCAGCAGAAACTCGCCGGCCTGGCCGGCGAACTTGCGGGCATCCCGGAAATCCTGGAAGGGTACGGGCTCACCGGCTCCGCCGACCTCCTGTTGCGCGTGGTGGCGCTCGACGCCGAGGACCTGTTCCGGATCAACGGGAAGATCCTGGGCTGTGACGGCGTGGACCGGACCGACACTGCCCTCGCCATGGGGGAACTGATTCCGTTCCGGGTCCAGCCACTGCTGGACCGTGGGTCCGCGGCCGGCTAGCCCCGGCACGCGTTCTGTGCCGCACGCCCGCCGGCCACGCCCGGGACAGCGGGGGGTTATAGGCTTGGTGGCAGATATTGGCGGCCCGGCAGCGGGCCCCTCAGACGGTGCAGCGCACCACGTCCGGAAAGGCTCTACCTTGAGCAGTCCCCAGGAACCGAACCAGTCCGGCCCGTCAGGCTCCGAACCCCGGCAGCCGGACGTTCCCGGGCAGCCCCCCGTTCCGCCACCACCACCGGCGTTCGGGCCCGGACCATATCCGGCACAGCCAGGCCAGGAACAACCCTTCGGCACCGGGGTCCCCGGCCAGCAACAACCCGGCCAGCATGCCCAGAACCAGTACGCGCAGAACCCCTACGCCCAGGCGGGTCCCACCCCGTTTGGCCTCCCCGGGGAGGCACCCCGGCCGAAGCGGCGCAGGACGCTGTGGATCATCCTTGCAGCCGTGGGCGGTTTCCTGGTGCTTGTTGCCATCGGCGTGATTGTCCTGATCAATGTTGTGGGCGGAGCCACCAACCAGGCAAAGGGACTCGCGGATGGGTTCACGGACCTGGTCATCGCCGGCGACACCTCGACGGCCTACGACGATTACCTGGACCCTGCCCTGCAGAAGCAGATCTCCAAGGAATCGTTCATTGCCGGCATCGAAAGCCTCGATATGGACGCCAGCTGCAAGCCGGACTACAACAGCGTCAACGTGGCCACGGAGAATGGCAGCAAGTCGGCGGACATCGCCGGTGTCATCGCCTGCGACGGCGGGAACGTTGACCTGGCCTACCACTTTGAAGGCACTGACCAGCTGAAGATGACCAACATCAAGCTGCGGCCCGCCGGGTAGCGGAACCCTGCACACCACCAACCCGCCACACCACAAAGCCTCCGTGCACTGTCCAGTGCACGGAGGCTTTGTGTCCGGGCGGGGTTAGTGGTTGGTGGCCTTTTCCGCCCCGACGCCGGTCAGGGAACGGACCTCCATTTCGGCCTGCTTGGCGCTGTCTTCCTTGTTCCGGTCCAGGATGGTGCCCAACCAGCCCAGGATGAACGCCAGCGGGATGGACACTATGCCCGGGTTGCTGAGCGGGAAGATCGCGAAGTTGGCGTCCTTGACCATGGACGTGGCCGCACCGGACACCACCGGGGAGAAGATGATCAGGATGATCGCCGACCCGAGGCCGCCGTACATGCTCCAGACGGCGCCCCGCGTGGTGAAGCGGCGCCAGAACAGCGAGTAGATGATGGTGGGCAGGTTGGCGGAGGCGGCCACGGCGAACGCAAGCGCCACCAGGAACGCCACGTTCTGGCCGTTGGCGAAGATGCCGCCCAGGATGGCCAGGACGCCGATGACCACCACCGTGCGGCGGGCCACCTTAACTTCCGTGGCGGCGTCGGCCTTCCCCTTGGCGATGACGCTGGCATAGATGTCATGGGCGAAGGACGCCGCGGCGGTGATGGTCAGGCCGGCCACCACGGCCAGGATGGTGGCGAACGCGACGGCCGAGATGAAGCCCAGCAGGAGCGGCCCGCCCAGGTGGAACGCGAGCAGCGGTGCTGCGGAGTTCACGCCGCCGGGGGCCGACTTGATGGTTTCCGCCCCGACCAGTGCCGCTGCGCCGTAGCCCAGGACCAGGGTGAAGAGGTAGAACAGGCCGATCAGCCAGATGGACCAGACCACGGACTTGCGGGCTTCCTTGGCGGTGGGGACCGTGTAGAACCGCATCAGCACGTGGGGCAGCGCTGCCGTACCCAGGACCAAAGCCAGGCCAAGCGACATAAAGTCCAGCTTGGAGGTGTTCGTTTTGCCGTACTGCAGGCCCGGGTTGAGGACCGCGGGGTTGTTGGCGGTCTCCACGGCCGCTCCCAGCAGGGTGGAGAGGTTGAAGCCGTAAATGGCGAGGACCCACAGGGTCATCACAGCGGCCCCGGCAATCAGCAGGATGGCCTTGATGATCTGCACCCAGGTGGTGCCCTTCATGCCGCCGATCAGGACGTACATGATCATCAGGGCGCCGACGACGATGATCACCAGTGCCTGCCCGCCCCAGTCGCTGATGCCCAGCAGCAGGGAGATCAGGCTTCCGGCGCCGGCCATCTGCGCCAGCAGGTAGAAGAAGCACACGGCCAGCGTGGAGATGGCCGCCGCGATGCGTACCGGGCGCTGCTTCAGGCGGAAGGACAGCACATCGGCCATGGTGAACTTGCCGGTATTGCGCAGCAGTTCCGCCACGAGGAGCAGCGCCACCAGCCAGGCCACCAGGAAGCCGATGGAGTACATAAACCCGTCGTAGCCGTTGATGGCGATCGCACCGGTGATGCCGAGGAAGGACGCTGCCGACAGGTAGTCGCCGGCAATCGCGGTGCCGTTCTGGGATCCGGTGAAGGACCGGCCGGCCGCGTAGTAGTCGGCGGCCGTTTTGTTGTTTTTGCTGGCCCGGAACACGATGACCATGGTCACTGCCACAAAGAGGCCAAAGATTCCCATATTCAGCAGGGTGGTGTCCTTGAGGGCTGCAACATCGACAGCGAGGGGGACGGTGATCATTTGTTCGCTCCGCTCACTCGGTTGCCGTCTTTATCGAACTCGTGGCCTTCGATTTCGTTCCTGATGTCCGCTGCGATGGGATCGAGCCGGCGGTTGGAGTAGCTGACGTACCAGCCGGTGATGGCGAAGGTGGACACAAACTGGAGCAGGCCCAGGATCAGGCCCACGTTGATGTTGCCCCACACCTTGGTGGACATAAAGTCCACGGCGTAGTCCGCCAGCAATACGTAGGCGAAGTACCAGAGCAGGAAGGCCACGGCCATGGGAAACACAAAGCTGCGGTGGCGTTTGCGGAGCTCCTGGAACTGTTCTGTCTTCTGGACCTGTTCAAAGTCCACGGACGCGGTGGCGTCCGGAGTGTGGGCGTCGTTACCCATCGTTCCTCCTCATTGAGACGTAAGGTTCACACGCGGCGGCGGGCCGGGGTAGAGGCCTGCGCAGATGTGACTGCAATCACTCTGCGGTGCGGCGCCGCCCACAATCCAGTGCCTGCCCCCGGGTGGTCGCTCAACGGCGGGAATGCTGCGGCGAGCGGCACCCGCCGCTACGCTGGGCACCATGCCCGACTCCCCGCTCCTGACCGCCGCGGCAGTGGCAGTGATCGCCCTGGCCATTGCCGTCGTTGTGGGTGTTGGCCTCAAGGTGCTCCGTTCCTTCCGCGACCTGGGCACGGACGCCGAACGCGCCACCTACAAAACCCTCCACGCCGCCTCCGAGGCGGGACAGCACCTGCGCCGTGGCCTCAACCCGGCCGGAGCGGCGAAGGCCAGCCGCCAGTTGCGCACCCTGTTGGGGTGTGAGGCGCTGGCCATCACGGACACCACGGGTGTGCTGGCCTGGGACGGCGCGGCGGAGGACCTCAAACCCCGGCTGATGGAACTTGCCGCCGGGGTCCTGGCTGGCGGCCGGACGGCCGTGCTGCCCGCCGGCGCCGGGCAGGCTCCAGCCGGGCAGGCTCCAGCCGGGCAGGCTGCAACCGGGCCTGACGGCACGGGCAGCAGGCTGGCCGCCGTGATAGCCCCCGTCCGGGCCGGCACCCGCGTGGTGGGTGTGGTGGCGGCGTTTGCCCCGTCGGCCGGCGCCGGGCTGGTCCGGGCCACCGGCGAAGTGGCGGACTGGGTGGCCGTCCAGGTGGAACTGGCCGAACTCGATGCCTCCCGCTCCCTGCTGATGGAGGCAGAGGTCCGCGCGCTCAGGGCGCAGATCAGCCCGCACTTCATCTACAACTCGCTCAACGCCATCGCATCCTTCATCAATACGGACCCCGCCCGGGCCCGTGACCTGGTGGTGGAGTTTGCGGACTTCACCCGGTACTCCTTCAGGCGGCACGGTGACTTCACCACCCTCGCGGAGGAACTGCGCTGCATTGACCGCTACCTGCTGCTGGAGCGGGCCAGGTTCGGAGAGCGGGTGCAGGTCAGCCTCCGGGTGGCACCGGAGGTGCTCAGCACCGTCATCCCGTTCCTGAGCCTGCAGCCGCTCGTGGAAAACGCCGTCCGCCACGGCCTGGAGGCCAAGGAAGGGCCTGGCCACATCACCATCACCGCCGACGACGCCGGCGCGTTCGCCCAGGTGACCATCGAGGACGACGGCGTGGGTATGGACCCGGCGCAACTCCGGGCCGTGCTGGCAGGCCACGCCGACGGCGACCATGTGGGGCTGCGGAACGTTGATGCCCGCCTGCGCCAGGTCTACGGGAACGAGCATGGCCTGGTGATCGACACCGCGCCCGGCGAAGGCACCCTCATCACCATGCGCGTGCCCAAGTCCCAGCCCGGCCACGACGCGTGAGCCGGCGGCCCCGGCGGAAAGTACCCTTGGAGCATGATTAACGTCCTCGTCGTTGATGATGAGCTACCCGCCGTTGAGGAACTGGCGTTCCTGCTGGGCCGGGACGAACGGATCGGCAGGGTTTTCCGGGCCACCTCAGGCAGCGAAGCCCTGCTGGCGCTGGCCACGGCGCCCGTGGACGCCGTGTTCCTGGACATCCACATGCCTGCAGTCTCCGGCCTGGACATTGCCCGGGCCATCGCCGCGAGCAGCAACCCGCCCGCGGTGGTTTTTGTGACGGCGGATGAGGACCACGCGCTGGCCGCCTTCGAACTGGCCGCCGTCGACTACCTGCTCAAACCCGTCCGCTCCGAACGGCTGGCCCGTTCGGTGGGCCGGATCAGTGAACTCCGCGACGGCGGCGCGGCGCCTGAGATGATCACCGTGGACCTGGGCGGCAGCACCAAAATGATCAGGCGCGACGACGTCACGTACGTCCAGGCGCAGGGCGACTACGCGCGCCTCCACACCGCCGAGGCGAGTTACCTGATCCGGGTGCCGTTGGCCGACCTGGAACAGCAGTGGGCGGAGGCCGGCTTCATCCGGACCCACCGCTCCTACCTGGTTGCCCTGAAGCATGTGACGTCAATGAAGCTGGCCGCTGACGGACCCAGCGTCACGGTTGCCGGCGCGGGGCTGCCCATCAGCCGCCGCCACCTGCCCACAGTGCGGGAGAAACTCGAAGCCACCCGGATCAGGCCGCACGCATGACCCGGATCCGGGTCACCACGCCGCTGACCGCCCCCGCTTCCGGCCCCGGCCCCGAAAGCCGTGAAGCTGCCCAGGACTCAGACGTGGGCCAGGTCTTTGTCCGGTCCCTGATCCGTTCGCAGCTGCGGCTGGCGCTGGTGGTAGCCGGCGGGTTCCTGGTGATCCTGGCGGCGTTTCCGCTGACCCTGGCCGCCGTGCCGGGCCTGGCTGAATCCCGGCTGGCCGGGATCCCCTTCGGCTGGCTGCTCCTGGGTGCGGGCATCTACCCGGTCATCGGGTTGAGCGCCTGGTTGTTCGTCCGCTCCGCGGCCCGGAACGAAGCCCGCTACCGGGACCTGGCCGGAGACAGGTGAGGCGGCTGTGAACCCCGGCGTGGCGCTGGCAGCCGTGGCCGTGGTGTCGCTGGCCACGGCCGCGATCGGCTTCTATGGCCTGCGGATCTCCCGCACCACCGGCGACTTCTACGTTGCCTCCCGGACGGTCCGGCCATGGTGGAACGCCTCGGCGATCGGCGGCGAGTATCTGTCCGCCGCGAGCTTCCTGGGGGTGGCCGGGCTCATCCTGCTCTCCGGGACCGATGCCCTGTGGTTCCCCGTGGGCTACACGGCCGGCTACCTGATGCTGCTGTTGTTTGTGGCTGCGCCGCTGCGCCGCTCGGGCGCCTACACGATCCCCGACTTCACCGAGGCTCGCCTCGATTCGAAGGCCGTCCGGAAGGTCACCAGCCTGGTGGTGGTACTGGTGGGCTGGCTCTACATCGTGCCGCAGCTGCACGGCGCCGCACTGACCATCCGGATCACCACCGGCTTGCCGTCCTGGGCCGGCTCCGTGGCGGTGGTGGTGGTGGTCTGCCTGACGGTGGTCTCCGGCGGGATGCGGTCCATCACCTTTGTCCAGGCGTTCCAGTACTGGCTCAAGCTCACGGCCCTGGCGCTGCCCATCCTGTTCATCATCTTTTACCTGGCTGGAACAGGAACCCCAGCACTGGCGCCGCCCGCGGCCAACCCCACCGGCGCTGCCCCCACCGGGCTGTACCAGAACGTGTCGCTGCTCGTGGCACTCCTGTTCGGCACGCTCGGGCTGCCGCACGTGCTGGTCCGGTTCTACACCAACCCGGACGGGCAGTCAGCGCGCCGGACCACGCTGATTGTCCTTGGCCTGCTGTCCGTGTTTTACCTCTTCCCCACCGCGTATGGGCTGGTGGGCCGGGTCTTCGCACCGGGCCTGGCCCGGGCCGGGCAGGCGGATGCCATGGTGCTGCTGCTCCCTGGCGAACTTGTGGGTGGGGTGGCAGGTGACCTGCTCTCGGCCCTTGTAGTGGCCGGCGCGTTTGCCGCGTTCCTGTCCACCACATCGGGGCTGGTGGTGTCGCTGGCCGGCGTCATCAGCCAGGACGTCCTGGGCGGCGGCGTCGGCGGGTTCCGGCTCGCGGCGGTGCTGTCCGCCGTCGTGCCCCTGGGTTTTGCCTTCATGACGGACTCCCTGGCCCTGGCCGGCAGCGTGGGCCTGGTGTTTGCGTTTACCGCCTCCACGGTGTGCCCGGTGCTGCTGCTGGGCATCTGGTGGCGGGGACTAACGGACGTCGGGGCCATCGCCGGTATGGCCACCGGCGGGCTCCTTTGCGGCGGCGCGATGATCGCCGGCGCGGTTTCCGGCGCCGCGAACATCCCGGTGTGGCTGGCGCAGCCCGCCGCCTGGACCGTCCCGGCCGCGTTCGCCGTGATGGTGCTGGTCTCCCGTGCCACAGCCCGGCGGGTGCCCGGGACGATGCCACGGGTGATGACCCGCTTGCACACGCCGGAACGGCCGCTGGCAACCGAACGCTGATCGGTGCACAATTACGGCATGTCCACCGACGCCGGAAGCACTCCACGGCAGCAGGACGGGGCGCCGCCCGTCCAGCTGCCCGATACCGGTGCGGGGCCTGCCGCGGCGCCGGCCGGTGCAGTCCCGGCCGCTGTGCGGGCCCAGCTGCTGGCCACGGAGCACTGGGGACTGCTGGCATCCCGCAGCACCGCCCAAAGTGAGGTCCTGACCAGGATCAGCATGTTCCTCACATTCACCTCCGCCAGTGTGGTGAGCGTGGCCCTGGTGGGGCAGGCCACAAAATTCTCCGAGCCGTTTTTCCTGCTTGCCGCGACCGTGCTCTGCATCGACGTTGCCATGGGTCTGCTCACGCAGGTGCGGGTCATCAACGTGGCGCACGAGGACCTGATGTATGTGACGGCCATGAACCGGCTGCGCGGCGCCTACGTTGACCTGGATCCCGGCGTGGCTCCCTACCTGATGGCCGGTTACCACGACGACCAGGCCGGGATGGACACTACTTACTACTTCTTCGGGGGCCGCAGCAAGTTCAGCCACGTGGCAGGCAGCAGCATGCTGTTTATCATCACCGCTAACGGCGCCCTCCTGGGTATGCTGGCAGGCGTCCTGCTGGCGGTCCTCGGTGCAGGCACGATCACGTCGTTCCTCGCCGGCGCTGCCGTCGGCCTGGCGTTCATCGCGTGGTCATCGGTGAGCGGCGCGCGCTCCTACCAAGGAATCCTGCGGCGCCACACGCCACTCTCCCCCACGCCGGCCGCCCCGGGCCCGTGACGTGACCCCTGGCCGGTGATTGGCCGGTGATTGGCCGGCAGGCGGACGGTACACCGGAGGACGGTACACCGGCGAGCGGTCCACCCGGCGGCGTAGCTCCCGCAGCGTAGCGCTGGGTCAGTCGATGGCCGCCATAAGTTCAACCACGCGGTCCAGGAACGCGTCCACCTGGGTTTCCTCGTAGCCGTCGGCGCCGGCGGCGGGGCGGAAGACGGCGCGGCGGACGTTGTCCACGCTCAAGGGCTTGTCGTTTTCGAGGTAGGCCACGAGTTCGCTGCAAAGGCTGTCCACGTCAGCCGTGTTGTAGCTGCGGACTTTGCTCTTGGCGGGCCGGCGGAACCTTTCGCCGTCAGGCCGGTGCAGACGGCCCCGGAGGATGCCGGACAGGTTGCCGATCTCCCGCAGCCAGGCTTCTTCGCCGCTGGCGGCGATCAGTTCATCGCGTTCCCGGCGGGCGAAGGCGTCTTCCAGCCGGTCCAGCGCGGCGTCCACCACGGTGGCGGAGTAGCCGCCCTTGACCGGGTCAAAGGACACTGCACGCACGTCCGAGCTGTGCACCGGCCGGTTGGCGGGTTCCGGTGCCTCGAGGGACACCCTGGCCTGCTGCAGGAACTTGTCCACCTGTTTGGCGTTATAGCCGTAGTCGCTGCGCTGTACGCGCTCGAAGGACGCGGGGATGTGCCGATGAATGTCCAATGCCACTTTCATTCCTTCAATGCTTTGGCCGGCCCGGCTTCTGTGCGGGGCCCGGCTGCGGTTGGGTCAGGCCCCGGAGAACAGGACGTACAGGACAAAAACGAGGGGCGAGGCAAAAACGATGGAATCCAGCCGGTCCATCACGCCGCCGTGGCCCGGGAGGATGTCGCTCATGTCCTTGACGCCGAGTTCACGCTTGACCATGGATTCGGCCAGGTCCCCGATGGTGGCGGCCACGACCGTGCCCACGGCCAGGGCGACACCCACCCACCAGGGCTTGTCCAGGATGAAGATGCACGCCAGGATCCCAATCAGCATCGCGCCCGCCACCGAGCCGGAAAAACCTTCCCAGGTTTTTTTGGGGCTGATTTTGGGTGCCATGGGGTGTTTGCCCAGGGACGCGCCCACCAGGTATCCGAACGTGTCGTTGGAGACCACCAGAAGCAGCATCACCGCTACCTGCCAGGCCCCTTCGGGGATGGTTCCGCCCGGCCACAGGCCCAACGGGGTCGCCCCGCCGGCCACGTGCAGCGGCAGGGCCGCGAAGCTGATGAAGAACGGCACCCAACCCAAAGTGAAGACCCCGGCGAAGATGCTGTTGGCCGAGCCAGCGGCGCTTTCGATGGACCGCCATAACAGCACCGCAATGCAACTCGCCAGCATGGCGAACAGCAGGCTTTCGATGCCGCCGAGGTAGGCCACAAACGGCATGGCCACTGTTCCGGTCATCACCGGAATGATGGGCATCCTGGTGCCGTTGGCTTCCAGCGCCCGGTAGATCTCCCAGACCCCGAAGACGCCGAACGCGGTGGTGACCGCGACAAACCCGAGGGGCAGGAACAGCAGCCCGCCCAGGACCGCAATGAGCATGGCCAGCCCCACCACAACGGCGGCGGGCAGGTTACGCCCGGCCTTCGGGGTGGGATTGGGCCTGGGCTGCTTCCCCCGGGTGCGCGGCCCTGGTGCCGGGGCCTGTTCTGCCTGGCCCATCAGACTTCGAGCAGCTCTGCTTCCTTGCGCTTGAGCAGCTCATCGATGCCGTCCACGTGCGCTTTGGTCAGGCCGTCCAGTTCCTTTTCGGCACGGTTGCCGTCATCCTCACCGGCCTCGCCGTCTTTGACCAGGCGGTCAAGGGTTTCCTTGGCCTTGCGGCGGATGTTCCGGATGGACACCTTGGCGTCCTCGCCCTTGTTCTTGACGATCTTGACGTATTCCTTGCGGCGTTCCTTGGTCAACTCCGGGATGGTGATCCGGATGACGTTGCCATCGTTGGACGGGTTGGCGCCAACCTCGGAGTCGCTCAAGGCCCGCTCGATGTCGCGCAGGGCGGTCTTGTCGAACGGGGTGATGAGGATGGTGCGGGCGTCCGGGATGGCGAAGGAGGCCAGCTGCTGCAGGGGCGTGGGTGAGCCGTAGTACTCCACCAGGACCTTGTTGTAGAGGCCCGGGTTGGCGCGGCCGGTGCGGACGGAAGCGAAATCGTCCTTGGCTACCTCTACGGCCTTGTCCATCTTTTCTTCGGCTTCGAGCAAGGTTTCTTCGATCACGGCATCTCCTGACGGTTCGGGTGCAGTCCGGGGCGCCGGTTTCCTGCACACACGTGGTTCTTCTGTTGCTGGTTCCGGCCCCGCCTGCAGGGCGGGGAACGGAAGGGTCCTGAAATCATCCTAGCCGCAGCTAGGCGGAGACCAGGGTGCCCAGCTTTTCGCCCTTGATGGCGCGGGTGACGTTGCCTTCGCCTTCCATGCCGAACACAACCATGGAGAGGTCGTTGTCCTTGCACATGGTCATGGCGGTCTGGTCCATCACGCGGATGTCGCGGCGCAGCGCGTCGTCGTAGCTGAGCGTCTCCAGCCGCTCGGCGGTGGGGTCCTTCTTGGGGTCCGCCGTGTACACGGCGTCCACGCCGCTCTTGGCCATCAGGACCACGTCTGCGTGGACTTCGAGGGCGCGCTGGGCGGCCACGGTGTCGGTGGAGAAGTACGGCAGGCCGGCGCCGGCGCCGAAGATGACAACGCGGCCCTTTTCCATGTGGCGGATGGCGCGGCGCGGAATGTAGGCCTCTGCGACCTGGCCCATGGTGATGGCGCTCTGGACGCGGGTTTCAACGCCGGCCTGTTCCAGGAAGTCCTGCAGGGCCAGGCAGTTCATCACGGTTCCCAGCATGCCCATGTAGTCGGCGCGGGAACGGTCCATGCCGCTCTGGGACAGCTCTGCCCCGCGGAAAAAGTTGCCGCCACCCACCACGATGGCCACTTCAACGTCCGGCACGGCTGCGGCGATCTGCTTGGCGACGTCGCGGACGGTCTCGGGGTCAACACCGAGCTTTCCGCCGCCGAAGACCTCACCCGAGAGCTTCAGGAGGACCCGCCGCTTGTTTTTTTCCGGTTGGATTACACTGTTGACGGCTTCCATGATGCCTTCCCGTTGATGAGTCTGAAAAAAGGTTATCCTGCCGGGGCCGATGCCCGGTAACGGCCGGTTGCATGCAAAAGGGGCAGCCACCGAAGTGGCCGCCCCTTGGCAGGATCGGCTAGGAGCCGACGCGGAAGCGCGCGAACGCGGTTCCCTTGACACCGGCCTCTTCGAGGACCTGTGCCACTGACTTCTTGGCGTCCTTGGCGAAGGACTGGTCAACCAGGACCTCACCCTTGAAGAAGCCCGTTACGCGGCCTTCAACAATCTTGGTGAGGGCGGCTTCGGGCTTGCCTTCGGCCTTGGCGGTCTCCTCGGCGATGCGGCGCTCGGAGTCAACCAGGTCGGCCGGAACGTCCTCGCGGGTGAGGTAGTTCGGGGCCATCGCGGCGATGTGCACGGCAACGTCGTGGGCGGCGGTGGCGGCGGCTTCGCCTGCACCGTCAACAGCGAACAGCACGCCGACCTGGGCCGGAAGGTCCTTGGAGGTCTTGTGCAGGTAGGCGTCAACCGTGCCGCCTTCGATGCGGGAGATCCGGCGGACAACAACCTTTTCACCCAGGATGGCGCCCTCTTCGACGACAACCTCGGACAGCGGCTTGCCGTCAACTTCGGTGGCCAGCAGGGTTTCGAGATCGGCAGCGCCGGACTCGACAGCAACAGCCAGGACCTGGTCGGCGAGCTGGATGAACTTGTCGGCCTTGGCCACGAAGTCGGTTTCGCAGTTGACTTCGATCATGATGCCGACGCCGTTGCTGACCTTGGCAGCAACCAGGCCTTCAGCGGTGGAACGGCCTTCGCGCTTCGTGGCACCCTTGAGGCCCTTGATGCGGATGATTTCGATGGCCTTCTCGGCGTCACCGTTGGCTTCGTCAAGAGCCTTCTTGACATCCATCATGCCGGCGCCGGTGCGCTCACGCAGGGCTTTGATGTCCGCGGCAGTGTAGTTCGCCATGTGAACCCCTCTGTCTAGAAATTTGATGTGGTGTACGGACTGACAGGATGGCAGCCCACACCGTGGGCGGCCATCCTGTCAGTGGCTCCGGCTGCACGCAGCGCGGAGAGTCCGGATTTACTTGTGTTACTTGGCTTCTTCGGCAGGAGCCTCGGCGGCGGGAGCCTCGGCAGCAGCCGGGGCTTCCTCTGCAGCGGCTGCAGCCGGAGCTTCTTCGGCGGCGGGAGCAGCAGCTGCGGCTTCCTCGGCCTTGTTGCCTTCGAGGAGCTCGCGCTCCCACTCGGCCAGCGGCTCTTCCGGAGCTTCCGTGGTACCGGTTGCACGCTGGTTGCGGGCGATCAGGCCCTCAGCAACGGCGTCGGCAACAACGCGGGTCAGCAGGTTGACGGAGCGGATGGCGTCGTCGTTACCCGGGATCGGGAAGTCGACTTCGTCCGGATCGCAGTTGGTGTCCAGGATGGCCACAACCGGGATGTTCAGCTTCTTGGCCTCGTCAACGGCGAGGTGTTCCTTCTTGGTGTCCACGATCCAGAGCACGGAGGGTGCCTTGGTCAGGTTGCGGATACCACCGAGGTTGGTTTCCAGCTTGGTCAGTTCACGGCGAAGGAGCAGCAGTTCCTTCTTGGTGTACGCGGAACCGGCGACGTCGTCGAAGTCGATCTCTTCGAGTTCCTTCATGCGCTGGATGCGCTTGGAGACCGTCTGGAAGTTGGTCAGCATACCGCCGAGCCAACGCTGGTTCACGTAGGGCTGGCCCACGCGGGTTGCCTGCTCGGCGATGGATTCCTGCGCCTGCTTCTTGGTGCCGACGAAGAGTACGGTACCGCCGTGTGCAACGGTGGCCTTCACGAACTCGTAGGCACGGTCGATGTAGGACAGCGACTGCTGCAGGTCAATGATGTAGATACCGTTGCGCTCCGTGAAGATGAAACGCTTCATCTTCGGGTTCCAACGGCGGGTCTGGTGTCCAAAGTGGACGCCGCTGTCAAGCAGCTGGCGCATAGTTACGACGGGCATGCCGACGCTCCTTCCGGCAGGTCATTCATGAGAGAGCCCATGGCTCTCTTACCCTGCCAATTGTTGACGGTTGGTTTAGCGTGACCCGGGTTGGGCCGTGCTCCTGGCATCCATCACGCTTCCCATCAGGACCGGTAAGGTCCTGACCGCAGGAGGCGCGATCCTCCCAGGGAAAGCCGGAGCTTTCCCGCAGGAGGGCTGGATGCGCGTAGTCAGCCACCGCTCCCCCACACTCCTGAATGAGATGTGCCGACGCGCCCCGGACAGGGGTGTACACCGCTGGGGTGGACCACCGGGACGGGAGGCGTTGAGGGCGCAGCAAACTGCTCCGTCAAGTGTACTACAGCCGCCCGCTTCCGCTGGACACCGGGAGCGGCCCGGCAGGACGTTTTCCACATGGCCAGGCCGGCAGCTTCCGGGGCGTCCCCGGCAGGTGGATGCTGGGTTGATGAAGAGCTTACTGCTCCTGGCGGCACTGGTACTGGTGGCCGGAACCACGGTGCCGGCGGATACGCCGCGGGCCGGCTGGCAGTGGCCGCTCTCCCCCCGTCCGCAGGTGCTGCGTCCGTTCGCACCGCCGCCCCAACCGTGGCTCAGCGGGCACCGCGGGGTGGACCTGGTCGCAGCGTTCGACGGCGCCCCGGTCGCCTCGCCTGCCGCCGGCACCGTGTCCTTCGCCGGGGTGGTGGTTGACCGGCCGGTGCTGACCATCGACCACGGAAACGGACTGCGGAGCAGTTTCGAACCGGTACTCAGCACCCTTCCGACGGGCACGGCCGTGACCGCCGGACAGGTGGTGGGGCAGCTGGCGGGGACCGCCGCGGGCGGGCACTGCGGCTCCGTTCCCTGCCTGCATTGGGGCGTCCGGCAGGGAGGCGCCTACCTGGACCCGCTGGAGTTTGTGATGGACCTGCGCCCATCCGTCCTGCTGCCGCTAAGCGGCGAACCGCCGTGAGGCACGGATCGCTAAAGAGGGACAGCGGAGTGGGCCCCGGTCAGACGATCGCTGAGATCCCGGTAACGGCACGGCCGGTCACCAGGGTGTTGATCTCGTGTGTTCCCTCATAGGAGTAGATGGCTTCGGCGTCCGCGAAGATCTTGGCCATACCGTAGTCGGTGACGATCCCGTTGCCGCCCAGGATGTTCCTGCCGATTGCCACACTGTCCCGCATCCGTTCGGTGGTGAAGGCCTTGGCCAGGGCCGACTGCTCATCCTTGGCCTGACCCGCGTCCTCCAGCTGGGACAGCCGGACCATCATGCCCATGGAACTGACGGCGTTGCCCAGGATGCTGACCAGCTGGCTCTGGACCAGCTGGAAGGATGCCAGCGGCCTGCCGAACTGCTGGCGCTCCACGGCATAACTCCGGGCCACGTCGAACGCTGCCAGCTGCTGGCCTACTGCCTGCCACGCAACGCCGAGGCGGGTGACCTTGAGGACTTTGTTGACGTCGCGGAAGCTGTTGGCGTGCGCCAGCTTGAAGAAGTCGGGCACCACCACGTTGGTCAGGGTGATGTCGGCATTCTGGACGGTGCGCAGGGAGATCTTGTTCTCGATCTTTGTGGCCGAGTAGCCCGGCAGGCTGGTGTCCACCAGGAAGCCCTTGACCTTGTTGTCGTCCAGGTCCCGGGCGTAGATGACCACCCAGTCCGAGAAGGTGGCGTTGCCGATCCAGCGTTTTTCACCGTTGAGGATCCAGGAATCGCCGTCGCGGCGGGCTGTGGTGCGGGTCCCGCCGGCCACGTCGCTTCCGCCCAGCGGCTCGGTCAGGCCAAACGCGCCGATCTTCTTCATGGCGTAGATGTCCGGCAGCCAGGCATCCTTTTGTTCCTGCGAGGCAAGGGCTTCGATGGAGCCGGTAAACAGGCCATCGTGGACGCCGAGGAAGGTGGCGATGGAGGCGTCGGCGCGGGTCAGTTCGGCGTGAACCAGCCCCGCGAAGAGGTTCGAGTGGCCTTGCCGCCGGACGGGGCTGATCAGGTCGATTTCCGCGAGCTTGGGAATCAGGTCCATGGGGAACTCGCCGCGGTTCCAGCAGTCAACGGCGATGGGCTTTACTTCGCGGGCCAGGAAGTCCCTGATCTCAGCCAGCCGGTCCTGCTCCTTCTGCGTGAGGAGCTGCTCGAACGCGAAGAAGTCGCCGTCGGCGTACGGAAGGGTATTAAGGCCTGCAGGGGTGGCGGACATGGTTACCTCACAGCGGAATCGTCGTTGACCGGGGATCGCCCGAAAAAGCAGATGTTACTGGTCAGTAACTTACCGCACGAAGGCTGAATAGCCAAGCACCGCGGCCACCCTTCCGCAGTTGACTCACCCTGTGGAGCCATTGGGCATAGGCTCAGCGACGATGCGAACTGATCCGGCGGGGGCGCAGGGCACTGACCCTAACGCCGGCTCTGGAAAGCGAAAAAATGCCCGGTCCGCCGACAGGTGTCGGGAACCGGGCATTACTTGAGCGGTAGGGCTACTCGGACTTGAACCGAGGACCTTAGGATTATGAGTCCCGCGCTCTAACCAGCTGAGCTATAGCCCCGTGATGCCCGGCGCCGGGTGGGCGCCTGCCGGTGGACCGGAGGGCAAAAACACTCTAGCAAACCTGCGAAAGCGTTCAGACCACCTTGTCCTCGTAGCAGGCTCCCCGGTAGAGGTCCTCGAAAGTCTGCAGCGTCCCTTCGATGCTGTGCGGTTCCACCATCCTGCGGCTCGCCTGGCCCATGGCGGCCCGCTGGTCAGCCGGCAGTTCGAGGATCTGGGTGATCTTCTTGGCCAGGTCATCGCTGTCGTTGGGGATGAAGAGGTAACCGTTGGCGCCGTCCCGGACCAGGTGCGGCAGGGCCATGGCGTCCGCGAGGACCACGGGCGTGGACGCCGACATGGCTTCCAGGGTCACCAGGGACTGCAGCTCGGCGGTGCCCGGCATGCAGAACAGGTCCGCCAGGATGTAGGCCTTCCGCAGGTCCTCGTCGGTGGCAAGGCCCAGGAACTTCACCCGGCTGCCAAGGCCCAGCTTTTGGACCAGCGCTTCGAGGGCAGGACGCACCTCGCCACCGCCCACGATCTCCAGGTGAACGTTCAGTTCCGGAGGCGTCTTGCCAATGGCCCGGATCAACACATCAACGTGCTTCTCCTCCGCCAGCCGGCCGGCAAACATGACCGTGGGATGCGGGTGCGGCTCCAGCTGCTCCCCGGGCTGCAGTTCGTAGGCGGCCGAATCGATCCCGTTGGACAGCGGCAGGACCTTGCCCAGGAAGGCGTGTTCGTGCATGGCTTTGGCTGCCAGCGGGGTGGGGGTGGTGATCACGTCCGCCTGGCCCATCACTTTGCCCATGTCCCGCCAGGACACCTTGCCCACAATGTCCTTGAACCACTGCGGGAACGGCAGGAACGGGTTGAGGTTTTCCGGCATGAAGTGGTTGGTGGCAATGATCCGGATGCCGCGTTTTACGGCCTCGTACAGGACGTGCTCGCCGATCATGTAGTGGCTCTGGATGTGCACCACATCCGGCTGCACCCGGTCGAAGAGGAGGCTGATCTCCTTTTTGATCTCCCACGGCAGGCAGATCCGGAACGATTCGTGGGTGAAGGCCCGGTGGGAGCGCAGCCGGTGCACGGTGGCCTCGGACCGGAATTCGGTGTAGCTCTTCCCGCTCTCCGGGCGGCCGGCCAGCACGTGCACGTTGTGGCCTCGCCCGGTCATCCCCTTTGCCAGGCGGTAACCGAACTGGGCGGCGCCGTTGACATTGGGCGGGTAGGTTTCGGCGGCAATAAGAATTGTCAGCTTCTGCTGGTCTGCGGGCGTGGTCATGGGGACTTCTCCTGATGGTCACGGTGCGGACAGCGGAGGCTGACAGCACGGTTGGCTGCCGGCAGGGGTGGCGCCGGGCCTCGTGGGCTTACTGGACTGCTGGGCTTACTCGACTGCTGGGCTGGTTTGGTTCACGCTGGTGCGGTTCACGACGGCGGCCGGCCCGCGGCCTTCCGCGCGTCCTTCCTGCGCTTGGTGACCTCGGGATGGTGCCGCGAAAGGGCAATCACCCCAACGATAGCAAGGGAAGCGGCGGTTCCCATGGCAATCGCCATGACGGCGTGCACATCCGGGCGCAGTTCGCCGAGGATCACAATGCCGATCGCGATGCCCACGATCGGGTCGATGACCGTCAGCCCTGCAATCACCAGGTCCGGCGGTCCTGCCGAGTAGGCACTCTGCACAAACCAGGACCCCAGTCCGCCGGCAGCGATGATGGCCACCACGGTGTACCACTGGACGTTCAGCAGGAACTGCCCGTTCGGGTCGAGGAGGTGCTTGCCGATGATGCGGGTAAGGACGGCGACAAAACCAAAAAGCACGCCGGCGCCCAGGATGTAGACGAATGCGTTCAGCCGGTGCCGGAACAGGACGGCGAGGGTGCCGAACAGCCCCACGGCCAGCGCCAGCAGCAGCACGATGGTCAGCTCGTTGTCCACGCTCACGTGGTGGTTTTCCTGGGTGACGTTGACCGCCAGGAGAACAAACAGGGCGGAGCCTGCCACGCAGGCGCTGATGGCCACCACCGTGGCCCGGTTGATGGTGAGATCCTGGTCCCTGGCATTGACGATGGTGGTGATGACCAGGGCAATGGCCCCGATGGGCTGGACCACCGTCAGGGGTGCAGACACCAGCGCCACGGCGTTCATGCCCATGCCCACCGCCAGCAGGACCAGCCCGAAAACCCAGCGCGGGTTCCGCAGCAGGCGCAGGAAACTGTTCGAGCTCAAGGCAAGGCCGCCGGTATCGGCCTTGACGGCGCTCCCCTGGCGCTGGGCGCCCAGCGCCAGGCAGAAGGCGCCCAGGACCGCCAGGATGACGGCAAGCCACACCATCAGGCGTTCCCGCCGTCGGTAGCGGCATGCAGCCGGCCTTTACGCAGGATGGCCCAGAAATAGTTGTAGGCGGCAATCCAGTGGCCGATCAGGCCCAGGATGAGCACAATCCAGGCCGCGGTAAACAAAGCGGCGGAGGATCCGGTATCCAGCCGGGACAGGAGCAGCATGGGCGTGCCCAGCAGGAGCAGGCCGGTGCGGATCTTCCCGACGGAACTGACCGGCAGGTCCGGGTGGCCGCGAAAGAAGAACAGCGTAAGGACCAGGAGCACGGCGTCCGGAACCACCAGTGCGGCCAGGTACAGCCAATGCACAACACCGGCGATCACCAGGGTGACCGCGACGGCGATCAGCGCCAGGCGGTCGGCGATGGGGTCCATGACCCGGCCCAGTCTGGAAGCCTGGTCGAAGCGGCGGGCCACATAGCCATCAACCCAGTCGGTGCCGGCCATCACCGCCAGGACCACTACCCCGGCACCGTACTCCTGCCGGGCCAGCACCAGCCAGATGAACAGCGGGACACCCATGAACCGGATGACGGTGAGCAGGTTGGGAATGGTGAAGATGAGGTCGTGGTCCACCTGGGGGCGGTCTGGGCTGGAACCGGCGCCAATAAACTTCACCAGGTCCCCTTCCCTTGTTCCGCGTCATGCGGTTTTCTTGTTGTGCTGTGATCCGGCGGCCGCTGCGTGCTGCGGGGGCTAGTAGGTGCGGATGAGTTTCCGGATCAGGACCACCAGGGCGGCGCCTGCGGCGGCCAGGGCTGCCAGCGGCTTCCACCGGTTGGGCAAGTCAGTCGATTCGGAGAAACCGGCCAGCTTCCGGCCGGCCACGTCCGCCCCGTGCGCGGCTGCGGCCTGTCCCTCGCGGGCCTTGTCCTGCGCCACACCCAACAGGTACCGGGACTGGGTCCGGACGTCCAGCTGGGTGCCGAGGTCGTCGCGGACCTCGGCCAGGTGGTGGCGGCGCTGGCCCAGGCGGCGGGCCAGTTCGGGTTCGGAGGCGTGTGGGAATTCCTTCCGGTGCTCCGCCTCCTTGGCTTCCTTTTCGGCCTTGGCCTTTGCCGCGGCCTCTTCCTTGGCGGCCTTCGCTGCCTTGGCTTCGGGGCTGTTGGGGTCCAGGATTGCCGGGTTGAAGGCGGAACCTTCCTTGGCGACGCCGAGGTCATGGCGGATGCCGCGGATGGTTTCCTCCGGCACCAGCGGCATTGCCTGCTTGAGTTTCCTGAGTCCGATCAGGCCGCCGATCAGGGCAATCAGCAGGAACACACCGGCCACGGCCAGCGCGGCAAGCCACGCCGGCATGATGGTGGCCAGCCCCATGATCGCTGCCACGATCAGGGCAACCACCAGCATCAGCACGAACACCAGGGCCACGCCGAAGAACGCAGCGGCGACGCCCAGCTGGATCCCCTTGCGTTTGAGCTCCACCTTGGCGAATGCGATTTCGTCGTTCAGCTGGCGGGGCGCCAGCCGGGAAAGGAGCTTCAGCGTCCCCGGCAGCGCGGTGAAGCGCAATCCCGGGCTGGTCCGCCCGCTGTGACGTCCACTCATCGGTTCCGCCTTACTAAAAATCTGGGGGTCAATATTGCTTCCCTGCGCTGCGGGATGGTGCACGTGCACCTTCCCCGCCACCAAAACTATCATTCAGGTTCAGGGCGAACTTCGGGGCTTGCCGGAGCGGCGCGGACTACAACGCTGAAAAAAGGTACGCCGGCGGGCCTAGGATTGTTGTCCGTGACCACTTCCGCCAATCCGGGCGACCTGCTGAGCCGGCGCCGGAAACTCCTGTACATCCTTCTCCTCGGCGCCCTGACGGCCTTGGGCCCGTTCACCATCGACCTGTACCTGCCTGCGTTCCCGGCGCTGGAGGCGAGCCTTGGAGTCACGGAAGCCCAGGTGCAACTGACCCTGGCGGGCACCACGGTGGGCTTTGCCCTGGGGCAGCTGGTGGTAGGACCCATCAGTGACAGGTTTGGCCGCCGGGCGCCGCTGATCCTGGCCACTGCCCTTCACATCATGGCGTCCCTCGGCGCAGCGCTGTCAACGGACATCACCACGCTGGGTATCTTCCGTGTCCTGATGGGCATCGGTGCCGCCGGCGGCGGCGTGGTGGCCATGGCAATGGTGCGGGACCTGTTCTCGGGGTACGCCATGGTGCGGATGTTCTCCCGGATGGCGCTGGTCAACGGCCTTGCCCCGATCCTGGCACCCGTCATCGGCTCGCAGCTGCTGCTGGTGATGCCGTGGCCGGGAATCTTTGTGTTCCTCGCCTCCTACGGCACCTTGGTGATCATCGCGGCCCTGTTCCTGGTCCGCGAGACGCTTCCACCCGAAAAGCGGGGCCAAAGCGGCCTGACCATGCGGCAGCGGTACCGGGTGCTGTTCAGCGACCGGATCTTTGTGGGCCTGCTCATCGTTGCAGGGATGAACTTCGGTGGCCTGTTCACGTACCTTTCTGCCTCGCCGTTCCTGTTCCAGGACGTGTTTGGGTTTTCCCCACAGGAGTACGGGCTCCTGTTTGGCATCAACTCGCTGGGGATTGTGGCCGGCGTGCAGACCAGCTCCCGTTTGATCCGCCGGGTGCCCCCGCAGTGGATCCTGGCCTGCGCCACGGCCTGGATGTTCCTGATGGCTGTGCTGATTGTGGTGTTCGACCAGCTGGGCTTCGGACTCTGGGGGGTCCTGGTGCCGCTGTGGTTCTACATCCTGGGCACCGGCTTTATGTTCCCGTGCGTCCAGGTCCTGGCGCTGGCCAACCACGCAGCCCAGGCCGGCACGGCGGCGTCCCTGCTGGGTGCCGCGACGTTTATGGCCGCCGGGCTGATTTCACCTGTGGTGGGCTGGCTGGGGATCGAGAGCGCCACCCCGATGGGGGCGGTGCAGGCCGCCTGCATCCTGCTCTCCATCGCGTCCCTGTGGCTGGTGGTCCGGCCCCGCACCGTTCCGGCCATCCAGTGACACCCGCACGCCCCGCAGAGCCCGGGAGTCCGGCATGACCCGCGGCCGTCCGCACCGCAACGGCAGGGGCCTTTTCCTCGGCGCGGTGCTGGGCGCCGTCGCCGGCTATTTTGCCGGCCGGATGCTGGGCAGCCCGGCCGTTGGCATCGTGCTGGGCGCGCTGGTGGGCTCCGCAGTGCTCTACCGGGTTAATCCCGGACCCCGCAAGCGGCGATGACGCACCGGAAACCACAACGGCCGCCGATAATCGGCTGATCCGCGATAAAATGGGCCCGTGCCCAAACGGCAGGACCAGCCGCCACTACCGGCCACATGGCAACGGTGCGATAACCAGATACTGCCACTGTGGTGGGACCGGCTGTGCGCCCAGACAGGCCGGCAGTCCGCTGCCCTGTACGCTGCAGGCCTGTTCAACGGGGACCGGCGGCGGCCCATCGCCCAGTGGTTCAATCCGGCCTTCAACGCCGCGCTGCTGGTAGCCCCGGAAACGTCCCCTGAATGGCCCGTGCAGCGCTTCGGGATCTTCTACGCGCCCGCCGATGCCGGCTTCGTCCGCGTCCATTCAGCGCCCCACGAATGGAACCCGCGCCAGCCGCGCACCTCCCCCACCGAACAGGAAGCCTTCCTGGCCGCGGTTGTTGAAGCTGAGCGCTTCCTCCAGGTTGAAATGGACTTTGCCTAGGGAACAAAAAATCCCCGTCCTGCCAGCGGCGGGACGGGGATTTTCCGGTTTGCTCCTCCTGCTGGACTTGAACCAGCAACCCTTCGATTAACAGTCGAATGCTCTGCCAATTGAGCTAAGGAGGAATGAAGCAGGTATGACATTAGCAAAGGATCACAGGCAATGGAAATCGGCGGAATCCCGCGGAATTCCGGCACCCCGGGAAAACAAAAATCCCCGTCCCGGGAACCCGGAACGGGGATTGTGCGCTCCTCCTGCTGGACTTGAACCAGCAACCCTTCGATTAACAGTCGAATGCTCTGCCAATTGAGCTAAGGAGGAATGAAGCAGGTAATAGCCTAGCAAACTCCGGGCCGGGAAACGAAATCGGCGCCGCGGCCGGCCGCTGCGTGCCTGGAACTCAGGTCTCCGCGCGCAGCGCCCTGCGTTCCATTTCCAGCATCATCAGTTCCCGGTTGAGCCGCTGGTAGGCCTCCGGGTCCGCGGCAGGGTCCAGCCGCTGCAACTGCCCCATCTTGTCCGCCTTGACCCGGGTGATCTGCAGCTCGAACAGGCGCGAAAGGATGTCCCGGCAGTATTTCTGCACCGCTTCCTCCGTGCTGGCCGGCAACGGCACCACCGCAAGTTCGGACACCAGCGGGCGCAACGGCTCCGGCACCTCGTGCATCACATGCTCCACCCACCGCACAGGCTCGGCGGTCAGGCCGTGCCCCGTGGCGCGCATGGCGTCATGCACGGCCTGGAACGCGGGGGTGGCGAAGCGGGCGGCCGTAAAACGGTCCCACACCTCCCCCGCCAGCACGGCCGGCTCCTGAAGGGCCACTTCGAGCGCCTGGCGCTCCATGGACGCCACAGGGTCCCGCGGGTCAGGCCGGTGGTAGGACGGGACAGCGCCCGACGCCGGACCGGCAGCAACACCGGGCCCGCCGGCTTCCGCGGGCCTTGCGGCAGCCTGGCCGCCCTGTTGAGCCGCCACAGGCCCTGCCCCGCCCTGCATGCCCGCCGGGGCGCGTTTTATGGCAACCGCCACGGCCCGGTTGACCTCTTCGACGGACATGCCCAGCCAGCCTGCCAGTTCACGGGCGTAGCCGGGCCTGATGCCGCCGTCGCGGATCTGGCCCACCACCGGTGCCGCTTCGCGCAGCGCGGCGACGCGGCCTTCCACGGTGTCCAGGTTGTGGCGCTTCAGGGAGGCGCGGATGGCGAATTCGAACAGCGGCCGGCGGCTGCTGATCAGGTCCCTGACGGCCGCGTCGCCGCGGGTCTGGCGCAGGTCGCACGGATCCGCCCCGGTGGGTTCCACCGCCACATAGGTCTGCGCGGTGAACCGCTGGTCCTCCTCGAAGGCGCGCAGGGCAGCTTTCTGCCCGGCGGCGTCGCCGTCGAAGCAGAAGACCACTTCGCCGCCGGTGCCGTCGTCCGAAAGCAGCCGGCGGGAAACCTTGATGTGCTCGGTGCCGAACGCGGTGCCGCAGGTGGCCACCGCCGTCGTGATTCCTGCGAGGTGGCAGGCCATCACGTCCGTGTAGCCTTCCACCACCACCAACTGCCGGTCCTTGGCGATGCTGCGTTTGGCGAGGTCGATGCCGTAAAGGACCTGGGACTTCTTGTACAGCGTGGTTTCGGGGGTGTTGAGGTACTTGGGGCCTTGGTCGTCCTCGTAGAGTTTGCGCGCGCCGAAGCCGATGGTGTCCCCGGCGATGTCCTTGATGGGCCAGACCAGCCGGCCCCGGAAGCGGTCGTAGATGCCCCGGTTGCCTTCCGAAAACATGCCGGTCAGCTTCAGTTCGGCGTCCGTGAAACCGCGGCCACGGAGGTGTTTCAGCAGCGCGTCCCAGCCCTGGGGTGCGTAACCCACGCCAAAGTGCTCGGCGGCGGCCCGATCGAAGCCGCGCCCAAACAGGAAGTTCCGGCCCTCGGCGGCGCCGGGCGTCAGGAGCTGGGCGCGGAAAAATTCGTCGGCGATTTTGTGGGCGTCCAGGAGCCGCTGCCGGCGGCCCACTTCCTCCCGGCTGGGCCCGCTGCCGCCGTCCTCGTACCGCAGTTCGTAGCCGATCCTGGCGGCCAGCTTCTCCACCGCCTCGTGGAAGGAGCTGTGGTCCTGTTTCTGGACGAAGGCGATGACGTCGCCGTCCTCGCCGCAGCCGAAGCAGTGGTAGCGGCCCACTTGCGGACGGACCGTAAACGACGGGGACCTTTCGTCGTGGAAGGGACACAGTCCCTTGAACGTTCCCAGCCCGGCGCCCTTGAGGGTGACGTAGCCGTCCACCACTTCCTTGATGTCCGTGCGTTCGCGTACTTCGTCAATGTCTTCGCGTTTGATCAGGCCGGCCACAATGCCATCCTAGTCCGGGCCACTGACAGTGCCGGGCCGGGGGTAACCGGCCTCACCACAGCGACGGCAGGCTCCCCACCAGGCGCTCATACATGGCCAGGGCCGAGCCGTCAGTCAAGGACGCCACCTGGTCGATGACCACCCGGAGCCGGGCACCGTCGTCGGCCGCGTCGCGCCAGTCCGCGGCGAACATGGGCTCCAGGTGCCTGTCGCCGGTGGCGCTGAGGGCGGTGACCAGGGCGTGCAGCACCTCGCGCTGGCGTTCGTAGATGGGCTGCCGGTGGTCGGTGGTCATCACGAAGGTGGTGGCCAGGCCCTTCATCACGGCGATTTCCATCACTGTTTCGTCCGGGACCATCAACTCGGCGTTGTACCGGGTGAGGTTTTCGGGGCCGTAAACCGCACGGGTGGCTTCCAAAGCGCTCTGGCAGAACCGGCCGATCAGCTGGCTGGTCATGTTTTTCAGGGCCGCCATGGCTTTCCGGCTGCCGTCGGCCTCCCGGACCCACACGTCGGTGGCTTCGAGCCGGGCCAGGGCAGCGTCGATGGCGGCCGGATCGTTGTGCGGCAGGTACCACTGCTTGGCATAGCCCACCACCCGGGCCCGGTGGTCCGGGTTTTTCATCCAGCCCAGCTGGAAGTGCCCGGCCACAATCGCGTCCTCCACGTCGTGGACGGAGTAGGACATGTCGTCGGCCAGGTCCATGACCTGGGCTTCGAGGCAGGACCGGCGTTCCGGGGCGCCTTGCCGCAGCCAGGTGAAGATGGGCAGGTCGTCCTCGTAGGCGCCGAACTTGCTGGTCCGCTGGCCGTGGATCACCGGGGCTTCCAGGGCCGACCACGGGTACTTTGAGGCGGCGTCAAGGCTGGCCCGGGTGAGGTTCAGCCCGGCAGGCTGTCCGTCCACCGTCAGCACTTTCGGTTCCAGGCGGGTCAGCAGCCGCAGCGTCTGGGCATTGCCTTCAAACCCGCCGATTGCATGCGCCACCTCGTTGAGCGCCGATTCGCCGTTGTGGCCGAAGGGCGGATGGCCCAGGTCGTGGCTGAGGCAGGCGGTGTCCACCACGTCCGGGTCGCAGCCCAGGGTGCGGCCCAGTTCCCGGCCCACCTGCGCCACTTCGAGGCTGTGCGTCAGCCGGGTCCGGACGAAGTCGTCCGTGTCCGGTGCCACCACCTGGGTTTTGGCGCCCAGCCGCCGCAGGGCGGAGGAGTGCAGCACCCGGGCCCGGTCGCGTTCAAAGTCGGACCGGTAGGTGGTTTTGGGGGGTTCCTCCACCCAGCGCGCGGAGTCGTCCGCGTTGTAGCCGGGAAGGACCGGCGCAGCAGTGCGGGTTTCAGCCACCGGAAACGTCCAGTTCTGCGGCGGAGATGTCGCGGGACTGGTCGGCGTTCAGGGCCCGGGATTCCAGCCAGTCTTTAGGCAAAGCAGGTTTTTTGGGTGAGCCGGCCCGGCCGCGGGGGCCTTCGGCGTCGCCGCCCGGATACGGGGACTCCGCGTCGAGCTCGGCCAGGGCCGCGCGCAGTTCCTCGAGGCTGTTCACCAGCGCCATCCGGGTGCGGAGCTCGCCGCCCACCACATACCCCTTGAAGTACCAGGCGATGTGCTTGCGGATCTCGCGGAGGGCCTTGCCCTCGTCGCCGAAGGTCTCCACCATCAGTTCGGCATGCCGGTACACGCCCTGCGCCACCTGGCCCAGGTTGGGCGTGTGCCGGATGTCCTTGCCTTCGAAGGCGGCCTGCAGGTCGCCGAAGAGCCACGGCCGGCCCTGGCAGCCGCGGCCAATGACCACGCCGTCGACGCCGGTCTCGCGGACCATCCGGACGGCATCCTCAGCGGACCAGATGTCGCCGTTGCCCAGCACGGGAACGTCCGGCAGGGCCTCACGGAGGCGGGCGATGGCGGACCAGTCAGCCTGGCCGGAGTAGAACTGGGCGGCTGTGCGGCCGTGGAGGGCGACGGCGGCCACCCCGGAATCACGGGCGATCCGGCCGGCCTCGAGGTACGTCAGGTGGTCATCGTCGATGCCTTTGCGCATCTTGATGGTCAGCGGGACGTTGCCCTTGCCCGCTTCCCGGACGGCGGTCTGCACGATCGAGGTGAACAGGTCCGTTTTCCAGGGCAGGGCCGAGCCGCCGCCGCGGCGGGTGACCTTGGGCACCGGGCAGCCGAAGTTCAGGTCGATGTGGTCTGCGCGGTCCTCTTCCACCAGCATCCTGACGGCTGCGCCCACGGTGACGGGGTCCACGCCGTACAGCTGGACCGAGCGGACCTTTTCATCGTCGTCGTGGGAGATGATGCGCAGCGATTCGGGGGTCCGCTCCACCAGGGCGCGGGAGGTCACCATTTCGGCCACGTACATGCCGCCGCCGTACTCGCGGCAGAGGCGGCGGAACGCGGAATTGGTAATGCCGGCCATGGGCGCCAGGATCACCGGCGTGTCCACGGTGAGGGGTCCCAGCTTCAGGGGCGGGAGTTCCAGCTTGGGAGCGGGCGGGGTTGCTACAACAGTCACCTGTCCATTGTTGCAAAGCCGGGCAAATCGTGCCGGAAGGTCAGGGCGGCCAGCGGCCCCGGGGCCTGCCTCAGCCCCGGTCTGCCCGCCGGCCCCGCCGGGTGGCCGCCGCTTCGTCCCCCGCTGCCGTTGCGGCTGCGGCGAGGCTCCCGGTATCCAGCCGCCGGCTGTCCCTGGCTGCGCCGCCGTCGGCAGTTCCGCCGTCCGTTCCGCCGCCGTCGGCCGTTCCATTGGCCGCTGTTGCGCCTGCCGAAACGCCGGCTTTTGCGCCGGAACCGCCGGCGTGGCGGATGCTGGTGGCCTTGACCACCAGGACGGCGATCAGGGTGGTCACGGGGATGGCCAGGACCAGGCCGATGGATCCGACGAGGGTCCTGATGACTTCCTCGGACAGTTCGGCGCTGGTGAGGGTCTCGCCCAGGGGCCGGTCGTACAGCATCACGATGATGAGGATGGGCAGGGCGGCGCCGGCATAGGCGAAGGCGATGGTGTAGACCGTGGAGGCGATGTGGTCCCGGCCAATCCGCATCGCGGAGGTGAAGAGCTTCCGGGCGCTGCTCTCCGGGGCCAGCTCGTAGAGCTCCCACACGGCCGAGGACTGCGTGATGGTCACGTCGTTGAGGACGCCGAGCCCGGAGATGATGAGGCCGCACAGGATCACCCCGGAGATGGAGATGTTGGCCGAGGTGTTGATAAGGGTACTGGCGTCGTGATTACCAACACCGGCAAGGTTGGCGGCGTCGGTGGCCCAGGCAGCCAGCAGCGCCGTAATGCCCAGCCCGAACATGGTGCCCAACAGCGCCGTGGACGTCCGGGCCGAGAAACCATGGGCAAAGTACAGGACCCCGATCATGATCACCGTGGATCCCACCAGCGCCAGGAGCAGCGGCGGTTTGCCCTCCACCAGGCCGGGCAGCATAAAGCCGGCCAGCACAAAGTAGGCGCCCACCAGTCCCACCAGAGCACGCAGGCCACGCCAGCGGGCCACAGCGATCACCACTGCCGCGTACAGCAGGGCCAGCAGCACAATGGGAAGGGTCCTGACGAAGTCCACAAAGATGTAGGCGGGTGATGTCTGCGTGGCGGAGGCGCCCTGGGCGTTGGACAGGTTCAGGTACCTGATCTGGTCGCCGGGTTTCACGCCGTGCGAGGCTGCAACGTCCGGGTTGATGACCACCTTGACCGGGTTGCCGCCCTTGTCCGGCTCGGTCGAGGCGAAGGTGCAGTCGGAGCCTTGATTGGCCCCCTGGGCTGCGTCCGGGCCCGCCTGCTGCCCGGCCTCCCCGGGCGCCGCCGTAGAACCCTGCATACAGCTTTCGACGCTCACACTCTGGATGGTGCCGGTATCAAACGTCACACCGGGTGCCGCAGCGTACGGATTGGCCAGCGAGATGCCCTCCTTGCTGCCGGAGGGCCAGAGCATCGCCATCCCCGCGAGCGTCAGCAGGGTGAGGGGAATCAGGATGGCCGCGAGGATGCGGTTGGCTTTGCGCCGTGCGGCCATCGCTTCCGGGGTTGGCTCCGAATGACCTTGTGAAGCGTGGGAGTGGCCGGCTCCCATCAGCAGAAAAACCTCATGCGTTGAACTCTACTTCCGGCACCTTAGGGTTGATAAATGGATGACCGGGACTGGGAGGTACCAAGCGTGGCCAACCGAAGTACTGACAGCAGTGGGCAGCAGGCCGCCCAGGGAACACCGGGCCACAGCCACCAGGCGGTCCTCACCGTCCTGCCGGCATCCGGTGCCACCAAGGGCGTGGTGCTGGTGCTGCACGGCGGCAAGTCCCGCAGCCGCGAGCCCGTGGAGGCACGCCATCTGAGCCCGGCCCGGATGATTCCCTTTGCCCGCCAGCTGCACCGTGCGGGCGGGCGCAGCGGCCTGGCCGTCTGGTCCCTGCGGAACAGCGTCCGGGGCTGGAACGGACCCGACATGTCACCCCTGCGTGATGCCCGCTGGGCGCTGGCGCAGATCACCGAAAGACATCCCGGCGTGCCCATCTACCTGCTGGGCCACTCGATGGGCGGCCTGACCGCCGTCTGCGCCGCCGACCACCCCCAGGTCGAGGCAGTGGTGGCCCTTGCGCCGTGGCTCAGCCCGGAAACGCCTGCCACAGGGGTGGCTGGCCGGAAAGTGCTGATTGTGCACGGCACCGTGGACCACTGGACCAGCGCCGCCCAGTCGCTGGCTTTCGCCCGCCGGGCCTCCAGATCCGCAGCCAGCATGCAGTACGTGACCCTGAACGGGGCCGGGCACTTTATGCTCCGCAAGCTCCGGCTCTGGCAGGGACTGGCCACCGGCTTTGTCCTGAGCGCCTTCAACGAGTCCACGCGTGCCGGCGCCCCGGTCCCCCGCTCGTATGCCCAACTGCTGCCGGAATCAGCAGTCCAGGTCACCTTGTGAGGATGCCGTGGCGCCCGGCGCCGAGTGACCGCTTCTACCGCCTGGTGGTGCGGACCGGGCTGGCGCTGCGGGCCGCGTTCAGGGTCCGCATCATCACCACGGGCCAGGAGAACCTGCCGGCACCTGCCCCGCGGCTGGGTGCGTCCCGGCCGGTCCGGCCCGGGACCGGCGCGGTGTTTGCCGTGACGCATTTCGGCTACCTGGACTTCGCGGTGGCTGAGCTGCTGCTGTGGAAGCACGCCCGGGCGCAGCTCCGGTTCCTCATCCACCAGGGCGCCGCCGACCACTGGTTCGCCGGACCGGCCATCAGCGCGTCCGGGCACGTGGTGGTGGGATACACGGAGCGTAAGGACGCCTACGACGCCGCCGTGGCCAAACTCCGCGCCGGCGAATACCTGGCGGTTTTCCCGGAGGCCGGCGTGAGCCGCAGTTTCACCGTCCGGGAGTGCAGGACGGGTGTGGTCCGGATGGCGGCGGAGGCCGGGGTTCCCGTGATCCCGGTGTCCGTGTGGGGTGCGCACCGGCTACTCACCCGCGGGCACGGTTTTTCGGCCCGGCGGACCTGGCGGGCTCCGGTCCGGGTCCAGGTGGGCGAACCCGTACGGTATGCGCCGGGGGTAGACGCCGAGGCGGCGACTGCTGCGCTCCGGGAGGAGCTGCAGGCCGGCATCGACCGCTGCACTGACGACTTTCCGTTGCCGGCCCGCCCTGGTGCGTGGTGGCAGCCCGCCCATCTTGGCGGCGGAGCACCGTCCGACGCCGAGCGGGCCCTGCTGGACGCCGAGGACGCAGCCAGGGGCCGCCGTCGTGGTCCCCGCTGACGGTCCACGCTGAGGTGCCCTGCTGACGTGCCCTGCTGATACGCAAGGGGCCGCGGAAATTTCTTTCCGCGGCCCCTTGGCTTCGACCGGTTGGCCGGGGCAGCAGGGCAGGATCAGTCCGAGACCACCAGGGTTTCCGGTCCGGCCAGCCGGGCTTTTCCGCCCGCCAGGAGCGGCTCGACGGCGGCCCGCAGGGCGGTCATCGAATCGTCCAGTTCCAGCATCACGGGGTGCTGGTAGGCGATCAGCGACAGCATGTCCCGGACCGCTTCGGCAGCATCCGCGGCCTCCAGCGCCGGGTCGTGGCCAACAAAAACGTCGGTTGCCGCGCCGGTGTCGCCGAGCGGCCGGCCGTCCGGGTCCTGGGTGGGTGCCGCGTAACTGACGGCGAAGGCCCGGATTTTGCCCTTCCGGGTGGGTGCCACGCCCGGCCCGAAGGCCGAGCCCGGCTCAGCGCGCAGCACAATGGCGCCGTGCGCACCGGTGAGGTCGTCCAGGAACAGCTTCTGCACCTGGCCCACTGACAACTCGCCCGGGGAGTCCCAGCTGTGGATGGCCGTGTAGTAGCGTCCCACCACGTCGGTGAGCTCCACCGAGCCCGTGGCCAGGTCCATCACCACGTCCGAACCCGCGTTTTCGCCGGCCGCGCCGTTGTCAGATTCAGGGAACACCGGAAGCCGCAGCGCGCCGGGTTCCACCACCACCAGGCGGGACCGCTGGATGGAGGCCAGCCCGAAGGCTGCCGCGAATTCGGCACCGGGGGTGCCGGGCTCCACTTTGGCGCGCAGCTTTGAAACGCCCGACGGCGACTGCTCCGCTTCGCGGCGGAGCATGGTCAGGAGCGTGGCGCCGATGCCGGAGCGGCGATGGTCGCGCGCCACCTCGACGTACGTCCACAGCCGTTCCGGGTGCAGGGACGCTTCATAGACCACGCCGGCGGCCACGGGGATCCCGACGCCGTCCAGCACGTCCTCGGCGACGATGCAGCGCCGCCACGGGGTGCCGTTGGTCCCGGCCGAGGACTCGGCCAGGGCGCCACGGAACTGCCGGGCCTGGTGGGTCTCGGGCCCGCCCCAGAGTTCCAGGAGCGCCAGGTCGTCGCCTTCGCGCCAGCTGCGGTATTCGATGGCCATGCTCAGGCGCCGATCAGGCGGGCGGCCAGGTAGCCTTCCACCTTGTCCAGGGACACACGTTCCTGGCTCATGGTGTCCCGCTCGCGGATGGTCACGGCCTGGTCCTCGAGGGTGTCGAAGTCCACGGTGATGCAGAACGGGGTGCCGATCTCGTCCTGGCGGCGGTAGCGGCGGCCGATTGCGCCGGCGTCGTCGAAATCGATGTTCCAGTTCTTCCGCAGCTGCGCGCCCAGGGCCTTGGCCTTCGGGGACAGATCCTCGTTGCGGCTCAGCGGCAGCACGGCGGCCTTGACCGGCGCCAGGCGCGGGTCGAGCTTCAGCACGGTGCGCACGTCCACGCCGCCCTTGGCGTTGGGGGCCTCGTCCTCCGTGTAGGCATCCACCAGGAACGCCATGAAGGACCGGGTCAGGCCGGCGGCCGGCTCGATCACAAACGGCGTGTAACGCTCATTGGTGGCCTGGTTGAAGTAGCTCAGGTCCGTGCCGGAGGCCTTGGCATGGGTGGACAGGTCGAAGTCGGTGCGGTTGGCGATGCCTTCAAGCTCGCCCCACTCCGAGCCCTGGAACCCGAACCGGTATTCAATGTCGGTGGTGCCCTTGGAGTAGTGGCTGAGCTTTTCCAGCGGGTGCTCGAAGAAGCGCAGGTTCTCTTCCTTGATGCCCAGGCCGGTGTACCAGGACATCCGCTCCGTCATCCAGTAGCGGTGCCATTCCTCGTCAGTGCCGGGCTCAACAAAGAACTCCATTTCCATCTGCTCGAACTCGCGGGTGCGGAAGATGAAGTTGCCGGGCGTGATCTCGTTGCGGAAGGACTTGCCGATCTGGCCGATGCCGAACGGCGGCTTCTTCCGGGCGGTGGTGAGCACGTTGTTGAAGTTCACAAAGATGCCCTGCGCGGTTTCGGGGCGCAGGTAGTGCATGCCCTCTTCGCTGGCGACGGGGCCCAGAAAGGTTTTGAGCAGGCCGGAGAATTCCTGCGGGGCGGTCCATTCCCCGCGGGTGCCGCAGTTTGCGCACGCAATGTCCTTGAGGCCGTTTTCCGCCGGCCGGCCCTTCTTCTCCTCGTACTCTTCCTCGAGGTGGTCTGCGCGGTAGCGCTTGTGGCAGGAAAGGCACTCCACCAGCGGATCGGAGAAGACGTCCACGTGGCCTGAGGCTTCCCAGACCTGGCGGGGCAGGATGACGGAGGAATCGAGTCCCACCACATCCTCGCGGCCGCGGACCATCGACTGCCACCACTGGCGCTTGATGTTTTCCTTCAGTTCGGCGCCGAGGGGCCCGTAGTCCCAGGCAGAACGCGAACCTCCGTAGATCTCACCGGCCTGGAACACGAAGCCCCTCCGCTTGGAGAGGGAAATGACCTGGTCAAGAACGGATTTTGCTGCCATGGGGAACTCCAGTTTCTACAGGGCCGCTGGGTGCGGTCCGCGGTTTTTTCGGTGCCGGCACTCCGGTGGTGGGGCACCACGGGTTTCCGGCGGATTGGATGAAGGAAAATGTTGCAGAAAGCTGCGTGTCCCAGCCTACCGGCCCTGCCTGCGGAGCGCGCCCCGCGGCCAGGGCAGGGTGGCCAGGATGATGGCCCCCAGGGTGAGGACAGTTCCCAGGACGGTGGCCGGAGCCACAACGGAGCCCGGTGCGGGCAGCGCCACGTCCAGGGCCAGGGACCCCAGCAGCTGGCCGGCGATCATGCCCAGGCCGGTGACCAGCACACCCAGGCTGCGCACCAGGAGCGCGCCCACACCGATGAAAACGCAGCCCATGGGTCCGCCCACGTAGTACCACCACTCGACCGGCAGCGGGTTCCCGGCCCCGGCCACTGCCACCTTGATGCCGTACACGGTCCACAGCACGGCGCAGCCGGCCACGAAGTTCACCAGGGTGGCGGCGATGGGTGTTCCGTAGTGGACGGTGGCGGTGCCGTTCATGGCCTGCTGGAAGCTCATCAGGAACCCGGCCAGCAGGGGCAGCAGCAGCGGCAGGACCAGCCCGCCGGCGTCGGCCGCTCCCGGGCCGCCGGCGAACCTCGGCGAAACCGCCCAGGCCACGGCGGCGATGGTCAGCACGCAGCCCACCACGCGGATGCCGGTGATGGATTTGCGGCCTGCGGGGCCGATGCCCAGCCGGTCCACCAGCAGCCCGCTGAGGGTCTGGCCTGTCACCGTGGCCACCGTGAACAGCGCCACGCCCAGGATGCCCACCGTGAATGACTGGGCGAAGACAAAGATGGCCCCGATCCCGCCGGCCATAACGTAGACGCGCGGGAAGGCGCGGGTGCGGACGGCCGGCAGGATCCGGGCCAGCCCGGCCCGGCCCCGGGGCAGCAGCACCGAGATGAGGAGCATCACCAGCAGGCCTGTGCTGAAGCTCACCACGGACGCGGCGACGCCGTCATCCAGGCGGGTGGCCAGCGCCCCGTTGATGCGGCCCTGGGCGGGGATGGCGAGGCCGGCCAGCACCGCAAGCGGGAGGCCCGCCAGGAGCGGCAGGCGGGAGGGTGAGGTCATTGGATCCACCTTACGTCAGGCATTATTGCTGTATGAGCAACCCCGTAGAGGACATCCCCATCCGCGACAGCATGATCCGCCTGGGCCAGCTGCTGAAGCTTGCCAACCTGGTGGAAGACGGTGTTGAGGCCGCCGAAGTGGTGAAGAACGGGCTGGTCAAGGTGAACGGCGAGATCGATGACCGCCGCGGCCGCCAGCTCCACAACGGCGACACCGTCACCGTGAACGGGCAAACCGTCCGGGTCAGCGCCCCCGCAGCGGACTGACCGGAAGCGGCCGGCTGACGGCGGGAAGCGGCGGGCTTACGGCGGGCTGATCGCGGGCGGCACGACCCGCTGAGGTGCTCCGGGACTGGCCGGCCGCCGTCGTCAGTCCTGCTTGTTGAGCACCTCATGGGTGAGGAATTCTCCCACGTGCCCGATTTCCTGCTGGTTGATGCCGTGCCACATGCCCGTGTACAGCACCTTGGTGAGCTTGACGTGTTTGCGGACCCAGCCCATGGTGAAGTCGATCTTGTCCGCGGTGATCACCGGGTCCTGCTGGTCCCGGCCCCAGAAGAACGGCACGGTGCCCTGCAGGTCGGCGTCGTGGAATGAGGGGTCTGCGCCGGCGTCGACCGCAAAACCGGACAGCCCGACGACGGCCGCATAGTCCTGCGGCCGCTGCCGCAGGAGCGTGGTGGCCATGGCCATGCCCATGGAAAAGCCCAGCAGTGTCACTGACGGGTGGTGTGGCCGGATCCCGTCGATCCACTCCTGCACATAGGCGGACGCCTCGGTGACGCGCTCCAGCGTGTACTCGATGGACGCCGTCAGCGGGAACCAGGTGTAGCCCTGGCCCATGGCGAGGGGTGCACGGACCGAGGCGATGGCGAATCCTGCCGGCAGCATGTCGGCCAGGCCCATCAGGTCCTGTTCGTTGGCGCCGTAGCCGTGGAGCAGCACCAGCAACGGCTTGCCCGCACGCTGGTCCTCGGGGTGGGACCACTGGACAACGGGGGCAGGAAATACAGAAGCATCAGTCATGGTTTCCATTCTTACAGTTACCCGAAAGTAACAACCTACGTTGGCGTAGCCAGCGCAGCAGAAGGCAGGATAGGAACGTGAGTGACACAAACGCCAGCCAGACCCCGCACCCCCGGACCGAATCGCACCCCTGGACCCGGTATGTAGCCCTGGGCGATTCCTTTACGGAGGGCATCGGCGATCCCGAGCCCTCGTCCCCCGGCGGGTTCCGCGGCTGGGCGGACCGGGTGGCGGAGGAACTTGGCCGCACGCAGAAGGACTTCGCCTACGCAAACCTCGCCGTCCGCGGCCGGCTCCTGCAGCAGATCGTGGACCAGCAGCTGGCACCGGCCCTGGCCCTCCGCCCGGACCTGGTGACCCTGTCCGCGGGCGGCAACGACCTCCTGCGGCGCGGCGGCGATCCGGATGCGCTGGCCGGGAAACTTGATTCCGTGGTGCAGATCCTGGCCATGAACGGTGCCACGGTGGTGTTGTTCAACGGCCCGGATACGGGTTCGTCGGTGCTGGGCCGGATCCGGTCCAAGGTGGCCATCTACAACGAGAACCTCCGCACCATAGCCGCCCGGCATGACGCCGTTATTGCGGATATGTGGTCCCTGCGGCAGCTCCGCGATCCGCAGATGTGGGACCAGGACCGGCTGCACTTCTCGCCGGTGGGCCACCACACCATCGCCGCGATGGTGCTGGACTCACTCAACGTCGAGCACACCCTCGAACCCCTGCACCCGAAACCGCTGCCGCCCAGCACATGGCGGGAAGCCCGGAGCGGGGACCTGGTGTGGGCCCGCGAATATTTCGTCCCGTGGGTCCTGCGCCGGCTGCGCCACCAGTCCTCCGGCGATGGCATCACCGCAAAACGCCCGACGCCGGGTCCCGCCTTTGGCCCGGGCGTCCCGTTGGGGTCCGGCGAAGGTCCGCTGGGGACCACGGCAGCCACAGCGGAGTAGCCTGCCCTTCCCGTCGGTTCTGGTTGAGGTGCGCGGATTCCTTCCGGCGCACCCTCATCCGGCGCGCCCCGGCTAAGCTGGGAGGACACACACGAGAGGCGCGGCACCGTGAGCAACCTGTTTTTCTGGATCATCATCCTGTCCTTTGTCATCCCCATGGGCATGCGGATGTACCGGAAGTCAGTGGCCCGCCGGAACCAGGACCAGAGCTTCTCCGGCCGCTATCCCAACCAGTTCCCCGGCGGCCCCGGACCGCAGAACAACCAGCCCCGCGACGGCTACACCCAGCAGGACTACTACGGCGGCGGTTTCCGCCAGATCGACGCGCCGCAGCCCATCGACCGGCCGCAGCCGCTGCCTGACCCGTTCGGCCGGCCGCAGGCCCCGCACCAGGGCGGGTACCCGGGCCAGCCCGGTTACCCCGCACAACCCGGCCAGGGCGGGTACCCGGGTCAGCCCGGCCAGCCCGCTCCGGAACAGCCGCAGGCGCCCGCCACTCCCCCGCCGCCGTCGGCCCCGCAGGGCTTCCGGGCCCGCAAACTCGCCGAACTGGACCAGCAGTACAGCAACGGTGAGCTCTCCATGGAGGAGTACATGACCCGCCGTGGCGAGATCATGAAGGGCTGACCAACCCGGCCGGGGTAGCCCGACTAGACGAGGAACGATGCCCGCAGCTGCGCCCCCAGCTGGCCGATCTCGGTCAGGAAGCCGTCGTGCCCGATCGGCGCCTGGATCAGGTGGACGTCCACCTCGCCCGGCAGCGCCGCCGCCAGCTCGTAGGACTGCGCAGGGAAGTACAGCCGGTCCGAGTCGACGGCTGCGACAAAAAACCGGACTCCCGGCACGTCCAGCGCCTGCGCCAGCGTGCCCCGGTTGCGGGTGACGTCATGGCTCATGAGTGCCTCGGTGAGCGCGATGTAGCTGTTGGCGTCGAACCGCTGGACCAGTTTGTTGCCTTGGTGGTCCAGGTAGCTTTCCACCTGGTAGCGGCCCCGGGCGGCCAGCGAATCCGCGCGGACCGGTGTTTCGGCGGCCTGCGCCTGCCGGCCGAACCGGCCTTCGAGTTCCGCGGCGGACCGGTAGGTGATGTGGGCGATGCGCCGGGCCAGGGCCAGACCGTCCCCGGGGAACGGGCCGCCGTAGTAGTCGCCGCCCTGGAAGTTGGCATCCTGGCGGATGGCCAGCGTCTGCGCCTGCGCAAACGCGATCTGCTCTGCGGTGCTCGCCGCACCGACGGCGATGACGGCGCACCGCTGCACCCGCTCCGGGTAGGTCACCGCCCATTCCAAGGCACGCGCACCGCCCATGGAGCCGCCCAGGACGGCGAACCAGCTGCGGATGCCCAGCTGGTCTGCGAGCCTGGCTTCGGCCACGGTGCTGTCCCGCAGGGTCACCAGCGGAAACCGGGAACCCCACGGGCCGCCGTCCGGCGCGGCTGAGGACGGTCCCGTGGACCCGTAACAGCCGCCCACAATGTTGATGGACACCACAAAAAACCGGTCCGTGTCCACGGGTGCGCCCGGACCGGCCAGCTGTTCCCACCAGCCGGGCTCGTCGCTGTCGCCGCGGGCAACGTGGGTGCTGCCGGTCAGGGCATGCTCGATCAGGATGGCGTTGCTGCCGTCGGCGTTCAGGGTGCCCCACGTTTCGTAGGCCAGGGTGACGTCCGGCAGGTATCCGCCGGCTTCAAGTTCCAGGGCCCCTACGGAGGCGAAGCGGACAATCCCGTGTTCGGGAACGGTGGTACGGGCGACGGTAACCGTCATGGCAAGACCTCTTCTACGCGCTTGCCTGCCGTCGAATGACCGGCAGGCCAGGTCTTCACCCGGGGCACCCCACCGCGGAAGGAGGGTTGCCGGCCAGCAAGCCGGGGCTGTCACTGGCACTCATGACCTTGTTCGAGTGTACGAAGAACACCCCACCCCGGGCCAAGAGTGTGACTGGTTGTGACTTGCCCCGGCCCAAAGGCAGCCGGTCCGTTAGGGTCCGGTCAGGAACCTGCTGCCGCCTTGGCCGCCCGGAAACCTGCTTCCAGGTCGGCCAGGATGTCATCGATGTGTTCCAGTCCCACGGACAACCGGACCAGGCCCGGCGTGACCCCGGCAACGGCCTGCTGCTCAGGGGACAGCTGGCTGTGGGTGGTGGACGCGGGGTGGATCACCAGCGACCGGACATCGCCGATGTTGGCCACATGGGAGTGCAGTTCCAGCGCATCGACAAAACGCTGGCCGGCCGCGGCCCCGCCGGCGAGGTTGAAGGCCACGATCGCCCCGGTGCCCCGCGGCCCGTACTTTTGGCCGCGCTCAAACCAGGGGCTGGAGGGCAGGCCGGCGTAGGCAACGGATTCGACGTCGTCCCGCGCCTCGAGCCAACGGGCCACCTCAATGGCGTTGGAGACATGCCGCTCCACCCGCAGGCTCAGGGTTTCCAGGCCCTGGGCGATCAGGAACGCGTTGAACGGTGACACGGCGGAGCCCAGGTCACGCAGCAGCTGCACGCGGGCCTTCAGGATGTAGGACAGGTTGGCACCCAGGGCGCCGTCGGCACCCAGGTCGCGGCCGTAGACCAGGCCGTTGTAGGTGGGGTCCGGGGTGTTGAAGCCGGGGAACTTCTCCGGTTCCCTGGTGAAGTCGAACTTGCCCGAGTCCACGATCACGCCGGCGATGGCGGCGCCGTGTCCGCCCAGGTACTTCGTGGCCGAGTGCAGGACGATGTCCGCGCCCCACTCCAGCGGCCGGATCAGGTACGGGGTGGACAGCGTGTTGTCCACGATCAGCGGCACTCCCGCCTGGTGCGCCACCCCGGAAATGCCCTCGATGTCCAAAACGTCCTGGCGCGGGTTGGATACCACCTCGCCGAAGAACAGCTTGGTGTTGGGCTGCACGGCGTCGCGCCACTGGTCCAGGTTGTCCGGGTCCGCCACAAACGTCACGGTGATGCCGAACTTCTTCAGGGTGTGGGCGAAGAGGTTGTAGGTCCCGCCGTAAAGGCTGGGGCTGGCCACGATGTGGTCGCCGGCCTCGGCGATGTTCAGGACCGCGAACGTCTCGGCGGCCTGCCCGGAGCTGAGCAGGAGGGCCGCGAGGCCGCCTTCCAGGCTGGCGATCCGCTGCTCCACGGCGTCCTGGGTGGGGTTGCCGATGCGGGTGTAGATGGGCGAGAGTTCGGCCAGGGCGAACCTGTTGGCCGCGCTTTCGGCGCTGGGGAACACAAACGAGGTGGTCTGGTAGATGGGCAGGGCCCGGGCGCCGGTGGCGCTGTCCGGTTCCTGGCCTGCATGGATCTGGCGGGTTTCAAACGACCATCCGTTGGACATCTTTGGCTCCACTTCACAGGGGCCCGGCATGCAGGAAGCAGCACGGGCCGCGCTTGCCATCCGGCCGGTGCCGGACAGCCAGGTCCTCACCCGGGGCACCCCACCGCGGGTGGAGGGTTGCCGGCCAGCGAGCCGGGGCTTGATGCTGGCACTCATGACCTGTGCCCAGTGTAGGAACTGTCCGGGAGCGCGGTACAGGATTGTGACGAACATGGTCCCACGGCCCCGTTGCCGGGCCACAACAGGAACTCCGCCCAGCGGAAAAATCATGTAAGGCAAGCCTTAGCTGAGAGGCGGATCACAAAGTGCCAAGATGTTGGCATGCGCATGGATCACGTCTCTTACGCCTGTGAACAGGATGGCCTGGCGGCCACCACCGAACGAATCGCTTCCGCCCTGGGTGTGGAAGCCGTCAAGGGCGGGGTGCATCCCCGTTTCGGAACCCGGAACATGATCATTCCCCTCGCGGGCCACAAGTACCTTGAGGTGGTGGAGGTTCTGGCGCACCCCGCCTCGGACAAGGCGCCTTTCGGGCAGGCTGTCCGCGCCCGCTCCGAAGCCGGTGGCGGCTGGATGGGCTGGTGCGTCGAAGTGGACGACCTTGCCCCTTTCGAGGAGCGGCTGGGCCGGTCTTCCGTCAACGGCAACCGCAAGTTCCCTGACGGCCGCGAACTGGTCTGGAAGCAGATCGGCATCCTGGGCCTCATCGCGGATCCCCAGGTGCCCTACATGCTGAAGTGGGAGGGCGACCCCTCCCTGCACCCGTCCAACGCCTACGAAGGCAACGTTAAGATGAGCTGCCTGACCATCGCCGGTTCCGCCGAGCGGGTCACCGAATGGCTGGGCGAACCGGTGGAGAAGCCGCTCGAGGATGTTGCAGTGGATTGGGTTGCCCCGCACGGCACGCCCGGAATCCTCTCGGTCACCTTCGAAACCGCCAACGGCGCAGTCACCATCTGATCCTCCGCCGCACCGGATCCGGCCTGCGCCGGGTCCGGTGCTTCCGGGCGTCCGCGCCCACCCACCCTTCGACCGCCATCAGCAGCTGACAACGGCGTCACCTGCTGATGGCGGCCGAATCATTGAGCGGCAAAAGCATCAACCGGACGACGGCGGCCGCCCGCCACCGCGGGCAGGCATGAGGCCCGGGACGGTCAGCCCAGCCCCACCGCCTTGCCAAACAGGCTGAAGCCGACAAACGCCACAATGTCGAGCAGCGCGTGCGCGATGACCAACGGCATCACGCGTTTGGTCCGGGTGTAGAGCCACGCGAAGACAACGCCCATCACCACGTTCCCGATGAAGGGCCCGAAGCCCTGGTAAAGGTGGTAGCTGCCACGCAGCAGCGCACTGGCCGCGATGGACACCGGCAGGCTCCAGCCGAACTTGCCGAAGCGGTTCATCAGGTACCCCACCACAATGACCTCTTCCACAATGCCGTGCCGGACGGCGGAGAGGATCAGCACCGGAACGGTCCACCAGTAGGCATCCAGGGCGCTGGGGATGATGGCGGTGGTGATGCCCAGCGCCCGCCCGGCGGCGTAGAGGCCCAGTGATGGGATGCCGATCAGGGCGGCCAGGCCGAGGCCCTGGAGCAGGTCGCGGCCGGGCCTGTCGAAGGTGAAGCCAAGCTGCCGGAAAGCGGAGCCCGTGTGGCGGGAGGCGTTGGCGCCGCCGATGACCGGCGGGTTGCCGGGTCCGGCAGGTGCCGCCTGGCGCTGGTCGGTCAGGAAGTAGATCACCAGGAGGACCGGCACCAGGGCAAAGGCGATGTCCAGCAGCTGGTAGGTCAGGTCGAAGTATTCCCGGGTACTTTGCGAGCGGTTCAGGGTTGAGGTGCCCTCCACCAGCGGCGCGCGGGACAGCTTGTCCAGCAGCTGCACCACGGAATAGACGGCGGATTGTCCCAGGGACAACCCCAGGACAATCCAGACTTCGAGCCGCAGCCTGCGGCGGGAGGGAACCAGCATGTACCCATTTTGCCTGCTGTTGCTGGATCCGGGCTGACCGCCCCGGCCGGCACTGGATCCCGGTGGTCCCCGTGGGCCGGCGGCCCTTTATCCGGGAGCGACGATCACTTCGGTGCCGTTGGCTTCAAACGCGGCCTTGTCCCGCGGCGAGATCCCGGCGTCCGTGATCAGGCGGGTGAAGTTGTAGCCGTCCATCGTGGCAAAGGCCCGCACGCCCACCTTCGACGAGTCGGCCAGGACATACGAAATCCGGGCCCGGCTGGCAAGCAGCGCGTTGACGGAGGCCTCCCCTTCGCCCGTGTTGGTGGGACCCACCTCCGGGTCGATGCCGTTGACGCCGATGAAGGCGATGTCCAGCACCACCTTCTGCATGATGATGTCCGTATACGGGCCCACCAGCTCATAGGAGCGCGGGTTGAGGATGCCCCCGGTCACCATGACCTTGATGTTGGGCCGCACGGCGAGCTGGCCGGCGATGTTGATGGCGTTCGTGACCACCGTCAGTGTGTGCTGGTTCGCGGGAGCATTGAGGTCTTCCCGCGTGGCCAGGATCTGCGCTAGGGCAGTGCTGGTGGTCCCGCCGCACAGGCCGATCACCGCACCGGGGCGGACCAGCGCAGATGCGGCCTGGGCGATCTGTTCCTTGGCCTGGCCGTGGTCGTCACGGTTGTACCGGCCGGGAAGGTCGTAGGCCAGGGCGCCGGTGGTGGCGCCGCCCCGCGTCCGGGTCAGCAGCCGGCGCTTCGCCAGGCTGTCCAGGTCGCGGCGGGCCGTGGCCGGGGAAACCGCAAGGGTGGTAACGATCTCGTCCACTTCCACCTGGCCGGTCCGGGCCAACAGGTCAAGGATGGCCGTCAGGCGGTCGGTACGGGTCATGCGGAAGGCCTCCAAAGTGCTTGAGCCATCGCACATGATGACGTTTTATGATCATAACAGACCCTAAACGATCATAAAACGTCAATTTCGCGGCAGTATTAGCGCTCGCGGCGTCCGGCCCGCCACACAGCGTACGTCAACGGCATCCCCGGTCGGTAGGCGAGGTGCGTGGCGGACGGCGCGTTGAGGACGTGCAGGTCCGCCCGGTGCCCCACGGCGAGGGATCCCACGGCGCGCTGGCCGTCGGCGTCGCTGCCGGTGTCCCGGTGCAGGGCGAGGGCCCCGCCGTAGGTGGCGGCGCGGACGGCTTCGTGGACGCTGAGGCCCATCTGCAGCACCGCCGTGGTGACGCAGAAGGCCATGGAGCTGGTGTAGGACGTGCCGGGGTTGGCGTTTGAGGCGAGCGCCACCTGGACGCCGGCGTCCAGGAGTCCGCGGGCGGGCGCCAGCGGCTGGCGGGTGGAGAGGTCGCAGGCGGGCAGGCAGGTGGCCACCGTTCCCCGCTGTCCCGTGCCGCTTCCAGGATCCCAGCCGGCCCAGGTTCCGGCCAGGGCCTCGATGTCGGCGCAGGCCAGGTAATTGACGTGGTCCACGCTGGCGGCGCCCATCTCGACGGCGAGCCGCACCCCGGGCCCCTCCCCCAGCTGGTTTCCGTGGACCCGCAGGCCCAGCCCGGCATCGCGGCACGCAAGCAGCACCCGGCGTGACTGCTCCGCCGTGAAGGCACCTTCCTCACAAAACACGTCCGCCCATTGCACATAGGGCAGGACGGCGGCCAGCATCGGCCCGCAGACCAGGTCCGTGTAGGCCTCCGGATCCTGGCCGGCCGGCACCAGGTGCGCGCCGAGGTAGGTCACCTGGTCCGCCACGGTGGAGGCGATCCGAGCGCTGCGGGCTTCGTGGTCGATGTCCAGCCCGTAGCCGGTCTTCGTCTCCAGGTAGGTGGTGCCCTGGGCGACGGCCTCGGCCACCCTGCCCATTGCCAGCCGCGTCAGGTCGTAGTCGCCGGTGGCCCGGGTGGCGGCCATGGTCACGGCGATGCCGCCGGCGGCATACGCTTCCCCCGCCATCCTGGCTTCGAACTCGGCTGTCCGGTCGCCGGCGAAAAGAAGATGGGTGTGGGAGTCCACCCAGCCGGGCAGCACGGCCCGGCCACCGGCGTCCACCGCCTGGTCCGCTGCAGGGGCGTGCGCGGCGGGGCCCAGCCAGGCGATCCGCTCCCCCTCGAGCACCAGGGCGGCGTCCTTGAGGACGCGGTGGTCCAGGTCCTGGGTCATCAGCTCGGCGATGTTGGTGATCAGGGTGCTCATGGAATCATTCTTCAGCGCCGCACGGACCAGCGGGTGGCTGCAAGCGCCCGTGCTGTCCGGGATTCCGGACCTGGGCGGCCGCCCAGGTGCGCCAGGATCTGCCCCGCGGCAAGTTCGGCCATGGCGGCAGATGTTTGGAACCCGTACCCGCCTTGCCCGGCGAGCCAGTAGAACCCGGCGGCCTCCGCGTCGAACCCGGCCACGGGGATGCCGTCGGCAGCCTCGGTCCGGAGCCCGGTCCACGCGCGGCGTACGCCGGTAATGCCCAGCGACGTCACCCGGTTGAGGAGGGCCACCAGGTTTTCCACATCGCCGGGGCGCGGTTGTGCGTCCTCGGGGCCGCTGGGCACTGTCTCGGACGGCGAAATCAGCACGTCGCCGCCGTCGGGCCGGAAATAGTACGAGTCATCCGCGGCGGCCACCATGGGGCTGCCGGCGGGCAGGGAACGGCCGACGGCGGCAATCGCTGCGGTGCGGCGGTAGGGCTGCAGGCCCAGCTTCTCCACGCCGCTGATGACGGCCAGCTCATCGGCCCAGGCGCCGGCCGCGTTGACCACCACAGTGGCTGCGAAGGCCTCCGTGCCGGCGCCGACCTGCCAGCCGGTTCCCAGGCGCTGGGCTGAGTGCACGCGTGCGCCGGTGATGATCTCCGCCCCCGCGGCCAAGGCTGCCTGCCGGTGGCCTGCCAGCAGCAGGGGCGCGTCGCAGCCGTAGGAGCCTGTATCCAGCCCGGCGGCTTCGAAGCTGCCGGGGACCAGGGCAGGACAAAGCTCCAGCGCCTGGTCCGGTGTCACCGGCACCATGTGTCCGCTTGCCCCGGCCGCAACCAGGACTTCGGTGCCGACCAGCAGAAAACTGCGCGGCGTCAGGACCGGCACGGGCTGCCCGGCGTCCCGGGCGGCGATGAGTTCCAGGGTCCGCATAGTCAGTTCCTGCACCACCGGCGGGCCGTAACTGGGGATCAGCTGCCGGGCGGAGCGGGAGGACGTGTGGTAAGCCAGCTCCTGCTCCGCCTCCACCAGCGCCACCGTGCAGTGATCCGCCAGCGCGGCCGCCAGGGAAAGCCCGGCGATGCCGCCGCCAACAATCAGGACATCGTAATGTGCTGCCATGGCACCATCCTTGCAGAGTTGGCGGCTGCCGGCGGCGCCGGGCTTAGCCTGCTACTGCGGCACGGCTGGCGACGAACGCACCCACGCACGCTTCGACGTCGGCCGCTGAATGCGACGCCGAGAGCTGCACGCGGATCCTTGCGGCACCGCGTGGAACCACCGGGAAGCTGAAGGCCGTGACGAAAACTCCGTGGGCCAGCATCCGGTCCGCCACCTTCGCCGCGAGGACGGCGTCACCAAACATCACCGGCACAATCGCGTGCTCGCCGGGGAGGAGCTCGAAGCCCTCCTCCGTCATCCGGCGGCGGAACAGCTCCGCATTGGCGAACAATCTGGTCCGCAGGTCAGCGGAGGTTTCCACCAGGTCAAGTGCCTTGATGGTGGCGGCCACGATCGCCGGCGCCAGGGAGTTGGAGAACAGGTAGGGGCGGGCCTTCTGCCGGAGCATGGCCACCACTTCGGCGCGGCCCGAGACGTATCCGCCGGAGGCGCCACCCAGGGCCTTGCCGAATGTGCCCGTGTAGATGTCCACCCGGTCGGAGACGCCGGCATGCTCGGGCGTACCCGCGCCGGTGCCGCCCATAAAGCCCACGGCGTGCGAGTCGTCCACCATCACCAGGGCGTCGTAGCGCTCGGCCAGGTCGCAGATGGCAGCCAGCGGGGCGAGGTAGCCGTCCATGGAGAAGACGCCGTCCGTGACGATGATCCGGCGCCGTGCGTCGCCTGCCTCCTGCAGCCGGGCTTCGAGCTCGGCCATGTCCTGGTTGGCGTAGCGGTAACGGCGGGCTTTGCAGAGCCGGATGCCGTCGATGATCGAGGCGTGGTTGAGGGCATCGGAGATGATGGCGTCCTCGGGTCCGAACAGGGACTCGAACACACCGCCGTTGGCGTCGAAGCAGCTGGAGAACAGGATGGTGTCCTCGGTGCCCAGGAAGCGGGAGACCCTGGCTTCGAGTTCCAGGTGCAGGTCCTGGGTGCCACAGATGAAGCGGACGCTGGCCATGCCGAAACCGCGCTCGTCCATGGCGGTCTTGGCGGCCGTGATGATGTCCGGGTGGTCGGCCAGGCCCAGGTAGTTGTTGGCGCAGAAGTTAAGGACGGCGGCGCCCTGTTCCCCGATCCGGGCTGCAGTGATGTGGCTGGACTGCGGCGAGTTGATGCTGCGCTCGGTCTTGAACAGCCCGGCGGTGCGGAGGCTGTCCAGCTCGGTGGCCAGCTGGTCCTTGATGGCGGAGTACATGGGGTTTCCTTAGAGTTGGGTCCAGTCGAGGACAACTTTGCCACCGGAACCGCTGCGGGCCAGGTCAAAGCCTTTTTCCCAGTCCGTGGCGGGCAGGGTGTCCGTCACCACGGCGGAGATGCCGGCGTGGAGCACGGGGTTGGAGGAGAGCATGGCGCTCATGGCGTACCAGGTCTCGTACATTTCGCGGCCGTAGATGCCCTTGAGGGTGAGCATGTGCGTGACCACCTTGGCCCAGTCAATGGTGATGTCCTGGCTGGGCAGGCCCAGCATGGCGATCCGGCCACCGTGGTTCATGTTCTCGATCATCTCCGGCAGCGCCGTGGGATGGCCGGACATTTCCATGCCGATGTCGAAGCCCTCGCGCAGGCCGAGCGCACGTTGGGCGTCGCGGACCCGGGTGGTGGAGACGTCGATGGCCAGGTCCGCGCCGAGGGTGCGGGCCAGCTCCAGGCGGGGTCCGGACACGTCCGTGATGGCGATCTTGCGGGCCCCTGCGTGCCGGGCGACGGCGATGGCCATCAGGCCGATGGGCCCGGCGCCGGTGATCAGGACGTCCTCGCCCACCAGCGGGAAGCTCAGGGCGGTGTGCACGGCGTTGCCGAAGGGGTCGAAGATGGCGCCGAGCTCGGGGGTGATGGACGGATCGTGATGGACCCAGACGTTGGTTTCCGGGATCACCACGTATTCGGCAAAGGCGCCGTCGCGCTGCACGCCCACGCTGACGGTGTGAATGCACATCTGGCGGCGGCCCGCGCGGCAGTTGCGGCAGATGCCGCACACCACGTGGCCTTCGCCGGATACCCGGTCGCCCACTTTCACGTCGCGGACGTCCACGCCCACAGCCACCACTTCGCCGTAGAACTCGTGGCCGGCGATCAGGGGTGCCTCGATGATGCCCTGCGCCCAGGCGTCCCAGGACTGGATGTGGAGGTCGGTGCCGCAGATACCGGTGGTCATCACACGGATTTTTACGTCGGCCGGACCGGCTTCCGGTTCGGGCCGGTCCACCAGCTCGAAACCGGCCTGGGGGCCTGACTTGTACAAAGCCTTCATCGGCTTCCTTCCTCTTTATCGCCACACCGCGGGCGGGTGCTTCCGTCCTCATTAGAACGGGGATAACGGCTTAGTACAACAGGGAATTTCTCAATCGACGATGTAGCTTTTGCTAATGCATAGACTGGGGGGATGGAGATCCATCAGCTTGAAATCCTGCGTGAGCTTGGCGCGCTGGGCAGCGTCAAGGCGGTGGCGGACACCCTGATGGTCACGCCGTCCGCCGTCTCGCAGCAACTGGCCATCCTGCAGCGGACGGTCGACGTGCCGCTGACGCGAAAGGAAGGCCGCAACCTGGTGCTGACGGAAGCAGGCCAGGTCCTGGCCGACGCCGGCGCCGCCGTGGTCAGTGCGCTGGCGGACGCTCGGGATGCGATCGGGATCTATCACGGGTCCGCAGCCGGCCGGGTGAGCCTGTGTGGCTTCCACAGCGCCGGCCAGGCAGTCTTTGCGCCGCTGGCCCGGATCCTGGACGGCCCGGAGAAACCACGGATCGAATTGTCCGACGAGGACGTGGCCCAGCAGGACTTCCCCGCGTTGACGGCCCGGTACGACCTGGTCCTGGCCCACCGGATGGACCACAGCCCCCGGTGGCCCACCGAACGTGTCACGGTGATCCCGCTGGCCCACGAACCGCTGGACGTGGCCCTCCCCGCCGGGCACCGGCTGGCCGGGCAGGACACCCTGAGCGTGCAGGACGTGGCGGCCGAGGCCTGGGTGACCAGCCACGCCGGCTACTCCCCCGCCGACGTGCTGTCCGCCGTCGCGGCCGTTTCCAGCAGGGAACTGAACATTGTGCACCGCATCAATGACTACTCCACCGTGGCCGCGCTGGTGGCGGCCGGCGGAGTGGTTGGCCTGCTGCCGCGGTACACCGCGGGGCCGGTGCTGAATCCGGACATTGTGCTCCGTCCCCTGTCCGGGATCAGCACGCGCCGCCGGATTGACCTGCTGGCCAGGCCGGAGAACCTCAAGCGCCGCTCGGTGCTGATGGTGTGCCAGGCACTGGAGGACATCATGGCGGGGCTGGTCAAAATCAGCTGAATCCGCCGCGCTCAGGCTTTGGGTCCGTGGCCTTGACCCTGCCCCTGACTCTGCCCAGCGCGCTTGCCGTGGCCTTGCCCGTGTCCTTTCCCGCGGCCCTGGCCCAGTCCCATTCCGGGCCCGTCGCCGGCGCCCTTGACAATCCTTTGGGCAGTGGCCGTGCCGCCATCCTTCACGCCGGCAACCAGCACGGCGTCCCCTGTGGCGAGGTCCGCACTGGTGCCGTCCGTGGGCTTGAGCCGTTTGCCGTCGTCGCCCGTTGCCGGTGAGCCGTCCGCGGCGGGGGCGGGAATCACCGTGATCCGGGTGCCAGCGGTGACGGCGTAGGTCTGGCTGTAGCCGTCCTCGCTTTTCACCGTGATGGCCGTGGAGCTGACGGCGTCCACCGTGCCGCGCTGCGACAGGACCGTGCGGTAGGTGCCGTCGGCCTCCTTCACCACACTTTCACTGTGGAGGGGACGGGCGTGTGCGGCTTTGTCCTTCGCCGGATCCGTGTCCTTGCCCGAACCGGTATCCGGCGCGGCCGCACTGGGCGTGTCCGGGGTGGGCGTGGGGGTCCCGGTTGCCGACCAGGCGATGGCGGCTCCCGTGCCGGTCAGCGCCAGCGCAACGGCGCCGGCCAGGAAAGCCTTGCGAAGCCTCAACGGTTCCCGGACGGTCATGGCCATACCTCCCACAGAGCGGGCAGGGCGCTGTGCCCTGGATCTTCAGTGTAGGACCGGGACGCGGCCCTGAACACGGGTAGTTCGGTGCCTGTGGATGCGAGTAGTGCTTAACGCCCAACTGGGTCGCAGTTGTTGTCGTTTTGAGGGGTCAAAACGACAACTACTGCGACCCAGTTGGGTTGGAGCGGGCGGTGTCAGCCTTCGACGCCGAGCTTCGCCAGGATCAGCTCACGGACGCGGCCGGCGTCCGCCTGGCCACGGGTGGCCTTCATCACGCCGCCAACAATCGCGCCGATGGCCTGGACCTTGCCGCCGCGGATCTTCTCCGCGACGTCCGGCTGTGCCGCCAGGGCAGCGTCGATGGCTTCGAGGAGGGGGCCGTCGTCCGAGACCACTGCCAGGCCGCGGGCCTCGACGATTTCGGCCGGGGTGCCTTCGCCGGCCAGGACGCCGTCCAGGACAGCGGTGGCCATCTTGTTGTTGATCTTGCCGTCATCCACCATTTTCGCAAGCTCCACGATGGTGGCGGGTGCAACGCCCAGCTGGCCGGGGTCGACGTCGGCGTTTTTGGCGCGCCCAACGATTTCGCCCATCCACCATTTACGGGCCACCGAAGCGGAGGCGCCGGCGGCAATGGTTTCCTCGATCTCGTCCAGGACTCCGGCGTTGACCACGTCGCGGAATTCCAGGTCGGAGTAGCCCCAGTCGGCCTGCAGGCGCTTGCGGCGGGCGGCCGGCGGCTCCGGCAAGGTGGCGCGGAGCTCCTCCACCCATTCACGGGACGCCACCACGGGCACCAGGTCCGGTTCCGGGAAGTAGCGGTAGTCGTCAGCGTCCGACTTGGGCCGGCCCGACGTGGTGGTACGGGTGTCCTCGTGCCAGTGCCGGGTTTCCTGGATGACCGGGTTGCCGTTGTCCAGGACGGCGGCGTGGCGCTGGATCTCGTAGCGGACGGCGTGTTCGACGGCGCGCAGCGAGTTCACGTTTTTGGTTTCGGACCGGATGCCGAACCGTTCCCGGCCGTGCGGGCGGAGCGAGACGTTGGCGTCGCAGCGGACGTTGCCGCGTTCCATCCGGGCATCGGAGACGCCGAGGTTCTTGACGATCTCGCGGACGGCGGCCACGTAGGCCTTGGCCAGTTCCGGCGCGCGGGAGCCGGCGCCTTCGATGGGCTTGGTGACGATTTCCACGAGCGGCACGCCTGAGCGGTTGTAGTCCACCAGGGAGAAGTCGGCGCCCTGGATGCGGCCGGCCGCGCCACCCATGTGGGTCAGCTTCCCGGCGTCCTCCTCCATGTGGGCGCGTTCAATCTCAACGCGGAACACCGTGCCGTCGGCGAGTTCGATGTCCAGGTAACCGTCGTACGCGATGGGGTCCTCGTACTGGGAGGTCTGGAAGTTCTTGGGTGTGTCCGGGTAGAAGTACTGCTTCCGGGCAAAGGTGCAGGACTCGGCGATGCTGCAGTTCAGCGCCAGGCCGATCTTGATGGAGGACTCGATGGCCGTCCGGTTGACCACGGGCAGCACGCCCGGCAGGCCGAGGTCCACCTCGTTCACGTTGGTGTTGGGCTCGTCGCCGAACACGTTGGGCGCGGAGGAGAACATCTTGGTTTTGGTGTTGAGTTCCACGTGGACCTCAAACCCCAGGACGGGGTCGTACTTCTCCATGGCCTCTTCGAAGCTCAGGGTTGCGTCGGTGCTCATTATTTCGCCTCCTGGGCTTCGAGTGCCGGTGCGCCGGCAAGGTCGGGGGCCTGGGCCAGCAGCGGGCCGCCCCACTTGGCCTCCAGCAGCGATTCCAGGACGGCGCCCACGCGGTAGAGCCGGGCGTCCTCGCGGGCCGGGGCCAGCAGCTGGATACCGACGGGCAGTCCGTCCTCGTCAGCGAGGCCGCCCGGGAGGGAGAGTCCGGGGACGCCGGCCAGGTTGGCCGGGATGGTGGCGACGTCGTTGAGGTACATGGCCAGCGGATCGTCCAGCTTTTCGCCCAATTTGAACGCGGTGGTGGGCGCCGTGGGGGAAATCAGCACGTCCGCCTGTTCAAACGCGGCGTTGAAGTCGCGCTGGACCAGGGTGCGGACCTTCTGGGCCGAGCCGTAGTAGGCGTCGTAGTAGCCGGCGCTCAGGGCGTAGGTGCCCAGGATGATGCGGCGCTTGACCTCGTCGCCGAACCCGGCGGCGCGGGTGGCTGCCATGACCCGTTCAATGGTGAGCGGCGGGTCGGTGGGCAGGACGCGCAGGCCGAACCGGACGCCGTCGAACTTTGCCAGGTTGGAGGACGCCTCGGAGGGCATGATCAGGTAGTAGGCGCCCAGGGCGTACTGGAAGTTGGGGCAGGAGACCTCAACGATCGTGGCGCCGGCGTCCTTGAGCAGTTCCAGCGCCTCGTTGAACCGGTTTTCGACGCCGGCCTGGTAACCCTCGCCGTGCAGTTCCCTGATGATGCCGATCCGCAGGCCCTCGACGTTGCCGGTGCGTGCCGCGGCCACGAGGTCCGCCAGCGGCTCCGGCAGGGAGGTGGAGTCCTTGGGGTCGTGCCCGCCGATGACCTGGTGCAGCAGTGCCGAGTCCAGCACGGTGCGGGTGACGGGGCCGATCTGGTCCAGCGAGGAGGCCATGGCGATGGCGCCGTAGCGGGACACGCTGCCGTAGGTGGGTTTGACCCCCACGGTGCCGGTGACGGCGCCCGGCTGCCGGATGGAGCCGCCGGTGTCGGTTCCGAGGGCCAGGGGCGCCTCGAACGCGGCGACGGCGGCCGCGGAACCGCCGCCGGAGCCGCCCGGGATCCGGTCCAGGTCCCAGGGGTTGCGGGTGGGGCCGTAGGCGGAGTGCTCGGTGGAGGAACCCATGGCGAATTCGTCCAGGTTGGTTTTGCCCAGGATGGGCATCTTCGCGGCGCGCAGCCGGGCCACCACGGTGGCGTCGTACGGGCTGTGCCAGCCTTCGAGGATCTTCGAGCCGGCAGTGGTGGGCTGGCCCACCGTGACGATGAGGTCCTTGACGGCGATGGGGACGCCTGCGAGTTCATGCAGGGCGTCGGCTTCGGGGCCGCCGGCGGCGCGGATGGCGTCCACCTCTGCAGCGACGGCGAGCGCTTCCTCGGCGTTGACGTGCAGGAACGCGTTGATGCCGCGCTCACCGCCATCCACCTGGGCGATGCGGTCCAGGCAGGCCCGGGTGATCTCCACGGAGGTCACTTCACCGGCGGCCAGCTTGGCGGCCAGCTGCGCTGCGGACAGGCGGATCAGGGTGCCGGCGTCGGTTCCGGCGGGGTTCAGTTCGGTCATGGTTTATGCCTCATCCAGGATGGCCGGGACCTTGAAACGGTTATCGAGCGAATCCGGCGCGCCGGAGAGTGACTGTTCAGCGGTGAAGGTGTGCCCCACCACGTCGTCCCGGAAGACGTTGGTCAGCGGGATGGGGTGGGACGTTGCCGGGACGTCGGCCCCGGCGGCCTCACTGACGGACTTGACGGAATCAACGATGACGGCGAGCTCGCCGGCCATCCTGTCCAGCTCTTCGGCACTCATCTCGATGTGAGCGAGTCGCGCCAGATGCGCAACATCGTCACGGTTGATCGCAGCCATGGATCTCCCCTGCAGGTGTATGTGTTCATTCCGGGCGGGCCCCGGTCGCTTCGCAAACAAGTGCCACTTGTTTTTCCAACCAGTCCCGCTTGTTTTCCGGAACCAGTCTAGTGCGGAAACGCCAGTGCCCGTCTGACGACCCCCAGCGGGCGTCAGACGGGCACTTCGGTCCCGTAGGCCGGCCGAAGCCGGTCCACAGGCAGGTTTAGACTAACCGATTCCGACGGCCCCGGTCAGCACACCAATTCCCAGCATGACCAGGGAAACCACGGCGGTGCGCCACAGTACCTTTTTGTGGTGGTCGCCCAGGTCCACCTTGGCCAGGGAGACCAGCAGCAGGATAGCCGGAACCAGGGGGCTCTGCAGGTGGAACGGCTGGCCGGTGATGGAGGCCCGGGCCATGTCCGCGGCGGGGATGCCGTAGTGGCCGGCAGTTTCGGCGAGTACCGGCAGGACGCCGAAGTAGAAGGCGTCGTTGCTCATGAAGAACGTCATGGGGATGCTCAGGACACCGGTGATGACGGCCATGAACGGTCCCATGCTGGACGGGATGATCTGGACCAGCCACTCGGACATGGCTCCCACCATGCCGGTGCCGGTCAGGACCCCGGTGAGGACTGCTGCGGCCATGACCATGCTGACCACGGCAACAACTGACGGTGCGTGGGCCACCAGCTGGCGGCTCTGTTCCTTGACGTTGGGGAAGTTCACCAGCAGCGCGATGGCCGAACCGACCATAAAGACGTAGGGCAGCGGGACCAGGTCGGCCACCAGCATGGTCATCACGGCCACGGTCAGGACCAGGTTGAACCAGAACAGCTTGGGCCGCAGGGTGGCGCGGTTCGGGTCCAGTGCGGTGTCCGCCATGGCGGAGTCGAGGTCGTCCACCAGCGTTTCGGGGCGCTCCAGGACAGCGACGGAAGAGCCGCCGACGGCGGGGGCTGCTCCGCCGGGGTTGTTGCCCTTGCGTCCACGGCCGGTTCCCGACCCACCGGCGGGTGCGCCGCCGTCGGCCGTGTCAGCACCCGGGGTGGCCCAGATGCCCGGCTCGGTGGCGCGGAGCCGGTTGCGTTCCTGCAGGCCCAGGAGCCAGGCGAAGACCATAACAACCACCAGGCCACCGATCAGGGAGGGGACCATGGGGACAAAGACGTCGTTGACGTCGATGTTCAGCGCGGTGGCGGCGCGGGCCGTGGGACCGCCCCAGGGCACGATGTTCATGGTGCCGTTGGCCAGGCCGGCCACGCAGGTGAGGACCACGGGGCTCATCTTCAGGCGCAGGTAGACGGGCAGCATGGCTGCCGTGGTGAGGATGAAGGTGGTGGAGCCGTCACCGTCCAGCGACACGGCGGCCGCGAGGATGGCGGTGCCCAGGACCACTTTGGCGGGGTCGTTGCCCAGCTTGCGGAGGATGAATTTGACCAGCGGGTCAAACAGTCCCACGTCGATCATCAGCCCGAAGTAGATGATGGCAAACATCAGCAGGGCTGCGGTGGAGGTCATGGCTTTCATGGACTCCAGGACCATGTCGCCGATGCCAAGGCCGGCGCCTGCGAAAAGTCCAAAAACGGTGGGGACGATGATGAGCGCCAGTACTGGCGTCAACTTCTTCGTCATGATCAGCACCATGAATACCGCGATCATTGCGAATCCAAGTATTACCAGCACGGCCGGCTCCTTACATGTGTTCGGCGGCACAGCGGTGTGACGCGTGCTACAGACTGTAGGGTGGCGGCCGTCACGGCCGTGCCTTTGGCTCAATTGATTGGCATACTGCTTATTGGGAGCATTTTGCTCATTGTGCTCACACCGTCCGGTGGAGCCGGGAACTGCCATTAATCACTGCCCGTCGAGGAGGACCATGCCGCGCCCCGCGCCCCGCACGCCCCTGCGGTTCTCGACGCAGACGCTGTTGCTCCAGCTGGGGGTGGTGCTGCTGGTGGTGCTGCTGAGCACCGCGGTGCACGCCTGGCTGACCTATGACCGGGTGGGCAGCGACGCGGAGAACCAGGCCCTGACGCTGGCCCGGACCGTGGCCTCGGACCCGTCGGTCCGCGCGGACGTGCTGGCCATCAGTGGCCAGGCGGGCACCCCGCCGCCGGCGGAGCTTGCCGCCGGTCCCCTGCAGGCCGCCGCGGAGGCCGTGCGGACCCGCACCGGTGCGCTCTTTGTGGTGATCACCGACGAAACCGGTCTGCGGCTGGCGCATCCGGACCCGGACCGGCTGGGCGAGGGTGTCAGCACCGATCCGTCCGAGGCCCTGGCCGGCCAGGAAATCACCACCCGGAACACGGGGACGCTGGGCCCGTCAGCGGGTGCAAAGGTCCCGGTCTACGCGCCGGACAGCAACACCGTGGTGGGTGAGGTCAGCGTGGGCTACTCCATGGAAACCGTGGGCCAGAGCGTGGCGCGCGACATCGGCCCGGTGGCCCTGACGGCGGCAGGCGCCCTCGGCGCCGGCGTGCTGGGCTCCTTCCTGCTGCGCCGCCGGTTGCAGCGGCTCACACTCGGCCTGGAACCGGAGGAGATCAGCACCCTGGTGCACGACCAGGTGGCGGTCCTGCAGGGAGTGGACGACGGCGTCATCGGCGTTTCCGCGGACGGCAGGATCAGTGTTTTCAACGCCGCCTCGCAGCGGCTTTTGGGATTGCCGGACCTCACCGGCACCCGGTGGGCGGACGCGCCGGTCCCGGCGCAGCTGGCCGCCCTCACCCGGCCGGGATACGCCGGCCCGGAAGCCGTGGAGGTGGTGGCCGGCGGCCAGGTCCTGGTGGCCAGCGCCCGCAAGGCCCTGCACCGGCGGGAAGATTTGGGCTGGGTGCTGATGCTCCGGGACCGGACGGAACTCCAGCAGCTCACCCGGCAGCTGGACGCCGTGGGCACCCTGTCCGATGCGCTGCGGGCGCAGCGCCACGAGTTCGCAAACCAGCTGCACACCCTCGCCGGGTTTATGGGCATCGGCCAGCACCAGCAGGCCCGCGAGTACCTGGCCGGGCTGGCTGCCACCGGGCCGTTGCGGTTCCCGGTGGACCAGGCTGAGCTCCTGCAGGACCCGTACCTGCAGGCGTTTGTGGGTGCCAAGGGGGTTGAGGCCGATGAACGGGGGGTGTCCCTCCGGATCGGCCCCGAGACCCTGGTCCGCGGACAGGTCTCCGAAGCCCAGGATGTAACAACGGTCCTGGGCAACCTGATCGACAACGCGGTAAACGCTGCCGTGGCAGGCTCCGCCGAAGACCGGTGGGTGGAGGTGGAGGTCCTTGACGAACCCGGTGCCGGTGGCGGCACCCTCCATATCGTGGTGGCCGACTCCGGAAACGGGCTGGCCCCCGGGACCGGCCCGGAAGACGTGTTTGCGTCCGGTTTCACCACCGCGTCCGGGCCGGTCCGCGCGGGCGGCGGGCAGGGCTTCGGGCTGGCCCTGGCCCGGCAGCTGGCCCGGCGGCGCGGCGGCGACGTTACCCTGCTGGCCGCCGGGACCGACGGCGGACCCGGCGCCGTGTTTATGGCCACACTCCCCGGCACCACCGCGGCGCGCGCCGCAGCCCCTGGACGCGCCGCAACCCCTGGACGCGCCGCAACCCCTGGAAAGGACAACGATGCCTGACGATTTCCGTGTGCTGATCGTGGACGACGACTTCCATGTGGCGAAACTCCACGCCGCCTACGTGGACTCTGTGGCGGGGTTCCTGGCCCTGGCGCCGGTGGGGACAGCATCCCTGGCGCTGCAGTCCATCCACAGCCTGCGCCCTGACCTGGTGCTCCTGGACGTCTACCTTCCGGATGCCTCCGGGCTGGACCTGCTCCAGCAGCTCGATGTGGACACCGTGATCCTCAGCGCCGCCTCCGATGCGGCATCCGTCCGGTTGGCCCTGCGCCGCGGCGCCCTGGGGTACCTGCTCAAGCCCTTTACCGCTGATGCGCTGTCGCAGCAGCTGCGCTCCTATGCCCGGTTCCGGCGCCTCCTGGCCCAGCCCGGGGCCCTGGACCAGGACGGGGTGGAGCGCGCAAAACGTGCGCTGATCCCGGGGGATGTCACGCCGTCGGCCAAGCCCCGCTCCGCCACCGAAGCGGCGGTGCTGGAATCGCTGCTCCCCGGAGAGCAGTACTCGGCGGCCGAGGTGGCGGGCCGGGTGGGAGTCTCCAGGGCCACGGCGCAGCGGTACCTGTCCTCACTGGCCGACGACGGCGCCGTGGACATCCAGCTCCGCTACGGCACCACGGGCCGGCCGGAGCACCGCTACGGCCTGCCCGCCGCGCCCTGACCGGGTCAGCAAGGCCTGGTCAGGCAGCCGGGTCAGCTGGCGCTTTTCTGCGCAACCAGTTCGATTTCCACCAGCATCTGCGGGTCCAGGAACGGCAGCACGTGCACCAGGGCCAGGGTGGGGCGGATCTCGCCGAAGACCTCGCCATGGGCCCGGCCGGCTTCTTCCCATTTGCTGATGTCCGTCAGGTACAACTTGGACTGGACCACGTCGGCCAGCGCGAAGCCTGCGTCCGCCAGGACCGTTTCGAGCTTCTGCAGGATGAATGCGGTCTGGGTGTAGAAGTCGGTACCCACAATGCCGTTCTCGCCGCTGGCAGCGGTGGCTGAGATGTAGAGCGTGTTGTCCACCTGGACGGCGCGGGAGTAGCCGAGGGTCTGTTCCCAGACGGAGCCGGTGCCGAAGGTTTTGCGCATGGGTGGGCCTTTCATAGCTGGATGAGTTCGGCACCACTTTAGGGCGGCTAAAGGTCCAGCCGGTAAACCAGCAGTTTTATGTCAGTTCCGGGAACCAGCCAGTCACGTTCGGGGACCCGATGGAAGCCGGTTTTGCGGTACAGGCCGTGGGCGCTTTCCCAGGTCAGGCCGGTAGTGAGGGCCACGGCCTCGATGCCTGGCAGGGACCGGCCGTGCTCGATGATGGCGGCCACCATCGCTTTGCCGGCACCGCTGCGCTGGACGTCGGGGTCCACCACCAGCATCCGGAATTCGAGTTCGCCGGGCCGGGCGATGTCCGCGAACGGTTCCCCTGCCACCGCCAGGGTGACGGACCCGACGATCCGGCCCTGCCGTTCGGCCACCCAGATCACGGCGTTCGCCGCCCGGTGCGCCACTTCCTGGATACGCTGCATGTACGGGTGCGTGCTGTCGTCGAAATAGCCGGCGGCCAGGTAGGAAGCGACGGTAATCCGGGCGATTTCGGAATAATCGGCGGGGACGGCGGGTCTGATCAGAATCTGCTGGTGCACCCATCAATGGTAGGGGTTAGTCCTGAAATCTGATTTCAGGAAGCTGAAGCCGGCGCAGACCTTTACCTGGACGGCCAGCTCCAGAGCGGCCCTTCCAGCGCGCCCCTCCCCCGGACCCGGGTTTCCCCGACGTCCTTCTCCAATTCGTGCTCCGTGACGTGCCCGCTTTCCCGCAACGCCGTGATGAGGGCAGTGGAGTGGGACACCACCAGCAGCTGCGACCGCTCAGCAGCCTGGCTGATGAGCCCGGCCAGGGCCGGCATCAGGTCACGGTGCAGGCTGGTTTCGGGTTCGTTCAGTACCATCAGTTCCGGCGGTTGCGGGGTGAGGAGCGCTGCGGTGAGCAGCAGGAACCGGAGGGTGCCGTCTGAAAGCTCCGGCGCCTTCAACGGCCGCAGCATCCCCTGCTGCCGCAGCTGGACACCGAACATCCCGTCGTTGATGCTGATCTCCAGCTTGCTGCCGGGGAAGGCCGCGTTGATCACTTTGTCCAGGAGGAAAGTGTCGCCGGTCTCCCGGATGGTCTGCAGCGCGGCCGGCAGGTCCGCGCCCGTGGGATCGAGGACCGGCGTCCGGGTACCCACCTGCACCTGCCGGGCGGGCGCAGCAGCGTCGGTCCGGAAGTGGTCGTAGAACCGCCAGGACCGGACCGTGTTGCGGACCTGCAGCACTTCCGGGGACCGCTCCGGGTCCGCGATCTCGGTCAGGACGCTCTGGTACGGCTGCAGGGTGATGTTTTCCGGTTGCCATTCCCCGGCGGTGCCCCGGACCCGGACGGCAGCGCCGCGGCGGTCCACCAGCCAGGACGCAGGCCGGGCCAGCGGGCCCGAGAACACCACCTCCCGTTTGATGTCCGGATCGTTGGCAAACAGGGACGCCTTGGGCTTCCGGCTCCGCTCATCCATCTCGCCGGCGACCGGGACAGGGATCCCCAAATCCACGAGGTAGCCGAAGTCGTCCCCCGAGAATCCCATTCTCAGGTTGATCGGGTTCCTGCGCAGGGTCCCCTGTACGGGCACCTCGCCGCGGCGCATGGCACCGCTGACGGTTTCCGGCCCCGCCCACAGCGTGGAGGCCAACCCGCCTTCACGCGCCAGCGACCCCACCACGTTGCCGCCGGCACCGCCTGCGCAGTCGGCGAGCAGCCGCAGCGCCCGGTACAGGGAGGACTTGCCGCTGCCGTTGGCGCCGGTGACCAGGTCCAGGCCGGTCAGGCCCAGGGACAGGTCCCGGATGGACCGGTAGTTGGCAATGGCGAGAGTCCGGATCATGGGCTCAGAGCGGGAATTTGCCGGCGAGTTCCAAGGTCCCGGCGCAGGTCCAGGCGGCAAGGCGGTCGGCGTCGTCCGGTCCGCCGTCCAGCGGGCTGGTCAGCCGGGGCCGCCGGACCCAGCAGCCCGCTTCCTCCGCCACCAGCGCACCGGCGGCGAAATCGTGCTCGTTGAGGCCGCGCTCGCCGTAGGCGTCATGGGTGCCATCGGCCACCAGGCACAGGTCCAGGGCGGCCGAGCCGAGGCGCCGGACGTCCGCGAAGCCCTCCATCAGCCCGCCCAGCAGTCCGGCCTGTTCGGCCCGGACGTCAGGGTCGTAGCTGAAGCCGGTGGCCAGGATCCGGCCCGTGCGCCCGTGCTGCGGGCCGGTCAGCCGGGTGCGGGTGCCACCGGCCTCGAGCCAGGCGCCCTGGCCGCGGGAGGCGTAGTACACCCTGCCCAGTGCGGGGGCGTCCACCACTCCGGCCAGCCACTGGCCGTTGGCGTCCGCCACGGCCACCGACGTCCCGTAGTACACAATGTTGCGGATGAAGTTGGTGGTGCCGTCCAGCGGGTCGATGGACCAGCGGTAGCCGGACGGGTCCTCGGGCCGGGTGGGCCCGTGTTCCTCCCCGGTGATGGCGTCATGGGGGCGGTGGGCCGCGATAACGTCCCTGACAGCGGTTTCGGCTGCCAAGTCGTAGGCGGTCACCCAGTCGCCGGCCTCGCCCTTGTTGTTTACGGCAGCGTCGGCAGCCAGGGCGGCATCGTTGCGGCCGGCCAGGACCTTGGCGCCGGCCGCGGCTGCCAGCCGGGCCACACCCAGCAGTTCGGCCAGCAGGTCCTCGGCTCGAGGGGATTCCGGTGCGGCGTTCATGCTGGAGCCCCTTCCTGGGCAGGTTCGCCCGCGGCAGGTTCGCCGTCAGCGGATTGTTCGTCAGGAACGGGTTGATCGTCAGGCGCAGGTTGCTCGTCAGGAGCAGGTGCCGGGCCGTTGGCCAGCAGTTCGCGGAAGCCGTCCTCGTCCAGGACGGGGATGCCCAGCTGCTCGGCCTTGTCCAGCTTGGTACCGGCACTTTCGCCGGCCACCAGGTAGCTGGTGTTTTTGGAGACGGACCCTGCGGCCTTGCCGCCGCGGATGAGGATTGCCTCTTTGGCTTCGTCGCGGCTGAAGTTTGGCAGCGAGCCGGTGACCACCACTGTCAGGCCCTCCAGGGTGCGGGGGGTTGATTCGTCGCGTTCGTCAGCCATCCGCACTCCGGACGCGGCCCAGCGGTCCACGATCTCGCGGTGCCAGTCCTCGGCAAACCATTCCTTCAGCGCGGCGGCGATGGTGGGGCCCACGCCATCAACGCCGGCCAGTTCCTCTTCCGAGGCGGCACGGATGGCGTCCATGGTGCCGAACCAGGTGGCCAGGGCGCGGGAAGCCCGCGGACCCACGTGCCGGATGGACAGCGCCACCAGGACCCGCCACAGCGGCTGCGCCTTGGCTTTTTCCAGTTCGGCGAACAGTTTGGTGGTGGTGGCCGTGGGTTTGGAGGGCACTTTCGCGGTGCCCTTGGTGAAGAAGTACGGCACCAGTTCGAATTCACCCGTAGGAACGCCCTTGGCACGTTTTTCGCGCCGGATCCGGACCCCGGCGAGCACCTCGGGCGTGAGGTCGAACAACCCGGCCTCCGAGGTCAGCGGCGGGACGTCCGGTTCGGTGGGCTGGGTGAGGGCGATCGCCGCTTCCCAGCCCAGCGCCTCGATGTCGAACCCGCCGCGGCCGGCCAAGTGGAAGACCCGTTCCCGGAGCTGGGACGGGCAGGACTTCGCGTTGGGGCAGCGGATGTCCACGTCGGCTTCCTTGGCGGGTGCCAGTGGCGTCCCGCAGGAGGGGCATTCGGTGGGCATCACAAAGTCGCGGACCGGCGGGTCCTGCTGGTCCCGGAGCGCCAGGACCGGGCCCACAATTTCGGGGATAACGTCCCCGGCTTTGCGGAGCACCACGATGTCGCCGATCTTGACGCCCTTGGCTTTGACGACGTCCTGGTTGTGCAGGGTGGCCATCTCCACCGTGGAACCGGCCACCTTGACCGGTTCCATCAGGCCGAACGGGGTCACCCGGCCGGTTCGTCCCACGTTGACGGCAATGTCCAGCAGCTTGGTGTGCACTTCCTCCGGCGGGTATTTGTACGCCACCGCCCAGCGGGGCACGCGGGACGTGTAGCCCAGGGCACGCTGGGTGCCGAAGTCGTCCACCTTGATGACGATCCCATCGATCTCGTGCAGCAGTTTGTGCCGCTTTTCGCCGTAACCCTTGATGAAGGCCAGGACGTCCTTGACGCTGCCCAGGACCTCGAAGTACGGGCTGACCGGCAGCCCCCAGCCCTCGAGGAGCTTGTAGGTTTCGGACTGGGTGGTGGACTGGAGCCCTTCACGGGCGCCGATGCCGTGCACAAACATCTTCAGGGGCCGCTTGGCGGTTTCCGCGGGATCCTTTTGGCGCAGCGACCCGGCGGCGGCGTTGCGCGGGTTGGCCAGCGGGGCCTTGCCTGCCTCGATCAGGGCTTCGTTGAAGTCGGCAAAGGCCTTGGAGGGGATAAAGACCTCGCCCCGGATCTCCACTTCACCAGGGAACCCGGTGCCGGAAAGTTCCCGCGGGATTTCCTTGATGGTCAGGACGTTGTGGGTGATGTCCTCCCCCGTGAACCCGTCGCCGCGGGTGGCGGCGCGCACCAGCTTGCCGTCCCGGTAGAGCAGGTTGACGGCCAGGCCGTCGATCTTGAGTTCGGTGAGCCACGCAACCGGTGGTGCCGAGTCGCCGAGCTTGCCGACGCCGGCCACGGCCTTGGCCAGCCAGGCCTCGAGTTCCTCGAGGGAAAAGACGTCCTCCAGGCTGTACATGCGCTGCAGGTGCTCCACGGCGGCGAAGGCGGCCGAGACTTCGCCGCCCACTTCCTGGGTGGGCGAATCGTTGGCCACGAGCTCGGGATGCAGGGCCTCGATTTCCTCCAGCCGGCGGAAGAGCGTATCAAATTCCGCGTCGGAGACCAGGGGTTCGTCCTCCTGGTAATAGGAGAACCGGTATTTCCGGACCAGGTCCGCCAGCTTCTCGTATTCGTCCCTGATGGTTCCTGCGGGAACCTCGGCGGGCTCGTCGGGGGTGCCGGTCCGGGTGGCGGCGTCTTCTGCGGGGCCTGGAACTGTGCTCACAGAACTATCTTGCCCTATGCGGCCGACACTGCCCGGGCCGCGCCGGGACCGTGGCCCGGCCGGGTCAGTGGGCCCGGAGCCGGCCCCGGCCCCACCAGGCAAAGGCGGCGCCGGCGAGTCCCAGCAGGAGCAGCCCGGCCACGAGCGGCAGGTTGGGGCCCGCGCCACCGGCTCCGTCCAGGGAGGTGACGGATGCGACGCGCGTTGGCGTCGCGGACCTGGTGATGGGCTTGTTCCAGTTGGACTCCACAGAAGGAGCGGCCGACGTCGGGCTGGCCGTGGGTGCCTCAGCCGCCGTCTCCACGGCTGCTTCGGCGGTGGCCTCGACGGCGGGCACCGGAACGTCAGTGGTGGGCTGCTCAATCGGCGCCGCGGGAACGGCCGGAGCTGCCGGCGCGGTGGACGGTGCCGCCGGGGGTGCCGTCGGCGCGGGCTCGAAGGAGGGCCCCCGCGGCTTGTCCGTCTTGACGGGCGCCGGCGCGGCGGGCACGGAGGGCGTTGCAACGGCCGTGGTGGCCGGCGCCGTGGGTGTGGGCGAGTCGGCCAGCGCCGTGCCGCCGGCCAGGAAACCGGCGGACACGGCCAGTACGGCGGCCGCCACAAGGGTGCGGGGTGCCGGGGAAGAGAAGGTCATTGCTGCCTTTCGATGCGCGCGGTCCCCCGGCCACGGCGTTCTGGAGTCGAGGGGTAGTCTGCTACACCGCGGGGAAGGGCCGCAAATCCGCAGCGGCTGCGGCCCTTCCCCCTCGTTGCCTGCCAGCCGGGCTCAGTCGCGGTTTTCCGGCGGCAGCGCCACCTGGATCTTGCGGGCCTTGCCGCGGCCCACCACAAACCCGCGGCCGGGGATGAACCCGTCACCCACCCGGCCCAGGGAGGTGTTCAGGAGGCTGTCACCCTCGATGTCGCCCGGGTTCAGGAGCAGGCCGCGCCGGCCCGACTTGAACGGCTGGGCGAGCTGCCAGGCCGCGGACCAGGTGGACGATTCGGATTCGCCCACCACCCACTGGTCGGCCTTGATGGCGGCCGTCACCAGCTGCGCAACGCCGGACTCGGCGATGCTGTCCGTGAATTCGGTGAGGCCCTCGATGAAGATGGCCAGCTTGCCCGGGTTCGCGCTGGAGTGTTCCGTCAGGTCCTCCACCATGTCGGCCACGTCGTCCGGGCCCACCACTGAGCGGTTCCAGACGGGCAGCGCCGCCACGGCGGAGCGCCGGGAGCCCAGGTAGAGAATTTCGATCTCCGGGTTGGCTCGGCGGAGGGCGTAGGCAAGGGTCACCAGCGCAACGGTGCGGCCCGAGCCCGGCGGCCCTGCCACCAGCAGCGACCCCTTGGCCGTGATCCCGGCAGGCTGCAGGGTTTCGTCGTCCACGCCGATCACGGGGACCTCCGCGTCGCCGGCGGGCAGCACGTCAAGGTCCACCTGCTCGGGCAGCTGTTCGATGCCGGGTGCCGCGGCCAGGCCCTGGCGGAGCATGGCGGCGCTGAGCTTGTGCACTTCGCGTGCCTGGACCGCCAGGTTGGAGTTTCCGCCCAGCACGGCCAGCTGGACTTCCAGCCCGTCCAGGAGTCCGCGCCCGGGCGGGGACGCGGCGCTGAGGACATCCCGCGGCACGTCCATGGACAGGTAGTCGTCCTCTGAGGACAGGCGCAGCACCAGCCGGCGCTGGATGGAGGCCAGCAGCGACGGCGGGACGGCGCTGGGCCGGTCGCCGGAGACCACCAGGTGGATGCCCAGGGTGCGCCCGTCGGTTGCGAGCTGCAGGAAAATGTCCCACAGCGACGAGAGGCGGCTGTGTTCGTAGGATTCACGGAACGCCGACATGCCGTCCACCAGAACAAAGATCCGCTTCTCGTCCGGCCGGTTCGCGAGTTTCCGGTACTCCACGATGGTGGACGCGCGGACCTCGGCGAAGCGGGCGGAGCGCTGGTCCGCGACGTCGCGGAGCATCCGCAGCAGCCTGCCCACACGCTCCACATCGTCCCCGTTGAGGATTTCGCCAACGTGGGGCAGCTCCTCGAGCATCCGCAGCCCAGAGGAGCCGCAGTCGATGCCGTAGACGTGGACCGGACCGCCGCGGGGGGTGACGGCTGCGGCGATGGCGATGCCGCGCAGTGCCGCCGATTTACCGGACCCACCGGTGCCGTAGATGGCCATGTTGCCGTCCCGGTCCGGTTCGTAGAACACCGTGGGCTGATCCTGGCGGGACGGGTGGTCGGCCACGCCGAGGAGCAACTGCTCGTCCGTCCGGGGGTTGGGCAGGAGGGAGAAGTCGTAAGTCTGGGCCAGTTCGTCCAGCCATGGCTTCCGGGGCGGGGCGATGGCCAGCGAATCGGCGGCCCGGACTATGTTGGCAGTCATCCTGGAGATGTCGTTGGGCCCGGCCGGTTCCTGCCGTTCGGGTTTCTCCGGCGCCGGCGCTTCCCAGCTGGTCCCCGACCCGAAGGCCATTTCCACAATGTCGATCTGCGGCCGCTGCGGCTTCCCGGTGGTCCAGCCGCCGGCGTAGCCGGTCTGGAAACCCTGGATCCGCCCGGGACCGGTCTTTGCGGCGCCGCGGCCCGGGATGGCGGGGTCGAAGTAGGCCGCGTCGGGGACACCCAGGATGTCGGCGGCGTCGTCCTCATCCGCCATGCGCAGGGCCACACGGAGGTTGGTGTTGGCCCGCAGGCTGTCCTTGATCACACCGGCGGGGCGCTGGGTGGCCAGGATGAGGTGCAGGCCCAGGGACCGGCCACGGGCGGCCACGTCCACCACCCCGTCCACAAACTCCGGCACCTCGCTGGCGAGCGCCGCGAATTCGTCCACGATGATGACCAGATAGGGCGGGGCCTCCGGATCGGCCTCCCGCTGCATGGCCAGCAGGTCCTTAGCCTTTTTCCGGTTGAACAGCTGCTCGCGGTGGTGGAGCTCGGCCCGCAGCGAGGTCAGGGCCCGGCGGACCAGGTGCGGGGACAGGTCGGTGACCAGCCCCACCGTGTGCGGAAGGTTGATGCAGTCGGCAAATGCGGCGCCGCCCTTGTAGTCAACAAACAGGAAACTGACCCGGTCGGGGCTGTAGGCGGCGGCCATGCCCATCACCCAGGACTGCAGGAACTCGGACTTGCCGGCGCCGGTGGTGCCGCCCACCAGGGCGTGCGGGCCCTCGTTCTTCAGGTCCAGGTAGAGGGGTTCAACACCCTTGGAGCCCACCAGGGCCCGGAGGGTGCCGTTGTCCTTGCGGTTGGCCACGGCGCTGGCGTGCACCGAGTTGTTTTCGGTCCACCGGTCTGCCACGGCCTGCGGGCTGTCCAGGAAGTCCTTGCCGATCAGGGTGGCGTAGGAAACGGCGCGGGGCAGGTCGGAGTCGTCGGTGACGGGCTTTCCCACGTCCACGACGGGCGAGAGCATACGGGCCAGCTGGCCGGCGAGCTCCGCGTCCACGCTCTCGCAGCTCACGGGGTAGGTGTGCCGGCCCAGCCGGACCTGGCCGGTGGTGGTGCCGTGGTCGCCGTCCACCACCATAAAGTCGCGGCAGGCAGCAGGCAGGGCCTGGATGTCCGTGGCAACCCACATCACGTGGACGCCGGCGTCCGGTCCGCATTCGGCCAGCCGGGTCAGGCGGCCGCGGTCCACGGGCGCGTCGTCCTCAACAATCACCAGCACGGCAGGCAGTACCGGCGCGGGGACTTCCAGCTTGGCCGGGTCCACCTCGGGGCGCAGCTCCGGTCCGCTGCGCTTGGCGGCGGCTTCCCGGGCTTCGACGAGGTCCTCGAGCCGCGCCAGAAGGGAGGCGCCGCCGGCTGAGCCCGCGGCCAGGTGGTCCCCGGCGAGGGGGCTGTGGCCTGAGCCCACGTGGGGAAGCCACTGCAGCCAGTTCCAGCGTTCCCGGGACTGCGCAGAGGTGATGGCGGTGAGGACCACTTCGGCCGGTGAGTGCAGGCCCACCAGCTGGAGGACCACGCCGCGGGCAACGTCGTCCACCAGCCCGCGCGGACCGGCGACGCCCAGGGCGCCGGACGTGCGGAACTGGGACACCACCGGCACGCCTTCGATCACCCGGAACTGCCGGAGGCTGTCCTGGATTTCGCGGGCGTACTGCGCTTCGGTGTCGTTGTTGTTGGGTTCTTCCAGCACCAGGCGCGACGGTGCACTGCCCAGCCCGAACCTCAGGCCCAGGAACCAGGCGTGCTCCGGCCGGTGGGTCCACAGCAGCGGACCGAGTTTGTAGATGGCGTCCACGGTGTCGCTGACCGAGGGGGCTTCCTGCAGCCGGACGGCCCGTTCCACCTTCTGGAGTTCGGTGACGTCTTCCCGGAACGCGGCCATGGCTTCCCGGAAATGCTTGAGCCCTTCCTTCTGCTGCTTCCGGCCGCGCATCTTCTGGTCCACGTAGTGGCCCACGATGAACAAGGGCATCATCAGCATAAACAGCACCGACAGCGGGTTCCGGGTGACAGCGAAGATCACCGCGCCCATCATCAGCGGCGCAATCAGCATGATGTACGGGAACGGGTTGTCCTCAGGCCGTTTGGGCCCGGCGGGCAGGACGCGTTTGGGTTCCTCGAACCGCGGCACCACGCGCGGGGACCGGTTGAAGTCCACCAGGGGCGACGTCGGTACTGCCGCCTGGTTGCGCCCCAGCGGCACCACCGTAAGGGTGGTATCCCCCAGGGTGACGGTGTCCGAGGAGTTCAGGGTGGCGCGGGTGACGGCCAGGCCGTCCATGAGCAGGCCGTTGGCGGAGTTGGTGTCCACAATCTCCACGCTTTCCCCCACGGTGATGCGGGCGTGGCGTTTGGAGGTCATGGGGTCGGTGAGCCGGACGTCCACGTCCCGGTCCCGGCCCACGTAGCTGGTGCCGGTGGGCAGCGAAAATTCGCGGCCGACGTCGGGCCCGGAAAGGACACGGAGCGTGGCGGCGGCGGGTCCGCGGCCCGCGCCGGGGACCTGGAACTGGGTGCTGACCTGCGCCAGGGACACCACCGAACCCGGCCGCAGGCCTGATTCGAGCAGGTTGTCGCTGCGGGTCAGGACATTCCCGGTCATGCCGGCGCCCACAAACGCCTCGTCGATCCGCAGGGAAAGGTTCTCCGGCGCAGGGGTTCCCTTCCTGTCGGGGTCGGCCGCCCAGAGCACAGCGGCGATGTCAGCCACCGTGGCCAGGCCGTCCACGGTGACGGCCAGGTCCTTGGTTTCCGCGGGGTCGCGGCGCAGTGTCAGCCGGATCCTCATCCTTCGTCCACTCCCCTCATCTTTTCGAGCAGGTGCAGGTCATCGGCGGTGACCAGGTGCGAGGTCACGGCGTGTTCCACGAGGCGGGCGCGCCGGTTGGTGGCCAGTTTCCCGCCGCCGCCGCGCAGGCCCACCACACCCACGCGGTCCAGCTTGTCGCAGACGTTGTCGAGTTTGCGGTTGAACCGGGTCAGGGCCCAGCCCAGGGTTTTCGCTGCCGCCGCCGAGGACGGGATGGCGCTGAAGCCGGTCCCTTCGCGGCGGAGCATGGGCTCGGCCAGGGCCACGATCAGGGCTTTCTGCGAATCCGTGAAGACCACCGGGCCGATCGTGGTGTCGCCGTTGCTGTCGTCTTCCCGGGCTTCCTGCCGGAAGGAAGGGGTTTTCAGGTGCACAGCGAACTCGTAGGTGGTGGGTCCGGCAGTGAAAATGATGTTGGTGTGGCTGAACACCAGCGGGATCCGGGCGCCCGGCGCCAGCCAGGCCTGCATGCCGCCGGAGCCGTCGGCCACGGTGGCGGAAAGCATGCTGCCCACGTTGCTGAGCCACCAGATGCCGTCGTACCGGGCCACTTGCAGGAACTGCCGGTGCAGGTACGGATTGTCGTCCACTTCCAGGTCGCCTTCACGGCCGATGTTAAAGACGTCCTCGTCTGATGGTTCGTACCATTCCCCGCAGAAATCTATTGCCAGATCCCCCATGTCCTGTGCCTCCTTCAGGGCCAAACTTCGTGGTGTTGACGGTGCCGTGTGATGGACTGTGCGTCAGGGCCCCGTGCAGGCGATGGAGGGTGCCTCCATCGGTGAAAACGCCCCGTCGGTGCGGACGATCATGACCTGGACGCAGGTCTGTCCGGAGGGGTTTGGCGTGACCTTGACGGGGGGCGCCTTGATGGACTGGAACTCCCCGCCCCCGCCGCCGATGGTGTACACCTTCCACTTGTAGGTGTCCCCCGGTTTGGGTTGCGGGTTCTCCCACGTGAAGCTGGCCTGGCCGCCGGCCAGTGTTCCGGCGAGCTTTTCGACGTCGGGAACGGTGCCGTTGTCCAGGGCATCGGCGGGTGGCTTATTGGGTTCCTGGCTGGCCACGGTTTTGGGCGTCTCGGCGGCGGCGTTGGCCATGACCACGCCCACCACGACGGCGGCAGCCAGCAGCGTTCCGCCTGCGACAGCCAGCCAGACGTTGCGTTTGCCGCGTTCCGGGGCCGGCGCGGGCTCCTGCGGCGCGGTGGCCGCAGGCCGCTGGACGGTGGCGTCTTCAGGTTCCGGACCGGTACCGGCAGCAGGCGCTGCGGGCCGCAGCACCGTGGATTCGTTGTCGTCGGCTGCGCCGGCCGCAGCGGTTCCTGCGGGGTCCGCACGGAAGAGGTGCGCAGGAACCTGCGGCGCCTGGTTGGCTGCCGCTGTTGCCGCGGCGGCGGGGTGCCAGGGCGCGGCGGGTCCCGGCGTGATGCCCGACGGCGGCGCGGCGGGGGCAGGGGCGGCAGGACCGGTGAAGGCGGCCGGGTTGGCGGTGGTGGGCCGGGTGCGGGCAGGGAAGGTGGGGGCACTTCCGGTGCGTTCGGGGTCGATGCTGGCGATGCTCCGGACCCGGGTTTCCTCCACGCCGTCGTCCGGGTGGTCCTCGTCCTGGTGTGCTTCTTCCAGGACCTCGAAGGGGGTGACGGAGAGGTTGAGTTCGGCTTGGATGCGCTGCAGGGCCAGGGCGAAGGCGTGCGCCGAGGAGTAGCGCGACTGGGGAAGTTTCGCCATGGCGGTGGCAAGGGCCAGTTCCAGGGATTCCGGCACGTCGGCCCGGCCCAGGCGTGGCAGCGCCATGCTGGAGATCCGGCTGATCAGTTCCCGCTGGGAGTTGTCCGCGCCGGGCATCACAAAGGGCGACCGGCCGGCCAGCAGCGTATACAGCGTGGCGCCCAGGGCCCACACGTCCACCATAACGCCGTCCACGCCGCCATCCGCGAACTGCTCGGGCGGCGACCACGGAATGGACATGCCGGCGTCGTCATCCGAATCGTCCGCGAGGGTGCCGGAGATGCCGAAGTCCGTCAGGGCAGGCCGGTTGTAGTCAGTCACCAGGATGTTGGCGGGTTTGATGTCGCGGTGGGCGATGCCGGCCCGGTGGGCGGTTTCGACGGCGGACGCCACCTGGATGCCAACGGCCAGGACCTCGTCCACGCTGAAGCGCTGCCGCCGGTACCGCACGTCAAGGCTGGGCCGGGAGCAGTACTCCATGGCCAGGTAGGAGTGGCCGGCCTCGGTGACCTCGGCCTCGTAGATGGTGACGATGTAGGGGTGCGAGGACAGCTGGGCCATCAGGTTGGCTTCGGACTCGAACCGCCGGCGGGCGCCTTCGGTCTTCAGGTCGGAGAGCAGCACCTTGACGGCCACCTTGCGGCGGGGCCGGTCCTGTTCGTACAGGTAAACGTCGGAGAACCCGCCGGAGCCCAGCAGGCTGACGTAGGTGAAGCCCGGGATGAGGGGCGGCGGCGCCACAGGCCGTTTGGAACTCAAGGAATCTCCTCAAAACGCAGCGAGATGTTATCGCCCAGTTCGGCGATGTCACCGTCAAGGAGGATGGCCATCTCGTTCTGGGCGAGGCGGCGGGGCGGCTGGCCTTCCCGGACCAGGACGGTGCCGTTGGTGGCTTTCAGGTCACAGAGCATCACGTGCCAGCCCTCCAGCCGGACCTCCACGTGGGATCGGGAAATGTCGCCGCCCGGACTGGCCACCTGCACCAGCCGGGGCATCACGCCGCCCTGTACCCGGGACACGGAAGGCTGTCGGCCGATCACCAGGGACTGGTCAAGGTCCACCAGTTCGCCGGTGGACACGCGCATCCGGCCCAGCCGGGGGCGGGCCACCTGGACGGCGTCCGGCAGCAGCGCGGCGCCGCACTCCGAGCACTGGGCGCTGGTGGGCGGATTGGCGTGGCTTTGGGCGCAGACCCGGGCCAGGACCACAGGGCCTGCCGCCGGATCCGTCCCGGCACCCGGCGCCGGAGCCGGCGCGGACCGGCCCTGCACGCTGCTTTTCATCACCGTCTGGCCGTCGTGGTCGCCGTCAGGATCGCCGCTGATGGGGTCAGCGGCGCCGGGCTGGTTGAAGGTGCCGGGCTGGTTGAAGGTGCCGGCCTGGTCCGGGGTAGCGGGCTGTTCCGCCGCAGGTTGAATGGCGGCAGGGGCGGGCTGGTGCGCCGGGACCTGGTCCGGGGCAGGGGCAGAGCCGGTTCCCGCGGTGCGCCACGGCACCGAGTCGATCAGCAGACTGGCCGGCTTGGCAGCAGGAACGGGAGCCGCAGCGGGCGCCGCGACGGGCACAGGCAGCGGGTCCTTCTCTTCCGCTTCGGCCGCCGGCGGCACAACGGGCTCTGCCTGGTTCTCTTCGGCGTCCGGGTCCTCCCGGACCGCGGCGTCCTCGATGCTCCGCATGACGGTCCGCTCCCACAGGTGGTCGTAGGAGCCGGTGGGTTCGCTTTCCACGGCCACGGCAGCAGGAGCGGCAGGTGGCGTTGCGCCGCTGGAGGCGTCGCCGGGGGCATCATGGCCGGAAGCAGGCTCGCCGGGGGCGTCGCCTAAGACATGCCCGCCGGGGGCTTCGTCGCCGGCGGCATCGTCCGGAAGGTCATCGTCAGGGATGCCGTAGACCGTCTCACCGGAGGCACCATGCTCCGGCAGGATGGTCAGCGCCGAGGCTTCAAGCTCGGCTGCTTCGGACTCTGCTGTTTCGGACTTTGCCGTTTCGAGGTCGGCCAGGTCAGGAGCAGCCGTTTCGGGGTCAGCCAGTTCAGGAGCAGCGGTTCCAGGCTCAGCCGTTCGTGGCTCGACCGCTTCAGATTCAGCTGTTCCGGGCTCCCCTGCCTGACGATTGGCTCCGACAGGGGTTTCTGTTTCGGGGATTTCTGTTTGGCGGCTCTCCGCGCCCGGTTCAAGGGCATCGGCCCCGCCCGCAGCCGGCGCCTGCTCCGCTGCGTCTTTGGCATCACGGGCGTCACGGGCCGCTGCACCTGTTTCCGGATCCGGCCGCGCGGCGGGTTCAACGGCGATCGCAACACCTCCGATCGCGGCACCGACAGCCTGGCCCACCGCAATGGCGGGGGTCCCGGCGTCGAGGGTCAACGCAAGCGACTGCAGCAGGACCACGCCTTCGTGCAGGGGCAGGTCGGGCAGCTCCGGACCGGCCCCGCCAGGGATGGCAAGCCGGCACTTGACGGCGGCGTCGAACCGTCGTTCATTCCAAGTGGTCACGTCCAGGCCGTCCACCTCGACCGTCCCGGCGGGCAGCTCCACAGTGAGGTCCAGGCCGCCGCGGAGGAACACGCGCAGCGGGCCGGTGAAATCCAGGATGCCAAAGGCGGGGATCTGCGCCAGTGAACCGCCGGAGCTGCTGGTGACAGCGTGCAGCACCTCATGGACCTGCGGCTGGCCTGCCAGGAGGTTCCACAGGGTGCCGGCCAGTGCCGGCGGCGAGTCCGGGCCCAGCAAGACGGCGGTACGCGAGCGGACAACAGCCACCCAGGTGCCGGGCCGGTAACTAGCGGCGGTCATCGTGGGCCTCTCCGTTGCCAGCGGCCCCGTCAGGAGCCTGCTGCGGGATGGGCTGCGTGGTTGCCTGCCGGGTGGCCTGCGAGCGCGGCAGCGTATCCTGCTCCTCAGTGTCGGGGTTGTGGCGGGGTGCGGTGGTAGCGGCGCCGGCGTCGTTCAGGACGTTGCGGGCGTCCACCACGATGACCGTGATGTTGTCGCGGCCGCCGCCGCGCAGTGCCGCCTGGATGAGGGCATCCGCGGTGTCCTGCGGAGTCCCCCCGGAGCTGAGGACGCGCAGGATCTGCGGGTCCGTCAGTTCGGCGTTAAGCCCGTCGGAGCAGACAAGGACACGGTCGCCCTCCTCCACGGGGAGCAGCCAGAAGTCAGCTTCGGTTTCGTCGCCGGTGCCCAGGGCACGGGTCACCACGTGCCGGCGCGGATGGACGGTGGCCTGTTGCGCGGTGATCTGGCCGGCGTCCACCAGTTCCTGGACTTCGGAGTGGTCCACGCTGATCTGCTCGAACTGTCCCTGGCTGAGCCGGTAGGTGCGGGAATCCCCGATATTCATGACCAGCCAATACGGCATGCCCATCTGTTCCACCACCACCGCCCCGGTGAGGGTGGTCCCGGCGCGGGCGCCGGTGGCTTCGCGGATGGAAGTGTCCGCACGGACCAGGTACTGCTGCAGGACCGCTGCGGTGACGGTGCGTTCGCCGGTGGCAAGCTGCGGGATGGCGGCAAGGGCCCGGACGCACATGCCGCTGGCAATCTCGCCGGCCTCATGGCCACCCATACCGTCTGCTACGGCAAAGACGGGGTCCGAGGCGATGTAGGAGTCCTCGTTCAGCTCCCTGCGGAGCCCCCGGTCCGTGCCATGGCCATAGTCCAGGCTGAGGCCCGGCCGGAGGGAGGAAACGCTGGCGGGCTGTTCGTTCATGCTTGTCCTAGGTAAAAGGTCCGGTCACCGAAGTGGATGCCGGATCCGGGTGTAACGAACGTGGGAACGCCGGGCGCCAAGGGTGTGCGCCGGCCGTCCGGTGCGGTCACGGCGCTGCCGTTGGTGGAGTTCCGGTCCGTCACCCAGACACCTGCACCGTCGGTCAGGAGGTGCAGGTGGGTTTTGGAAATGGAGCGGCCGGGATCGTCCACGGCCAGCAGCTGTGCATGCTGTTCGCCGGCCGAACCTACCGGGTTGCGTCCCACAAGGACGTTCCGGTCCAGCTGGAAGTCCCGGCCGTCGTCGAGCCGGACCCGCAGGACCGCCGCGGGTGCGGGGGCTGCGGTACCGGCGGCCGCGGTGCCGTGCCGGATTTGGGTGCGTTCGACGTCGTCGTCCGGGTGGCCCTGGAAGCCGCTCCCGGCTGGGCCGTGGCTGCCCGCCGGGGCTGCGGCGGCGTGGGGGCCGGCCGGCGCGAAGGGTGCCGGCTGGACGGGCGCAGCAGGCTGGCTGGCTGCGGGCTGGATAGGCGCAGCAGGCTGGCTGGCTGCGGGCTGCGCAGGCCGGCTGGCTGCCGGCTGGGCCAGCGGAGGCTGCGGCTGGGCCGTGGGTGCGGCCGGCGCCTGGACAACGGCTCCGCTGGCAGGCCGGACACCGGCTACGGGTGACTGGACCTGCTGGACGGGCGGCAGGTCAAGAGGAGCGAAGCTGTACGGGCCCTGGATCCCGCCGCTGGTAATGGGGTTCCGGCCCGCCTTGACGTCGAACACCAGGGTCTTGGCAGCCGCGTCATGCCAGCCACGCACCCCGCCGTTTTTGTCCCACCTGTTGGAGATAACCACCAGGACGGCCCACACGGCGGCCAGCAGCTGCAGCGGCCCAAGGATCAGCAGCGCAGCATCAAACCATTTGAAGACCACCACCAGGACGGCGGCGATCAGGACCAGCACGGCTCCTGCCCCGGTGATGATGCTTCGCAGGAACACCGGGCCGGCGCCTGGCGCATACCCGTCATTGTCGGCGCTGCGGATTCCCAGCAACAGATTGCCCGGCGTTTTTCCGGTGCGGGCTTCCAGGCCCAGGAGGACAAAAAGGTACACCAGCGCCAGCCCGGTTCCGATGCCGCCGAACAGCACCACCGATCCGGTGTCGTAGGTGATGAACCCGCCGCTGCGGGTCCGGGTCACGCCGGCGAAGCCGATGCTGAACAGCACGGCCGGCACAACGAGGGGGAAGAGCCAGTCCGTCACGGCAGCACCGAGCCGCTTGCCCGCCGTGGCCGGTACAAGCTGAAGGTTTACTGCCATCCGGGTTCCTCCCCCTGGAACGTTGCTGGTTGTGGCGCCGGGCAGGTTTCTGCCCGGTTGCCCGGGGCCCGGACGTGCCATGCCGCCGGCGTGGGCCGGGAGCCTTTCCACTACCGGGATAGTACCGGGAATCCCTGGCCCGTGCGGCGCGGACGGACCCTGCGGGACATCAGCACCGGCGGCCTGGCCGTACTCCTGGTTACGCGTGCTGCGTGCTGCCCGGTTGGGCAGCGGCGCCCCGCAGGCCGTGCAGAACGCAGCGCCGGTGCGCTGCAGCTGCTGGCAGCGGGGGCACCGCTCGGCTTCAGCCGTCACTGCGCCACCGGTCCCTGTGGCTGGGGTTCGATGCCGGCTCCGGGCTGTTGGGCGTCCGGTGACGGCGGCTGGTTTCGGGCTGCAGGTTCGCCGCCTGCGGGTTTGCCGCCTGAAGGCGTCCCGCCGGCCGGTGCCGGCTGTTTCCGGCCCCGGCCGCCCAGTGCAGTCCGCGCGTCGGCCAGGAGGGAGCGCGGCGAGAACCTGGCCTGCTGCCGGCGCCAGAAACCCACTGTTGAGGTGATCTCCTTCAACGATCCGTCCACAATGCTCCAGTACTCCCGGACGTCCTCCTCGCTGGGTTCGCCCGCACCGAAGATGGACGCATCGGCGCGCCGGGCCAGCTTGGTGGTGGTGCTGCCGCTGGCGGGGAACGCGTCCGCCAGGACGGCGGCACTTTCCCGCCGCGTGGACTTGGTGTCGACGGCGGCACCCATGTCGGTGGCCAGGCTCATCACCTCACTCCATCCGCCGCCCACCCGCTGCGCGGGGTGACCGGCCCTGAAACGCGACTTCCGGCGTCGTGATTTCAACAGGGCGATCAGCAGCAGCGGGAGTGCCAGGACGGCAATCGGGATGGCGGCGATGCCCAGCGCACCGAGCAGCGCACCCCAGAACAGCCACGGGTTGTCCTTTTTCTCGTCCGCGTCGAGCGCGTCCGGGGAGGAATCCGGGGGCAGGTCCGCGGGCTCCTGCGGCGGGGGCGGGGGCTGCAGCACCTGCGGCTTGGGCTTGGACTTGTTCTCCGGGTCCGGCGGGATGGGGACGTTGTCCTTGGGCGGGGTGGGGTCGAAGCTGACCCAGCCCACGCGTTCAAACGCCACTTCAACCCAGGCGTGCGCGTTTTTGCCGGTGATCTTCACTTCGCCGGCACCGTTTTCCGGGCTGGTGGGATCCGGGTAGAAGCCCATCACCACCCGGGACGGGATCCCCAGGTGCCGCAGCATCAGGGACATGGCCACTGCGTACTGCTCGTCGTCGCCCAGCATCTGCTTGGCGGTCAGCAGGGTCCGGATCCTCGCGGCGCCGTGCCCCGAAACGCTGGGCAGCTGGCCCTCGCTGACCAGCCCGTTGCTGAACGCACCCGTCTTCTGGAAGTGCGCCTCGATCTGGCGGACCCGGTCGATCGCGGTGGGTGCATCGGCGGACAGGTCGTTGGCCTGCGAGCCCACCACGGGCGGGACCTCCAGGACGTCGGGAAGCGAAAGTCGGGCAAAGTCGTACTGGGTCAACTGGCCGTGCTCCAGCTTCACGGGTTCCGAGACCTGCACCCGGTAGGAATCGCCGCGGGAGAGTTGGTTGGTGGTCACGGCGGTATCGGTGCCGGCGTTGAAATAGAGCCCGGATGCCGCGGCGGAGGCATTCTGGTCAAAACTCAGGCCGGTGGTTTTCCGGCCGCCGGGGACAAAAAAGCCCTGGTAGTCCTCGACGCTGATGTTGATGGCGTAGTCGTTGGTGGGCACCACGCCGCCGGAATCGGCGAGGGTATTGATGGACTCGGTGTCCCCCACCTTGCTGAAGTTGCCGGACCCGTTGGGGTCCATGGTGTAGTTGGTGCCGTTGAAGGAGTCCAGGGCACCCAACCGGACGCGGCCGTCGCGGGGCAGGCCCTTGACCACAAACAGGGTGTCGTCCTTCTTGTCCTTCACATAGGTGCGGAAGCTGGCCAGGGGCGTGATGTAGTCCTTGGGGTCAAACGGCGGGACTACGACGTTCCGGAGGACCCGGCGCTCGTCGTTGGCGGTGACCAGCGGCGCGGCAAGGGTGGTGACGCCCACGCTGACGGCGATGACGCCGGCGGCCATCCCCAGCCGGCGGAGCTGCGCACGGCGGGCGGTCCCGGCGTCGGTCTGCGGGTTGTTCACTGCCACCTTGCGGGTGCTGTTCCGCCGGAGCGCGTCGCGGCGGAACGTGGCCCAGGCGATGCCCAGGACCGTGAGGCCGATGCCGCGCTCCAGGGTGAGGAAGGCGGCGTTGGTGCTGAACGCGATCCCGGTGACAAACAGCACCAGGACGGGCAGCAGCGGGAAGTACGGGCTGCGGGTCCGCCAGGTCAGGATGCCCGCCACCAGCGCAGTGATAAGGGAGCTGAGGAACGGGACGATCAGCACGCCGCCGCCGGTGCCCACCGGCACGCCCACCGTGAGCATGTCCTTCCAGGCGAACACAACTCCGGGCAGCAGGATCCGGAGCGAGTCCAGGGTGGGGACAAAACCGGCGATCGCGGAGTCCGGGACGGCGAAAAGGGTACCAAACACCAGGTAGGCACCCAGGGCGAGGGCCGTGGTGATCAGCAGCCCCAGCCGCAGGTGCGCGTTCAGGGCCGCGATGGCCAGGCCCAGGACAATGCCGCCGAAACCGGAGACCAGGTAGTAGGCGTCGCCGCCGAAGCTCAGGCCGAAGCCCAGCAGGCCCAGTCCCAGCAGGACGGCCAGGGCCCCGGCGTCGAGCAGGAAATGCCAGGCCGGCTGGCCGGTGGCGAAACCGGATTCCGGCCCGTTGGTTGCCCTGCGGCTCCGGGCGCGTTCCTGCGGGATGCTGCGGGCGGCTTTTCTGTTGGTGCGGGGGCGTTGGCCCGGTGCGGTGCTCATGCTGCCGCCTTTCTCAGCACGATGGCCAGGTCGGACAGGTCGCCCAGGGTCAGGACCGTCAGTTCGGCGATATTGGCGCGGGTGGGGGCGGCGCCGGCTTCGATCCTGACGGCCAGGCTCCGGACGCCGGGCGGCACGGAGGCGGCCGCTTGCCGGAGCTGGCCGGCGGTGACGTTGCTGCCCACCACAAAAAACACCACGGAGGCGTTGGGCACGGTGTCCGCCAGGGTCCTGGCCAGGTCGACGGCGGTGCGCCGCATCGGTGTCCCGACGATCCGGGTCATGTCATCGAGCATGTTACGGCCGGTTTCGCAGCGCAGCGGTCCTTTTTGGGTCAGGACATCGAGCTCGCGCTGTTCCCGGATGGCCTGCCGGCCAATGGATGCAGCCGCCGAGATGGCCATCTCGAATTCGGCCTCGCCGGCGTATTCGTCGGTGTTGATGGAGAGCGAGATGGCCAGGTGCGCCCGGCGGGTCTCCTCGAACTGGCGGACCATCAGCTTGTTGGTCCGGGCCGTGGTCTTCCAGTGGATGTGCCGGCGGTCATCCCCCGGCACGTAGTCCCGCAGGGCGTGGAAAGAAACGTCTGCGCTGGAAAGGTCGGTGGTGGGCATGCCCTCCAGGTCGCGGATGAACCCTGCGGCGGAGCCTGCCAGGGCCACGGTCCGCGGATGGACAAAGAGGTCCTCCGGCGCGGTCCACAGGACCTGGCGGCGCAGCAGGTGCAGCGGATCGGCCCGGACGGACCGGACCGGGCCCACCACAATCACGGCGCGCCGGGCGGTCGGAATGGTGAAGAGGTCCTCGTGGACCTGCTGCGGCTTCATGCGGGGCAGATGGAACACGGCCGTCGCGCTGCCGACGGGCAGTTCCAGTGCCGCCGGCAGGAGCGGGCGGGCGGACGTGTTGGACACGGCGATGCTGCCCACGGCGCTGTCGCCCACGGCTACCCGGGTGCGGGCCAGGTCCAGCACCACACCATAGGAGGAGCGGCCCAGGATGAAGGCCACGGCCACCACAAAGAGGACAAACGCGGCGATGGCTGCTGCTTTGGCTTCCTGCCAGCCGAACGCCTGCCCGGTCCACCAAAGGAGCACCGCGGCGGCCAGCACGGACCACCCCAGAACGCTCACCACGGACAGCACCGGCCAGGGGTACTTCAGCCACAGTTGCCGGACGGTGCGCCAGGCCGGGGCAAGGACCAGCCCTGCGGTGTTGGTGGCTTCCGCCCAGACGGCGGAAGGATGCAGGGCGGTGGGGCGGCCGTTCCGCAGGAAGGGCCGCTTCAGGCGCTCCGCGAGCCTGGTCACCGGGGTACCGCTGGACATATGTGTGCCTTCGTTTGGTGCGCTGGTTGAAAATGGTGCCGGGGGTACGACGGCGGGTCAGGCGTGGGTGCGCTGCTGCGGGGCGGCGACGTCGGCCAGGATGCGCGTCAGTACGGCTTCCGGAGTGGCGCCGGAGAACTCGGCTTCGGCGTCCATCACAAACCGGTGGGTCCACACAACGGCGGCCAGTTCCTTGATGTCGTCAGGCAGCACAAAGTTCCGGCCCTGCGCGGCGGCCCAGACCTTCGCGGCGCGGACCATGGCCAGGGCACCGCGGACGGAGACACCCAGCCGGGTTTCGGGCGCGGAGCGGGTTTCCTCGCAGAGCCGGGAGATGTACTCCAGTACTGCGGTGTCCACGTGGACCGTGGCGGCGAGGTCCGCCATGTCGGCCACGGCGGAGGTGGTGATCACGGCGGACAGGTCCTGCGAGCGGTCCTTGAGGTTGGCCCCGCCCAGCAGCCGGACGGTGGAGGCGTGGTCCGGGTAGCCGATGGAGGTTTTGATCAGGAACCGGTCCAGCTGGGCCTCGGGCAGCCGGTAGGTGCCTGCCTGCTCGATCGGGTTCTGGGTGGCCATAACCATGAACGGCCGGCCTGCGGAGTGGGTGATGCCGTCCACGGTGACCCGGGACTCTTCCATTACCTCGAGCAACGCCGACTGGGTTTTCGGGGATGCACGGTTGATTTCGTCGGCCAGGACGATGTTGTTGAAGATCGGGCCCTTGTGGAACTCGAACTTCTGCGTCTTCTGGTCGTAGATGGTCACGCCGGTGACGTCGGAGGGCAGCAGGTCTGGCGTGAACTGGATCCGGTTGTTGGAACCCTGGACCGTGGCGGCCAGGGCCCGGGCCAGGGAGGTCTTGCCGGTCCCGGGGGCGTCCTCGAACAGGACGTGGCCTTCAGCCAGCATGGCGGTGAAGGTGAGCCGGATGACGTGTTCCTTGCCCAGGACGGCCTGGCCAACGTTGGTAACGAGCTTTTCAAAAGTGTCGGCAAACCATTCGGCCTGTTCGGTGGTCATGGTCATGATGGGTTCCTTTTTGTCTGGGTTCGTAGGTGGGGACCGGTGTGCCGGTCCCTGGGTGCAGGGCGGTGGTGCTGGCTAGCCGTTCGGCATGCCATTGGGCGGGTTGCAGCCGCGGCTGGAGGTGTCGCAGCGGATCCAGTTCCCGGCGGCCATGCCGCTGGTGAGGTGGTACCAGATGCCGGACGGGTTGTTGGAGGTCTTGTACCAGACCTGGTACCTGTCCGTATCCGCTGACGCGCCTGCGTCCAGCCATTTGCCTGCCCCGTTGCACTGGGACGGGTTGCCGGCCACGAAGCTGTCGGTCCCCTTCCTCGGTTCGGTGCAGCTGCGGGTCGGGGTGGCGGTGATGCTCCAGGACGTTGGCGGCGGCGGGGTGGGATTGTCTCCGGACTTGGCGTTTGCCTGTCCCGGCGCCCCGGGCACCACGGTGACGGCCCGGACCTGGAGGGTGCGGCTCTGGTTCCAACCGCCGGCGGAGCGGTCAAACTTGTTGGTTTTGCCCACGTTGGTCCAACCGCCGCCTTCGTAATTGACCTCGTAGTGGCTGAGCGCGCGTCCGTTGGTGGCCGGGTTGTTCCAGGTCCAGTGCACGTCGCCGTCGCCCTTGGCGGACGTGCCGCCGTTGACGTTGGGGGCGTTGGGCGGGCCATAGGGGTTGGCGGCGCCCACCGGCTTGGCGTCCCCGGAAATGTTGTTTTTGGTGGACGTGGCGATGATGGTGACGGTGATGTCCCGGCCGTCGGTCATGCCAGTGATGGTGGTGCCGCCGGCCGGGATGGGACCGCTCCGGCCGTCGGCGTTGTAGCTGTAGCTGATCTCACCGTCGGTGGAGCCGTTGCGCTGTGCTTGCGTGAGCGGTTCGAAAGTCACCTGGAGCTGCCCGCTGGTGCCGGTTTCCTTAACCGATCCACTGCTGACCTGGCCCGGTTTTCCTGCTGCCCGGATGGCCGCGGACTGTGCACTGGGATCGCTGGTACCGGCCTTGTTGGTGGCCGTGACCGTGAAGGTGTAGTTGCTTTCCGAGTTGTCCACCGTGACGTTCTGCGTGGTGCCGGTGACCTTCTGGCTGGACACGGCGGCGCCGCCGCGGAAAGTAGTAAGGGTGTAGCTGGAGACGGCGTCACCGTTGTTGTTCGGCGCCGCCCACGCCACCTTCAGCTGGCTCTGCGCCCCCACGGACCCTGCCTGGGCCGCGGTGGGCGCGGCAGGCACGGCCGGCGGTCCGGCCGGGACTTCCGCAGCGGAGTAGGGGCTCCATTCGGAGGGGTCCTTGGCGTCGTTGCGGGCCAGGACCCGCACCTTGTAGGAGACGCCGTTCTTGAGGCCCTTCCAGACGTAGCTCACGGCGGTGAGGTTCTGGATCTGCGCGTTTTGTCCCGGCGGAGCAGGCGAGATCTCCAGGTCGTAGGACTTCACCGGTGAGCCCTTGCTGGCGGGCGCCGCCCAGGCGACGGAGAGCTGCTTGTCGCCGAACTTGAGCGACGGCGCCAGCGGGGTGTCCGGCTTGACGTCCGGGCGTACCTCCGCGGAGGCCGGCGACCGGTCCGACTCGCCGAACTCGTTGGTGGCGGTGACCTCGAAGTTGTACTTGGTGTTGTTGGTCAGCCCGTTCAGGGTGCACGTGTTGGCCGGGCAATCCTGGCGGAAACCGCCGGCGCCGTACACGGTGTACTTGGTGATGGCGGCGCCGCGGTCGGCCGGGGCCGTCCAGGCCAGCAGCGCTGTCCGGTCCCCCACGCTTTGCGCCTGGGGCGTGGCCGGGGCCAACGGCTTGTCCTTGACGGTAAGCCGGATCCGGGCGGTGGCCTGGCGCGACGGGTCGTTGGTTTTGTCCGCCACGGTGTAGCTGACCACCATGGTTCCGGTGAAGCCCGGGGCGGGGGTCACCACCACGGAGCCGCCGTCGACATCCACATTGCCGCTGCCGGTCTCCGCGCCGGCGGCCGTGATCTTCAGGGCCGTCTCGGGGAAGGGGTTGGAGTCGTTGGCCAGGACGTTGACGGTGACGGGCTTGCCCGCTGCTGCGTTGGGTTCCAGGTCGTCGTTGGCCACCGGCTTGGGCCGGTTGGAGGCGGTGACGGCCAGTTGGTAGGTGGCGGTGGCTTCGAGGCCGCGCGGGTCCTTGGCTTTGACCTGGACGGCCGCGGTGGTTCCGGTGGCGCTGGATCCCGCCGACGCCTTCAGGACGCTGCCGTCCAGGGACGCGCTGAACCCTGCGGGCGCGCCGCCCTGGATCTCGTAGCTCATGTTGTCCGCGTCATCGCCATCCGGGTCGGAGGTCAGGCTGCGCAGGTCCAGGCTGGCGGAATCCCCCATGGGAACGTCAAGGGCCGAGCCCAGGAGTTCGGGCGGGTTGTTCCGGTTGGGGTCCGGCAGCACCCTGGTCCGGATGCTGAGGGTGGACTTGAGCCCATCGGGGTCATCGGGTCCGCTGCCGTCGGTAACTTCAAAGGTCATGGAGCCCGGGCCCACGTAGTCGATTCCGGCGGTGTACTTCAGGGACGTGGCGCTGCCGGCGGTGGGGTCGGCGCCGTCGGCCCCGATGAACTTGATCCGGTCAGCCTGCGTCAGCCGGGGTGACCGGCCGTCGCGGACCTTGACCCATTCGGTGAGGTCCACCGTGGCGGACTGGCCGGCGATGACCTCCACCACGTCATCCTTGGCCAGGGTGGGCACCTGCTGGCCGAGGCCCGGAACCCAGATGACCGCCGTCGACTGCTGTCCGTCCACATCTTCAACGGTGTAGGGAATGAGCTGCGGCGCTTCGGTGAGTTCAACGATCACGTTGCCGTCACTGCCGGGCCGGGCGGTGGGGGCTTCGGTGGCGACCACCAGGTTTTCGCCTACCCCGTCCGGGTCCTCGTCATTTTTCAGGACCGGAACGTCCACTGCGGTGCGGCCCATGGTCTGGGCGGAGGTCACCCGGTCATCGCGCGCAATCGGGGCCTTGAGCGGGACGTCATTGTCCACCACCACGCGGATGGTGGCCTGGGCGGTGGCGTCCCGGTCATCGGAGACGGTGTAGCGGACGTTGACGGTGCCGGCTTCCTCCGGGGCCAGGAGGATCACGCGGCCGCTGGTTTTGCTGACGGTGGCCTGGAATGCGGGATCGGCCTCGATGCCATCGGTCCGGATCCGGACAATGTCGCCGTCCGGGTCGGTGTCGTTCCTGACGGCATCGACGGCGATCTGCCGCCCCGGGCGGACCCGGACCTCGTCGTCCACGGGGGTGGGCTTCTGGTTCACTTCGCCGCGCGGAGCGATGCCAACTGTCACGGTTCCGGTGTTGACGGCGCCCTGGCGGTCCACCACTTTGTAGCGGAACGTGTCAGTGCCGGCGCCGTCGCCGGCGGCCGTGAAGTCGATGAAGTTGCTGCCCACGGTGGCGGTGCCCATGGCCGGCGTGCTGTCGATCCCGGTCAGCTGGACGGAGTCGCCGTCGGGGTCGATGCCGTCCAGCGGGACGGGGATCCTGACGGTTCCGGCGGCCACCACGCGGGCGGTCAGGTTCTGCGGCTGCGGCCGGGAGTTTTCGGCGCCTTCCAGCGGCAGGATGTGGATGGTGACCGCGGCAGCGCTCTTTTGGCCCTGCGGGTCCACGGCGTTGTAGATGGCGCGGACGGTCTTCGGTTGGCTGCCCGCGATGAACCGGAGCGTGTTTTCCGAGACGAAACCCTTGCCGTCCGCCGCGTCTACTGCCTGCGGCAGAACGGGGTCAACGGTCAGTTCCTGGTTTTGCGGGTGGGTGTCGTTGTCCAGCACGGGGATGGTCACCACGTCGTTGACGCGGACGTTCACCTCATCCGGTTTGGGCTGCGGCGCTTCCACCACGGCCGGGGCCGGTACGGGTACCACCGAGACGCTGCCGGTGGCGGATTTGGTGCCGTTGGACATGGTGTATTCGAACAGGAGCGGGTCTTTGGTTCCCCGGATGTCGGTGATGCGCAGGACGCTGTGGTCGATCACGGAGACGGAGACGGGCGCGTTGTCCGGCAGTTTGACGGATTGCAGCACCAGGACGCCGCCGGAGGGGTCGGAGTCGTTGGCCAGCGGGTCCAGCAGGACGTTGCCGCCGGTGGGCATCAGGGCAACGTCGTGCACGGCGACCGGGTTGCCGGGGTCGTTGCCGGATTCCACATCCACGCGCACCAGGCCCTGGCTGCTTTGCGGGCCGTTGCTGGCGATGTAGGTCAGGTAGACGGGCCCAGGGGTGGTGCTGCGGAAGACGAAGGTACCGCCGTCCGTGACCGGGCCCAGCTCGGCCGGCCCGTTGGCTTCCACCTGGGCCAGCCGCAGGGCGCCGCCGTTGGGGTCCACGTCGTTTTTCAGCGGGGCGATGACCAGGTCCTGGCCCACCACGGCCGTGACGTGGTCGGCGTTGACCACCGGGGCCAGGGCACCCGGCGGCTGGACGTTGACCACCACCTTGCCGGTGACGGTGTCGCGGCCGTCCCAGATACTGACTTCCACGCTCTTTTTTCCTGCGGTGGCGCCGGAGTCCTGGAACGTCAGCAGGCCGTCGCGGCGGACCTTCACCTGGTCCTGGTCGTTGTCCGCCTTGGCGTCGAGGAGGACCAGGTCATCGCCGTCGGGGTCGATCCAGTCGGTGAGGATGTTCTGGCTGACGGTTTTGCCCTGCTCCACCAGGATGGTGGTGTCTTCGCCGCGTTTGAACTGTGGCGGCTTGTTGTCGTTGGGCCCCACCACGGTGAGGCTGACCTGCCCGCCTGCCGAAAGTCCGCGCCCGTCCGAGGCGTTGTAGCCAAACGTTTCGGTGCCCGGTTTGGCGTCGGCCGGGACGGCGACCTGGAAGGCGGTGCCGCCGTAAATGCTGTCGAGGGTGCCGGCCTGCGGTCCCGAGCCTGCCAGGGCAGCGGTGAGCACGTCGCCGTCGGGATCCGAATCATTGTCCAGGACGCTGAGGATGGTGGTCCGGCCGGGGCGGACGCCGATGGCGTCGGGTTTGGTCTCCGGCGGCCGGTTGGGTTTGGTGCGGTCCGGCAGGACGTTGATGGTGTTGTTGTCCGCGGACTCCTGGTCCTGTTCGTCGGATTCGTTTTTGGGCGGGACCACGTCGTCCCAGTTGTTGACCAGGAGCATGTTCTGGTTCACCAGCCACACATTGCCCGAATTCACGTCATTGAGGACCACCAGGTCCCGGTTCACCCGGAAAACATACGACGGCGACGCACTCGCCTTCGGCACTGCCACGTTTTTATCATCAGCATCATTCACGCAGTCCCGGACGTATTTGTTCGCCCCCGACCACGCAGCATGCACACACCCGGCCAACTGGACCGGAGCCGCCGGCACACCCTCACCGTCAAAACCCACCGTCTTCGCCGTACCACCATCCAGGGGCTGCTTCAGCAACGCCTTCTGCGTGGCAACCGCCACAAAATCACTCGCCGGACCGGACGCCTGCAGCTTCGCGTCCCGCGCATCCGCCAGGTCCAGCTGCCTGCCACCGGGCAGGAACAACCTCCCGGCAGCAGCATCCAGAACAACGGGCTGGTCCCCCACCACCGTCAGCTGGAGGTCCCCCGCACCCTTCAACGCATCCCACGTCTCGGACTCCGAAGAGAGCACCACTCCATTGGCATCAACACCGGTCACCGTCACCACGCCCGAGTCAGGGTCCACCGAATAAATCCGGTCATCGGCACCGACGGCGGAAACCATGCCCTCGGCGCCCACCAAGACGGGCTCAACGGATTCCTCGTCAAAACCATTGACCGTGGACGGCGAGACGGCCCAGACCTTTCCGGAGGCCTCATCGGTCACCGAAATCACCGCGGTACCAAAACTCACCTCCGCAGCACCGGGGAGCTGCTTGTCCCCGCCCAGGCGCATGTTGGCCGGCGAGACCTGGTTCAGAGTGGAGCCTGCCTCGTCATCAACAAACACGTCGCCTGCGTGCTGGAGGACGTCGAACGTTGTGGACGCCGGCGTCACCGCACCGTCCAGCACCCGGGACGGGTAATTCAACCGGCCCACGGCGTTCTTCGACTTCGACACCACCCACACACCGCCGTCGTTCAACTCCACCTCAGTGGTTTTAAACCCCGGATAGAGGATGGCACCGGTCACCACAACAGCCACTGCAGCACCAAACGCGGTGCCTGCGGCGATTTTTTTGTGGCGCCTTTTCAGCCCAAGTTTCCCCAGCAGTGATGTCAAAGCGGTATCGTTCCCTCGATCGTGCAGCCGCCCCAAAAGCGGCACGCCCAAGGGCCCCGAGCGGGCCCCGTATCCCGGGCCAGCCTACCGAACGTGCCGGGCCCCCGCGATGGGCAGAGGTCCCCCCGCCACTGACCTGCGACAACGTCCGTGGCGTGGCTCAGCATGGCGGTGCACCCAGCCCGGCCGGGTCCGGCAGGTTGGTGTGGCCGGCGATGATGTAGCGGCCCACGTTGCGGTATGAACCAGGCTCGAGCCGCCACCAGCGGACCACGCCACCGTTGGACCAGTTATCGCTCTGGTCGATGTAGCACTTGACCACCAGCTTGCCCTGGGTGGCGGTTGCCATCCACGGCGGGGTATCGCCGCCCTTCCGATCGCAGTCGTAGTACGGCTCGGGGCGGTAGTTGGAGCCGCCCAGGGTGTAGCTGCAGGAACGGACCACGGCGTTGGACATGGTGGTTTCCCACAGCCCCTGCCGGCCGGACGTGGCGGAGGCGGAGACCACCCCGCTGCCGGTGCCCACGGAGTTGATGGTCTGCACGTCAATGGTCCGGCTCTGCTCCCAGCCGCCGGTGTTAATGGTGCGGGTACCCGACGCTGCGACGTTTTCCCAGGCGCCGCCGTTGATCCGGATCCGGGTGGTGGCAACGTCATTGCTCCCCGTGGACGGGGAGCCCCACGACAGCTTGACGCTTTGGTCGTTGACGGCCCCGTTGGTACCGGCGGCGGACGGGGTTCCGGGTGAGCCGAAGGGAGTGGCCGTGGCAGGTGCGCTCGCGTCCGAACTGGGCGCGACGCTGGAGACCGCGGTGACGGTCACGCTGACGGCCTGGCCGTTGGGGAAGCCGCCAATCACTTCGCCGCTCCGGATGGGTCCGGACCGGCCGCCCGCCCGGTACTGGTAGCTGATTTCGCCGGGCGCGGACCCGTTGCGCTGGGCGGCGGTGAGGTTGTTGAAGGTGACGGTGAGCTTCCGGCCCGCGCCGCCTGTGTCGGCGGGCACCGCTGCCACGCCTGTGACCTGCCCGGGTTTTCCGGTGGCGCGCCGCGGCGCGGACGGGTTGCTGGCCGGGCCCTTGCCGGCTTTGTTGTCCGCCTGGACGGTGAACGTGTACGCGGTCTCGGAGTTGTTGGCTTCGAAAACGGCGGACCGCACGGACCCGGAAACGGTCTGGGTCTTGGCTGCCCCGCCGCCGCCGGTCATGGTGACGTAGTAGTTCCTGATCGGGTCGCCGTTGGTGTTGGGCTGGTCCCAGGTCACCTGCAGCTGGTTGCTGCTGCCCACGGACGCGGCCACTGCCGTGGTCGGCGCCGCGGGCGCCGCGGGGACACCTGCAGGGTTGTCTTCAGCGGAATAGGTTCCCCAGTCCGAGGGGCCCAGTTCGTTGACTGCCTGCGCCCGGACCTTGTACTTGACCCCGTTGGTGAGCCCTGGCCAGGTGTAGTTCAAGCCGGTGACCCCGGTCTTGACCGCCACACCGGAGGCCGGCGGCGGCGAGATTTCCAAAGTGTAGGACGCCACTGCCGAGCCTTCAGTCCTGGCTGCGGGCCAGGAGATGGCCATGTCCTTGTCCCCGGCTTTGACCGTGGGCGCCTCGGGCGGCGAGGGTTTCTCATCCGGCCGGATTTCATTGGACGGCGCGGAGGCTGCGGAGTCCCCCACCTCGTTGGTCGCCTTGACCGTAAAAACGTACTTCACGTCGTTGGTCAGCCCGCTGAGGGTGCAGGTGGTGGTGGGGCACTCCTGCGAGAAGCCGTTCGCGGATGTCACGGTGTACTTGGTGATGGCTGCGCCGTTGTCCGACGGCGGCGCCCACTTGAGCACCGCGGTCCGGCTCCGGACGTCGGTCGCGGTGGGCGCGGAGGGGGCGTCGGGGGCGTCCCGGACGGTGATCCGGACCCGGCCATCGACCTGCCGGGAGAGTTCGTTGGTTTTGTCGGCCACCGTGTAGCGGACCACCAGCACACCCTTGAACCCGTCGGCCGGGGTCACGGTGATGGAGTCGCCGTTGGCTGCAGGCTGGCCCTGCGCCGAGCCCGTCTCCACGGTAGCCCCCACAATACGAAGCGGGGTATCGCTGAACGGGTTGAAGTCGTTGCCCAGGACATTGACGGTTTCGCTCCGGCCGGCGTTGGCTTTCTCCACTACATCGTCGTTGGCCACCGGCATGGGCCGGTTTGAGGCCACGTGGCGCACCTGGATGGTGGCCGACACCGGGGCCGACCTGCCGTCCGTCACGGTGGCCTGGAGGTTTCCGGCCACGCCGACGCCCACGTCGTTGCCCGCGCTGACGGTCAGCACGGTGCCGTCCAGCTTGGCCTGGAAGCCGGGGGGCGGTGTGCCCTCTAGGGCATACACCAGGTTGCCCTGGTCGCGTTCGTCCACGTCCGCTGCCAGCGCGGCCAAATCAATGGTTCCGGTCTCGGTTTTGGGAACGTCCACCGAAGCGCCTCGGAACGTGGGCGGGGTGTTGGCTTCCTCGGGATCCGGGATCACGCTGGTCATGATCACCAGCGTGGATTTGAGGCCTGCGGGGTCATCGGGCCCGTCGCCGTCGGTGACCTCGAAGGTGATTGAGCCGGGACCTGCGTACCCGGCGCGGGCGGCGTAACGCAGGGCGTCGCCCTCGCCCACAATCACGCCGTCGGGGGAACCGCCCAGCACCGTGACCGCTTCCGCCACGGTGATCCGCGGCTTCCGGCCGTCCCGGACGCGGACGTAGTCGGCCAGGTTCAGGGTGACGTCCTTGCCCGCCATGACTTCCACGGGGTCGGTGTTTGAGAGTGTCGGGTACTGCGCGCCCTGGCCGGGCACCCAGATCACGGCGGTGGCGCTGAGGCCGTCGGCGTCGGTGACGGTGTAGGGAATGAGCTGGTCTTCAGGGGCCAGGTCCACCAGGACGGTGCCGGTGCCGGTGGCCCTGGCGTTGGGGTTGCCGTCCGGCAGGGTGATGTCCAGTTCCGAGGCCACCCCGTCAGGGTCCGAGTCGTTTTTGAGCACCGGGACGTCCACCGCGGTTTTCCCCAGTGTCTCGGCCAGGGTGACCCGGTCGTCCTTGGCGATGGGACGCTTGAGTTCTGCGTCCGGGCTGATCCGGATCCGGATCACGGCGCCGGCCTGGGCTTTTTTATCGTCCTGGATCTGGTAGCGGATGCTTTCGTTGCCGGCGGCATCCGGTGCGGTAAAGAGGACTTTGGCGCCGTCCACCACTTCCACTTTGAGCCCGGGCGCGGCTTCGAAACCGTTGCTGAGCAGGGAGATGGGGTCGCCGTCGGGGTCGGAGTCGTTGGCCAGGGCATCCACGGCGACGTTCCGGCCGGGCCTGACGTCCACGGCGTCATCCACGGCGATCGGCTTCTGGTTGATGGCCTCCGGCGGGGCGATGCCCACAATCACGGTCCCCGTGTTCTCGGCACCGATGCGGTCCCGGACCCGGTAGGTGAAGGTGTCCGTGCCGGCGCCGTCGCCTGCGGCCGTATATTCCAGGTAGCCGTCGCGGACCACGGCCGTGCCCATGCCGGCGGCCTTGTCAATGCCGATCAGCTGGACCGAGTCGCCGTCGGCATCGATGCCGTCCAACGGCACGGGGATCTTAACGGTCATGCCGGTCACCACGCGTCCCGTGAGGTTTTTGGGTTCGGGCCGGGTGTTGCGTTCGTCATCCCGCGCCAGGATGCGGATGGTGACCTGCTGCGAGTCCTCCTGGCCGGTGGCGTTGCGGACCTTATAGATGGCGTAGACCGTTTTGGGCTCGGGGCCGGCAATGAAGCGGAGCTGGTCGCCTGCCACAAACATCCGACCGTCCGCCGCGTCGGGTACCTGCGCCAGTTCGGGCACCAGGGTCAGCGCGCCGCCGTTCGGTTCGGTGTCATTGGCCAGGACCGGGATGGTCACCACGTCACCTGCGCGGACCACCGCTTCATCGGGTTTGGCCTGCGGTGCCTGCAGTTTGGTGGGGGCGGGCACCACCACAACGGCGATCTCGCCCATGGCTGAGGCCCGGCCGTTGGAGATGGTGTATTTGAGGCTCAGCTGGCCTTCCGCCCGGATGTCGGTAATGCGGACCACCGAGTGGTCCAGGACGGACACACTCACGGGCAGCGCGGAATCGGCGGTCACGGACTGCACCACCAGCACACCACCGGAGGGATCGGAATCATTGCCCAGGACGTCCACCAGGACGTTGCCGCCTGTGGGGAGCAACGCAATGTCCCGCACGGCCACGGGGGCGCCTTCGGTGTTTCCGGGCACAACGTCCACACGCACCAGTTGCTGGGCGCTGGCGGGCCCGTTGGTGACCAGGTACTCCATGTAGTGGGATCCCAGGGCGTCCGAGGTGAAGGTGAAGGTCTGCTGGTCGGCGCCGATGGACACCCGCGATTGTTCATCCGGGGTGGCCTGCGCCAGGCGCAGCGTGCCGCCCTGCGGGTCGAGGTCGTTCTTCAGCGGGGCGATGACGGTTTCGGTGCCCGCCACGGCGATGACGTGGTCGGCATTCGCGATGGGCGGCAGCGAACCGGGAGCGCGGACGTCCACGGTGATCCGCCCTTCGGTGCTGGTCCGGCCGTCGGAAATCTCCACGGTAAGGACTTTCCGGCCCGGGGCCGTGCCGGAATCCTGGAAGGTGAGCTGCCCGTCCGGCCGGATGCGGACCTGGTCCAGCGCATCCGGGCTGGCCGCGGTCACCGCGAAGAGGTCGTCGCCGTCGGGATCCAACCAGTCGGGCAGGATGTTCCGGGTCACCGATTTGCCCTGCTGCACCACCAGGGTGGTGTCCCGGTTGGGTTTCTGCGCGGGTGCCGCGTTTTCGGTCACCGGAACGATCCGGAGCGCCACGTCGGCCGTGGCGGAGAGCCCGCGGCCGTCGTCCACCGTGTACTGGAAGGAGTCGCTGCCGGTCCTGTCAGCGGGGACGGACACCTGGAAACCGGTGTCGCCGTAGATGGTGGACAGGTCGCCGGACCTGATTTCGCCGGGCGGGCGGACAGTGAGGATGTCGCCGTCGGGGTCGGTGTCGTTGTCCAGGACCGGCAGGATGGTGGTGCGCCCGGGGCGGACGCCGAACGAATCCGACTGCGCCACGGGCGGGCTGTTGGGCTTGCTCCGGTCCGGCAGGACTGTCTGCTGGACCTGGTCGGCGGAATCCTTGTCCGCATCGTCCGAGGTTTCCTTGGGCGGAATCACGTCGTCCCAGTTGTTGACCAGGAGCATGTTCTGGTTCACCAGCCACACATTGCCCGAATTCACGTCGTTGAGGACCACCAGGTCCCGGTTCACCCGGAAAACATACGACGGCGACGCACTCGCCTTGGGCACGGCCACGTTTTTGTCATCAGCATCATTGACGCAGTCCCGGACGTACTTGTTCGCCCCCGACCACGCAGCATGCACACACCCGGCCAACTGCACCGGAGCCGCCGGCACACCCTCACCGTCAAAACCCACCGTCTTCGCCGTACCACCATCCAGGGGCTGCTTCAGCAACGCCTTCTGCGTGGCAACCGCCACAAAATCACTCGCCGGACCGGACGCCTGCAGCTTCGCGTCCCGCGCATCCGCCAGTTCCAGCTGCCTGCCACCGGGCAGGAACAACCTCCCGGCAGCAGCATCCAGAACAACGGGCTGGTCCCCCACCACCGTCAGCTGGAGGTCCCCCGCACCCTTCAACGCATCCCACGTCTCGGACTCCGAAGAGAGCACCTCTCCATTGGCATCAACACCGGTCACCGTCACCACGCCGGACTCCGGGTCCACCGAATAAATCCGGTCATCGGCACCCACCGCAGAAACAGTCCCCGCCGCGCCCACCAGCACCGGCTCCGTCGCTTCTTCATCAAAGCCGTTAACGGTGGACGGCGAGACCGCCCACACCTTCCCCGAAGCGGCATCCGTCACCGCCAAAACGGCGGACCCGAAACTGACCGCAGCAGCACCCGGCAGCTGCTTGTCCCCGCCCAGGCGCATGTTGGCGGCGGACACCTGGTTCAGCGTTGAACCCGACTCGTCATCAACAAACACGTCGCCTGCGTCCTGCAGGATGTCAAAAGCCGTCGACGCCGGCGTCACCGCACCGTCGAGCACCCGGGACGGATAATTCAACCGGCCAACGGCGTTCTTCGCCTTCGACACCACCCACACACCGCCGTCGTTCAACTCCACCTCAGTGGTTTTAAACCCCGGATACACCACGGCGCCAACAACAAGGGCCACCAGGGCGAGGCCGAAGACGGTACCGCGAAGGGCGGCGGACCGGCGGAAACGGTTAAAGGCGGCGGCTGGTGTGCGGCGCGCGCGTTGTCCGCTGCGGCTCATAAAAAGGTTCCCCCCGGTTGGTCCCCGCCTTGCCGGATTCGGGCATAACGACGCGGGGGCGCAACAAATATACCGCGTAAAGCCAACAAGTGGATAAACCACGTGGAGCGGGAATCAGTCCAGGATCAGGCCCTTGCCCAGTCCTCGCGTGAGCCGGACGGGGCGGATCTCACCGAACCCGCGGACGTTTTCCGGCGGCTGCGCCATCATCACAAAGCGCTCGTCGTTTTCCAGCGCCGAGGCTGTCATGGAATCCACCAGGACGGTTCCCGGTTCAGCCAGGGTGGTGAGCCGGGCAGCGAGGTTGACGGTGGGGCCGTAGATGTCGCCGAGCCTGGACAGGATCCGGCCCCAGACCATTGCCACCCGCGCTTCGGGCAGGATTTCGTCCTCCGTCAGGGCCTGGGCCAGGGCCAGGGAGATTTCCGCGCCCGCGGCCGGGGTTTCGGCGATGTACAGGACTTCGTCGCCCACTGTCTTGACCAGCCGGCCGCCGCCCACGGAGATGATTTCGGCGCATTTGTTTTCGAACCGCTGCACCAGGCGGGCCAGGGTCTTCTCGTTCATCCGGCGCGACAGGCTGGTGTAGGACACCAGGTCGGCAAAGCCCACGGCGCGGGCCAGCGGCAGGGGCGCGTCGTCCTCATCGCCTTCGCGGCCTTCCTCGCTGGCCTGCAGCCCCGCTTCGGCGCGGACGGCCAGGCGCTGCACACCGGCGTTGAGCTGGCGGCGCCAGGAGTAGACCAGCACCTCTTCGAGGGCGTCGACCATGTCCGGAAGCTCGTTGACCAGGCGCTTGCGGGCCACGGCATCGGTGACACCCTGTTCGTGGACCATGTCCTCGACCAGCGCCTCGATCTGCCACACCACCATCCGGTCGGTCATCTGGCCGATGGCGCGGGTGACGGAAATCGCCGCTTCCTCGGTGAGCATGCCGGAGCGCACCAGGTCCACCACGGTGGAGAGCGCGGCCTGGTCGCGTTCGGTGAACGCGACATCATCATCGCCGAAGTTGGGGAAGCCGAGGGCGCGCCAGAGTTTCCGTGCGGACAGCAGGGACAGTCCCGCGCCGGAGGCCACCTCACGACGGCGGAGCTTGCGTTCGCCGCCCAGCAGGCGGGCCTCCAGGGCTTTCACGGCCAGGCGCTCCGCGGACATGGTGCCCGTGGGAGGGTGCGGGTCGGCTGCTGCGGCGGGTGCGACGGCAGGAACCTGTTCGTCCTCATCGTTCATCGCGTCCACCTTCTCTCATGTCCCAGGGCATTGCTCCGGCCGGATGGCCCACTGTTTCGCCCGGCCAGGGACCAGTGTCTTCCGGGAGTTCACCGATCGCGTCGAGGATGAAGTCCCGGAACCGGGCAACCTCGGGGACGTCCTGGAACGTCGCCACGCTTTGCTGTCCGGTTTCCAAGGATATATTCCCGGAGCGCAGGAGTCGTTGCAGCAGCGTTTCGTGGACACGCACGTTGCGGACGTTGGCCAGGTTGACCTGCTGGTCGTGCCGTTTCAGCAGGCCGTGCCGCGCCACCATCCTGGTGCTGGTGAGGGTGTAGCGGGTGTGCTTCCAGCGGAGCAGCCGGGGCAGGCAGTAGCCCAGCCAGACCCAGGCCGCGGCCAGGACGCAGGCGCCCACCAGCCATGGCGTCCATTGGCTGTCCAGTTCGGGCACAGCCTGCCGGGCGCCGCCCCGGACCACCCAGGCGGCGCAGAAGGCGGCCACGGCGGGCGCAAGGATGAAGGCCACCGCGGCCCCGGTGAGTTTCCGCGGCTGCGGGCGGGTGGAGACAATGACCTGCTCGCCCGGGTGCAGTTCCTTACGCATAACCGCCGGTGCCGGAGCCGTCCCCTGCGGGCCAGGGCCGCAGGTGCACCACGTCCCCGGCGGTGACCACATGCTCCCGGGAGTCCCGGTCCACCACCAGCAGGGACCCGTACTCGTCCAGCCGGGATGCGTGGCCAATGATCTCGTGGTCGCCGGGAAGCTGGGCGCGCACCTGCTTGCCGAGGGTGGCCATGTTGGCCTCGACCCGTTTGTGCAGGGACGCCCCGCCGCCCATCCCGGCGGTGGGATCGCCGTCGGCATTGCAGAACTGGCGGTAGAGCACGGCGAAGCGCTGGAGGTAGCCCTTCAGCAGCAGGGTCCGGTCAGTGGTGGTGCCGCCGGCCAGCAGCACGGAAGTGGCGGTAGGGACGGGCAGTTCGTCCTGGCCCAGCGTCACGTTCAGGCCGGTACCCAGGATCACCGGAGGCACTGTCCCATCTGTCATGGGGCCCAGCTGGGCCAGGATGCCGGCGATTTTCCGGCCGCCCACCAGGACGTCGTTGGGCCATTTCAGTTCGGCGGCGAGGCCTGCCGTTTCGAGCAGCATGTCCCGCAGGGCCAGGGCTGCGATCAGGGACAGCCAGGAGTAGCTCTGGGTGGGCAGCGGCCGGCCGTAGGCGTTCACGGGCCGGAGCACCAGCGATACGGAAACGGCGCTGAGCGGCGGTGCTTCCCACTGCCGGTCCAGGCGGCCGCGGGCAGCGCTCTGGTATTCAGCGGTCAGCACCGAGAGGTCCGGCCAGTTCCCGGGGTCAACGCCGGCAGCCCGGAGGAGGTCGGCGTTGGTGGAGCCGGTGGAGTCCACCACGTCGATCCTCGAAATGCCGGCGGCGGCCAGGAACTGCGGCTCTGCCAGGTCCCGCCGGTTCAGGGGGCTGCCGGAATTATGTGCATCAACCATGCCTGAATCCTACCGACTGGCGCCGCCCGCCGCCTGCGGTTTCCCTGCCGGCCGGCAGGCCAAAGGATTCCCGGCGGCAGGTTCCGGGGGAATCAGGGCGGCGTCCTAGAGGAAGATATCGGGGACCAGACTGTGCTCGTCAGCGCCCATGCTGTAGGGCCGGAAGTCCGTGACGCCCGCCGCCGCGAGGATCTCCTCGTCGGTATGGAAGTTCCCGCTGGACACGACGCCGGCCTGGAGGTGTGCCCCTGTGAGCAGGGCATGTGCGGCGTCGGCCATGATCTGCGGGCCGCGGGCGGACCGGACCATTGCCTCGCCGTGGGGCATGTTCCGGATGGCTGCCGTGTCGATCAGGGTGCATGGCCACAACGAGTTCACGCTGATGCCATCAGCCTTGAGCTCCTCGGCGAGTCCCAGCGTGGTCAGGCTCATGCCGTACTTGGCCATGGTGTAGGCCAGGTGCCTCCCGGCCCAGTGGGGGTCGAGGTTCAGGGGCGGCGACAGGGTCAGGATCTGGCCGGCACCGGACCTGCGCAGGGCCGGCAGGGCGAGCTTGGACAGCAGAAACGTGCCGCGGACGTTGATGTCCTGCATCAGGTCGTACTTTTTCATGTCCACCGCATCCGTCCTGGACAGGTCGATTGCGGAGGCGTTGTTAATAACAATGTCGATCCCGCCAAAGCGTTCCTCCGCGGCTGCGACGGCCCGGGCAACGTCCTGATCCTGGCGGACATCACCCACCAAAGGCAGCGCCTGGCCGCCAACGTCCGCCAGCTGCTGCGCGGCAGTAAACACCGTGCCGGCAAGTTTGGGGTGCGGCTCCCCGGTCTTGGCCAGCAGGACGATGTTGGCGCCGTCAGCGGCGGCCCGGCCCGCGATGGCCAGGCCGATCCCACGGCTCCCACCGGAGATCAGGATGGTCCGGCCCCGCAGCGATCCGGTGGCCTGGTAGGGGCTGGCAAAGGCGGGGGAAGCGTCGTCGCTCGAAGTCATGAATCCACTGTAACCCAACTAAGTTACCGGCGAGTAACAAGGCGTTGCGGGTGGAGGCACGGCAGAAAATTGTAGGTTCCCTACAGCTGCAGGCGCCCAGACCCTCATTAGACTTGCCTGCAGGGTCCGTTCTTTGTGCGGAAGCTACTTAAGCAGCACCAGCCGGAACCCGCCAGCAACGCACTGCGCCACAGAACCAATCTGCAACAGAGCCGGAGACACTTGATGAGCCACGATCTGACAACGACAGCGGGAAAGATCGCCGATTTCCGTGACCGCCAGGCCCGTGCCGAACAGCCCTCCGGCCCCGAGGCCATCGAGAAGCAGCATGCGAGGGGCAAAAACACGGCCCGTGAACGCATCGGGCTGCTGCTGGACGAGGACTCCTTTGTGGAGTTTGATGCGCTGGCCGTCCACCGCTCCACCGCGTTCGGGATGGAAAAGAAGAAGCCCCTGGGCGATGGCCTGGTTTCCGGCTACGGCACGGTGGATGGCCGCCTGGTGGCCGTCTACAGCCAGGACTTCTCCGTGTACGGCGGTTCGTTGAGCCAGGTCAATGGCGAGAAGATCGTCAAGGTGCAGGAGTTCGCGCTGCGCAACGGCTGCCCCGTGGTGGGCATCCTGGACGGCGGCGGCGCCCGCATCCAGGAAGGGGTGGCCTCGCTGGCCATGTTCGCCGATATCTTCCGCAACAATGTGCACGCCTCCGGGGTGGTCCCGCAGATCTCGCTGATCATGGGCCCGTCCGCCGGCGGCGCCGCCTACTCCCCGGCCCTGACCGACTACGTGGTGATGGTGGACAAGACCTCGCACATGTTCATCACCGGCCCGGACGTGATCAAGACCGTCACCGGCGAGGACGTGGACATGGAAACCCTCGGCGGTGCCCGCCAGCACAACGCCACCACCGGCACCTCCACTTACCTTGCATCGGACGAAGCGGACGCCGTCGAGTTTGTCCGCGAACTCCTTGATTTCCTGCCGTCGAACAACCTCGCCGAAGCTCCCGTCCAGGAGCACCAGCAGGAACTGGAAATCGACGACGACGACCTCGCCCTCGACACGCTGGTCCCGGACTCCGCCAACCAGCCCTACGACATGCGCACCGTCGTCGGGCAGATCGTTGACGACGGGCACTTCCTGGAGATGCAGGCCCTGTACGCCCCCAACGTCATGATCGGCTACGGCAGGGTGGAAGGCCACACGGTGGGCATCGTTGCCAACCAGCCGCTGCAGTTTGCCGGCACCCTGGATATCGCCGCCTCCGAGAAGGCCGCCCGCTTTGTCCGGCACTGCGACGCCTTCAACATTCCCATCATCACGCTGGTGGACGTCCCCGGCTTCCTGCCCGGCAAGGACCAGGAGTTCCAGGGCATCATCCGCCGCGGCGCCAAGCTCCTGTACGCCTACGCCGAAGCCACTGTCCCCAAGCTCACCGTCATCACCCGCAAGGCCTACGGCGGCGCGTACATCGTGATGGGCTCCAAGAAGCTCGGCGCGGACCTCAACCTGGCCTGGCCCACCGCGCAGATCGGCGTGATGGGGGCCCAGGGCGCCGTGAACATCCTCTACCGCCGCGACCTGGCCGGTGTGGCTGAAGCCGGGGGCGACGTTGAAGCCCGCCGCGCCGAAGTAATCCAGCAGTACGAGGAGGAACTCCTCAACCCGTACCAGGCCGCCCAGCTCGGGTATGTGGACGCCGTGATCGCCCCCTCGGACACCCGGCTGCAGATCATCCGGGGCCTGCGCGCCCTGCGGGACAAGCGGGCCAGCCTGCCCGCCAAGAAGCACGGGAACATCCCGCTGTGACCGGCGGCGCCAGCGGGGACGGCACCCCGGCACCCGCCGAACCCCTGCTTTCCGTGGTGAAGGGCAATCCGGACGCCGAAGAGCTGGCGGCGCTGACCGCCGTCGTCCTTTCCCTGGCCGCTGCCGGACCGGAGCGGCCCAGCGAACCGGCTGCACGCACCTGGGTGCGCCGGCACCAGCTGCGGCTGGCGCCCACTCCCGGGCCCGGCGCGTGGCGCCGCAGCCGCGGCTGAATCAATGGGCCGGGGCCCTATTATGCGCCCGGCAGCGTGTGTAGGCTCAGCAGCATGGGTACTGCAGTGGTTGTCGGCGTGGACGGCTCGCCTGCGTCGGTTGCAGCCCTCCAGCATGGGCACCGGCTGGCCGCCGCGATGGATGTTGAGGTCCATGCCGTGGCCTGCTGGCTCGCGCCGCAGATGGCGCAGGGCCATGCCGTCATGGGGATCAGCCATTTCGAGGAAAAGGCCCGGCTCACGCTCAACGACGCTGTGGTGGCCGCGTTCGGTAACCCGCCGCCACCAAACCTGCGCACCCGCCTGGTGAACGGTGATGCCCGACAGGTCCTTTTGTCCGCGGGCAAGGACGCCGGCATGCTGGTGGTCGGCAGGCGCGGTCACGGTGGCTTCGGCGGCTTGCTGCTCGGCTCGGTAAGTTCCGCCTGCGTTGCCCACGCCGAGTGCCCGGTGTTGGTTGTCCATGCCGCCCGGGCCGCGTTGTGAACTTAACCGGCCGCGGGAGCCGGGCGGGGCGTACGGTCCTTCCATGACCGGACCGCGAAGGCCCGGCGCGGATTCCTGTTTCGCCAGCGCCGATCCGGCTAGTCTCGGAGGGTGACTACAGAGACCACCCCTGCCGCCCGCCCGCACACCAGCATCGACGCCGTCGCCGACAGGTACACGGATACCCTCATCCGGCTTAATCCATCCTTCGCCACCACCCTCGGCGTGCCCGGACATGAAACGGAATACCAGGACTTCTCCCCCGCCGGCATCGCCGCTTTCGCTGCGGCCGCCCGCGAGGCGCTGGCTGAACTGGCGGGCCTGGAACCGGTGGACGACGTTGACGCCGTCACCCTCGACGCCATGCAGGAGCGGCTGGGCCTGCAGCTGCTGATCCACGCGTCGGGGTGGGAGTACGCCGACCTCAACAACATCGCCTCCCCCGCCCAGGATATCCGCGCCATCTTCGACCTGATGGCCACGGAGACCGTGCAGGACTGGGAACACATCGCCGGCCGCGCCCACAACGTTCCCGCTGCGATCGCGGGCTACATCGAATCCCTGCGGCAGGCCCGCGACGCCGGACTGGTTGCCGCGGCACGGCAGGTGCGGATCGTCGTCGAACAGGCCTCGCGTTACGCCGCAGCGGACGGGTTTTTCGCCAAGCTGGCTGCCGGGGCGCATACCGCTGACGGTCCGCTTCCGGCGGAAACCCAGGAAAAGCTCGACGCCGGGGCTGCCGCCGCCGGCCGCGCCTACCTGGGCCTTGCGGAATTCCTCACCACGGAACTGCTGCCCGCTGCGCCGGAGAAAGACGCCGTGGGAAGGGCCCGGTACGCCCTCGCTTCGCGCTCCTTCCTGGGCGCCACCGTTGACCTCGAAGAAACGTACGCCTGGGGCGTTGCCGAACTGGACAGCCTGATCAGCCAGCAGGAGCAGGTGGCGGGCACCATCAAAGCGGGCGCCACCGTTGCCGAAGCCAAGGAAATCCTCAACAACGATCCCGTGCGGCAACTCAAAGGCACCGCCGCGCTGCAGGCGTGGATGCAGGAGCTCTCGGACAAGGCCATCGCGGATCTGGCCGGCGTCCACTTCGATATTCCGGAGGTGATGAAGGAACTCGAGTGCCTCATCGCCCCGACCGACGAAGGCGGCATCTACTACACCGGCCCCTCCGATGACTTCAGCCGCCCTGGACGCATGTGGTGGTCCGTTCCGGCCGGCGAGGACACCTTCACCACATGGGCCGAAACCACCACCGTTTTCCACGAAGGGGTGCCCGGGCACCACCTGCAGGTTGCCACCGCCACCTACCGCCGGGAACTGCTGAACAAGTGGCGCCGCAACGTTTGCTGGACGTCCGGGCACGGCGAAGGCTGGGCCCTGTACGCGGAGAAGCTGATGCAGGAACTCGGCTACCTTTCGGACCCTGGCGACCACATGGGCATGCTGGACATGCAGCGGATGCGTGCCGCCCGCGTAGTTTTCGATATCGGCGTCCACCTGGAACTCGAAATCCCCGCGCGCTGGGGCTCAGGCACGTGGACTGCGGACAAGGGCTACGCCTTCCTGAAGGAAAACCTGCCCATCAGCGAGGGCCAGTTGAACTTCGAGTTTGCCCGCTACCTCGGCTGGCCGGGCCAGGCCCCTTCCTACAAGGTGGGCCAGCGCCTGTGGGAGCAGATCCGCGCCGAACTTGAAACCCGGCCCGGTTTTGACCTAAAGGAATTCCACACCCGGGCCCTGAACGTGGGCTCAGTGGGGCTCGACACCCTGCGCCGGGCACTTCTCGACTAGTCCCCTTCATTTCCTTTTTCCGGGCCGGTGTTTCCTGGTTTTGGGTGCGTTTGGGGGCCCGCGGAAATGTCGTAGGGTGCTGGAATACTTGGGCTATGGAGGTCCTTCCGGAACCAATGAAGCTGACGACGGCGGCACGCACCGCCGCCCTCAGCCTCGCCGGGGTGCGGGAGCCAGGGGTGGAGGACCTGGCCGCCGGGGTGCAGGATTTGGTGGCCGGGGTGCGGTCCTTGCGTCCGGCGGCCACGGGTGCGGGCCTGATTGACCAGATCCGTGGGTTGGAGGACCTGAAATCCGCTGCGGCCGCGGCGCAGGCCCGCCTTAGTATCGCCTTTGACCACCTCGAACGGCAGCGCCAGGCCGGGGCCGGGGTGCCCGCCGCAGAGCAGGGCCAAGGCGTCGCGGCGCAGATCGCGTTGGCCCGACGCGAATCCCCCACCCGGGGCAGCCGCTACCTGGGGCTGGCCCGCGCACTCGTGACGGAAATGCCGCACACCCTTACCGCCCTGGATACCGGCCAGCTCAGCGAATGGCGGGCCACCCTGATCGCCAAGGAAACAGCCTGCCTCACCGCCGCGGACCGGGCCGCCGTCGACGAAGAACTCGCCCCGGACACCGGGACCTTCGACGGAGCCGGAAACAGGACCATCACCACCGCCGCCCGGGCCGCCGCGTACCGGCTCGACCCGCTCTCCGTCACCCAACGCGCCGCCCGCGCCGCCAACGGCAGACGCGTCGCTCTCCGCCCCGCACCGGACACCATGACCCTCCTCACCGCCCTCCTGCCCGTGGCCGAAGGGGTGGCCGCCTACAAAGCCCTCACCCAGCAGGCAGACACCACCAAAAGCGGTGGTGACCCGCGGACCCGGGCCCAGATCATGGCCGACACCCTCGTCGAACGCATCACCGGTACCCCCGGCGGAATCACCGGGGTCACCATCAACCTCGTGATGACCGACCGGAGCCTCCTGCAGGCTGACAGCGAACCCGCCCGGCTCCCCGGCTACGGAACCATCCCCGCCGGCTGGGCCAGGCACCTCGCCCGCCACGGGACAAAAACCCGCAACCCCGACGCGGCAGAGTTGAAGACCTGGATCCGGCGGCTCTACACAGCCCCAAGCACCGGAGACATCATCGCCATGGACTCCACCGCCCGGCTCTTCCCACCAGCCCTGCGCCGCCTTATCGAAGTCCGCGACGACACCTGCCGCACCCCCTACTGCGACGCCCCCATCCGCCACTACGACCACGTCCTGCCCTGGCACAACGGCGGACCCACCACAGTTGAGAACGGCGCCGGACTCTGCGAAGCCTGCAACCACACCAAAGAACAACCCGGCTGGAACACCACCACCACACCACCCAAACCCAGCACACCCATCGCCCCACCCCAAGGCCGACCCAGGCACCACACCCAACTCACCACCCCCACCGGCCACACCTACCACTCAACCGCACCCCCGCCGCCCGGCACATCAATCAGCAGCAGCAGAAAACCACAGCGCCCGCCCCAGCCGGCAAGCCGGGCCGCCAGACCCGGACCCGAGGCACCGGAACCCAACACCCGCACGCTCCGCCAGCTCGCCCGGCGAAGATTCCAGCGGCGTCGAAGCGCCGGTCAGGTGGCCTGAACAGGCTTCGAAAGGCAGAGCAAGGCAAGACTTGGTCAGCGGGCGCGGAGTACCTCCCGCGCGGAGGTCCACTGCCGGGAACCGTAACGGTCGTTGTCCAGGGTGTGGAAGGCCCCGTCACCGCTGAACATGTTGCCGAAGTACTGCATGCCCTGCCAGGCAGGGTAAAGGTCAGTCGAAGGTTTGGCCAGCATCCGGCCAACCCGCGCCATCAGGCGCAGGGATCCGATGCTGCCGGCATACAGCGTCCTGTACGGCGTGCCGCTGATGTCCGTCATGATCGCTGCCAGCTCCCGCGATGAGACCGTGTCCCCGGCGATGCGCAGGAACCGCGGCGCCTCCGGGTCGAGTGCCGCTTTGGCGGTGTAGCCGGCAACATCGTCCATGGTGGTGAACGCCATCGGCTGGTCCGCGTCGCGCCAGAAGAGGACGCGCTTTTGCCGGAACAGGATCAGCGGCGCCACCCCCGTCAGCATGTCGGCGAAAGCGCCGCTGAGCACAGACGTGGCCCGGATGGGTGCCGCATCCACAATCTTCCGGAATTCGCGCCGCCACTGCAGGTTGCGGTTGGACCCTTCCTTGATGGTGGTGAAGTCCACCGCATAGTCGGAGGGAATGAACCGCGGGACGCCCGCGGCCACGGCCGCCATCAGCAGCCGGGTCTGGGTCTCCAGCATCACCGGGGCCAGCCCGCTGAGCGCCGAGACCACTGCGTCAGCGCCCGCGAGCGCATCCTTCAACGTTGATGCATCAAGATAATCCACCTGCACCACGCTGACGCCTGCCTCCTGCAGCACCCCCGGGATTGCCTTACCTGGCCGGACCAGCGCGCGGACGCCCGCGCCTTCGGCCAACAGGGAGCGGATGATGCGTCCGCCGAGGTCTCCGGTGGCGCCTGCAACAACAATGGTTTGTGACATGGAGGCAACACTAACCCCGCGGCTGCATGACCTTTGTTACACCCCAGACGGGAATAACTTCACAATCCCCGGCACTGACGCCGGTTCCAGGCCCCTGGCGACGCAAATCGACTTTCCACCCACGTAACATTTCTCAACATGCTTTCGCCGTGATAGTGGACCCGGGCCTAGCGTATTCGAGTGAGCACTCAAACCCGCCCCTCAGATTCCGCAGGAAAGACCGGCTTCCAGCTTCCCAAGTGGGCTGGATCGTTCGGCTTCCAGATCATCGCCGCCCTGATTGTTGGCCTGGGCCTCGGCCTGCTGGCCAAGTACACCGGCAGCACCAAGGAGGCCCCCAACGGCCTCGGCGCCACACTGCAGACCATTGGGTCCAGCTATGTGGCCCTGCTGCAGACCGCCGTTGTCCCCCTGATTTTCACTGCTGTTGTCAGTTCCATCTCCAACCTCCGCCAGGTCTCCAACGCTGCGCGGCTGGCATGGAACACGCTGCTGTGGTTCGCCATTACGTCCCTGATCGCCGTGCTGATCGGCATCGGCCTTGGCGTCCTGCTGCAGCCGGGCGCCAACACCGGGATCACCGGCGAGGGCAAGGCTCCTTCATCAGTTGGTAACTGGTGGGCATTCCTCACCGGTCTCTTCCCCAAAAATTTCCTGGGCCTCGGCGCCAGCTCCAGCGTGGCCGAGTCCGGCGCGGTGACAACATCCGTAAGCTTCAACGTCCTGCAGATCCTGGTGATCGCCATCGCCATCGGTGTGGCTGCCCTGAAGGTCGGCAAGGCCGCCGAGCCGTTCCTGGCCCTCAACGCCTCCGCCCTGGCCGTAATCCAGAAAGTCCTCTGGTGGATCATCCGCATTGCGCCGCTGGGCACCGTGGGCCTGATCGGCAACGCCGTCGCCGTATATGGCTGGGACACCATCGGTTCCCTGGGCAAGTTTGCCGTGGCCATCTACCTGGGCCTGGCCCTGGTGCTCTTTGTGGTCTACCCCATCCTGGTCCGCAGCCACGGGCTGTCCATCAAGCAGTACTTCTCCGGCGTCTGGCCGGCCGTGCAGCTGGCCTTCGTTTCCCGGTCCTCCGTGGGTACCTTGCCGCTCACGCAGCGTGTCACCGAGCGCAGCCTGGGTGTCCCCCGCGCCTACGCATCCTTTGCCGTCCCGCTGGGCGCCACCACCAAGATGGACGGCTGCGCAGCCATCTACCCGGCCATCTCCGCCATCTTTGTGGCCCAGTTCTTCGGGGTCCAGCTGGACTTCAGCCAGTACCTGCTGATCGCACTGGTCTCCGTGCTCGGGTCCGCCGCCACTGCCGGCACCACCGGCGCCGTGGTGATGCTCACGCTGACCCTCTCCACCCTGGGCCTGCCGCTGGCAGGCGTTGGCCTGCTCCTGGCCATCGACCCCATCCTGGACATGGGCCGCACGGCCGTCAACGTGGCGGGCCAGGCCCTGGTCCCCACCATTGTGGCCAAGCGGCAGGGAATCCTGGACGAGTCCCTGTACAACGCCCCGCGTAACGGCACCCCGTTCGTCGATGACAACAACGACGACGACACTGCCGCCACGGACGGCACCAGCACCGACACCACTCCCCGCGAGTTGCAGGACGCCCGCGCCTGATACCGGCGTGCCACTGCGGTGCTGATCGAGGACGTCCCCGGGAATCATCCCGGGGACGTCCCTCGTTAAGGAACCTTCAGCCCATCAGCGTCCGCCGCCGCCAATCACGCCGCTCTCCACAGCCTTGGTGACGGCATCCGCTTCGGCCTGGGTGAGCTTGCCGTCGGTGACGGCCTGGTCCAGCCGTGTCTTCAACGCCGCTGCCCGGTCCGCCTGCGCGGCGGTCCGGAGCTCCGACAGCGCCGCAGTGACCTTGGCTTCGTCGATGCCCAGGGCCTCGGCGAGCGATTTCGCCAGGGCAGTATCCCGGGCTGACTCATCGGGACGGGTCCCTTCCGCAGGCTTGGTGCCGTCAGCCGGCTTCTGTGGCTTGTTGGCCTCACGGAACGCCTGCAGGGCGTCGCTGACCTTGGCTTCCTCCACGCCGAGTTTTTCGGCCAAGGCAGAGGCTGATGCTCCTGCACCGCCGGGCCCGCCGTGACCGCCATGCCTGCCCATTCCACCAGGAGCGCCCGAATCGGTGCCCGTGCCGCCATCAGCAGGAGCGGTGGAGCTGGCGCTTGGGGACGGTGTGGGTGTTGTGGTGGCGGAGGCCATGCCGGCAACTCCGATGCCGGCCGCAAGGGCCAACGCCGTGGCTGACAGGCCGAGGGTCAATTTCTTTGTGCGTGACATTTAAGAGTCTCCTGGATCCGCCGTCCGTTGACGGCTGCTGGAACTTCCATCCCTGCCGGGACAGTTCAAGCCTGCGCCGCGGGGTTCAGGGGAGCCTGTTGGGAACCTTTCATTCTGCTGTGAATGCAAGTTGCGCAGAGTGCAAAGTTGCACGTAGTGTAATTCCGTGATCCCTTCCGTTCCGCCTGAACCAGCGGCCGGCCCAACCCGGCGCGAGCTGAACAAGGCCGCCACGCGCCAGGCCATCATCGACGCCTCGCTGGGGCTCCTGCGTTCCGCCGGCCCCGGCAACTTCACCGTGGAGGACATCGCCGCGGCGGCGGGCATTTCACGGCGTACCTTCTTCAACTACTTCAGCAGCACGGACGCGGCCCTCGCCGCCATCTCGCATGGCTTCCTGGAGTCCGCCATCTCGCAGCTGAAGCTCCGCCCCACTGACGAGCCGATTCTCAAATCCGCACAGGCAGCACTGATGGCCCTCGCGGATCCGCAGACGGTGGCACCGCTGGCCGAACTGTTTTCGCTCACCCAGTCCAGCCCGCTGATGGCTCACACCGAGCTCGAAGCCTGGGAATACTGCCGCGAACAGGTGTTCGCCGTGGCCCGGGACCGCTTGTCAGCCACCCCGGCAGCCTCGGACGAGCTGTACATCAGGGCGCTGGCCGGCTCGGTGATCTCCTGCGGCAAGGCCGCCATGGAGGCGTGGTTCAGCCGGCGCGGCCAGGACCTGTCCCCGGCCTCCCTGGCCGAACTTCGGCAACTGCTCATTGATTCCATGGCCCTGCTGGACTCCGGGTTCACCGCCGGCGCACCGACGGCTGCCACCCTCCCCTCCTTTTCCCGTTCCTCCTGATCAGATCGGTCCCCACCATGGCACTGCTTCTCTACCGCCTCGGCAAATTCTCGTACCGCCGCCGCTGGCTGGTCCTCTCGCTCTGGATCGCCGTGCTCCTGGCCGTGGGCGGTTCCGCAGCCGCTTTCCACGGCACGCTGTCCAACAACTTCCAGATCCCCGGCACTGAAACCCAGCGCATCGCGGACAAACTCCAGAAGGAACTGCCGTCGGCCTCCGGCGGCACGGCAACAATCGTTTTTGAAGCCCCGGAAGGCGGCTTTACGGATGACAGCCGGGCCGCTGTCACCGATGCGCTGAAGAAGCTCCAAGAGCTGCCTGACGTGCGCGGCACCGTGGACCCGTTCGCCACCCAGTCCCAGGTGGACCAGGCAGGGCAGGCCATTGCCGACGGCGAGCAGCAGCTTGCAGCAGGCCAGGCCCAGCTGGACGCCTCCCGCACGGAGCTCCAGGCCGGCCAGGCACAGCTGGCGGCAGCAGAACAGCAGCTCACCGCTGCCGGCGCTGACGCTGCCACCATCGAGGCCCGGCTGGGCCAGCAGAAGGCAGCACTGGCAGACGGCCAGGCCAAGCTCGACGCCGGCACCCAGGAGCTTGAGGCCAGCAAGGCCAAGCTTGCACTCGGCGAGCGCCAGGCCGAAGCGTCCGAAGCCATCCGCTTTGTCTCCGAAGACGGCCGCGCCGCCGTGGCCCAGGTGCAGTTCAACACCTCCATCAACGGCCTGAGCCCCGCCGTCCGCGAAGAGGTCCAGCAGATCGCCCACGAAACCTCGGAGGCCGGCGTCACCGCCTACGCCAGCAAGGAAATCACCGAGGACATCTCCGAGCTCTTCGGCGCTGCGGAAATCATCGGCATCGCCGTGGCCGCCCTGGTGCTGATCATCATGCTGGGCACCCTGATCGCCGCCGGCCTGCCCCTGCTGATGGCCATCATGGGCGTCGGCGTTGGCGTCGGCATCACGTTCGCCCTCTCGGGCCTGTTCGACATGAGCTCCATCTCCCCCATGCTCGCCCTCATGCTGGGCCTGGCGGTGGGCATCGACTATTCACTGTTCATCGTCAACCGGCACCGTACCCAGCTCCTGGCCGGCATGGAGCCCGGTGAGTCGGTGGCCCGCGCCACCGGCACGTCCGGCAACGCCGTGGTCTTTGCAGGCCTGACGGTCATCATTGCCCTGGCCGCCCTGGTGGTTCCCGGCCTTCCGTTCCTCACCGTGATGGGCCTGGCAGCAGCCGGCACCGTCGCGGTGGCCGTGCTGGTGGCCATCACCCTGACCCCCGCCATGCTGTCCCTGATCGGGCGCCGCATCATCTCCCGGCGCGCCTGGGCCAAAGCGGAAGCCCACAACGCCGAGCCCGGCCACGAGGCCGCCGACGAAGCCACCGACCGCGAACGCAGCACCCGCGGCTGGGGCGGGCTGGTCACCAAGCATCCCGTCCTGGCCCTCGTCGCCGGCGTGCTCCTCCTGGGCACCCTCGCCCTGCCTGCCACCCAGCTTCAGCTGGCCCTGCCCGACGGCGGTTCCGAACCCGTGGACTCCGAGGCTTACCAGGCGTACGACCTGACCGCCCGCAGCTTCGGCGAAGGCGTCACGGGCCCCATCGTGGCCGTCGGCGAATTCCCGGCCAACCTCGACGAGGCACAGGCCCAGACCCTGCAGTACGACGTGGCGGACAAGCTCCGCGCCGTGGACAACGTTGTGGCCGCTGTTCCCGTCGCGCTGAGCGAGGACCGCCGCACCGCCGTCTTCCAGGTCATCCCCCGGGAAGGCCCGGCCAGCGCCAGCACCGTCCAGGTGGTGGCTGAACTCCGCGGCCTGAATGAAGAGATCCAGTCCGACTACGGGGTGGCCATGGGCCTGACCGGCCAGACCGCAGGCAACGTGGACGTCTCCACCAAGCTGGGCGACGCGCTGCCCCCTTACCTGGCGATCGTCGTCGGCCTCTCCCTGGTCCTGCTCCTGCTGGTGTTCCGCTCCATCGTGGTGCCGCTCCTGGCCACCGGTGGGTTCCTGCTGTCGCTGGCCGCAGCGTTCGGCGCCGTGGTGGCCGTTTACCAGTGGGGCTGGCTGGGTGGCGTGTTCGACGTTGCGAACCCGGGCGCCGTGCTGAGCTTCCTGCCGATCATCCTGATCGGCGTCCTGTTCGGCCTGGCCATGGACTACCAGGTGTTCATCGCCTCCGGCATGCGGGAGGCCTACATGCACGGCGCCCCGGCCAAGGCCGCCGTCCGGATCGGTTTCCGGCACGCGGCAGCCGTGGTGACCGCTGCAGCCATCATCATGGTCAGCGTCTTTGCCGGCTTCATCTTCAGCCACCTGACAATGGTCCGGCCGCTGGGCTTCGCAATGGCCTTCGGTGTGCTGCTGGATGCCTTTGTGGTCCGGATGACCATCGTCCCGGCCATCATGTACCTCCTCGGTGAAAAGACCTGGTGGCTGCCCCGGTGGCTGGACCGGATCCTGCCGGACGTGGACGTGGAAGGCGCCAAGCTGGAAAAGCTGGAGCACACTGCGGCCAGGACGGCCGAACCGGTCCACTAGGCTGAATCCGTGACCCGTCTGATCCTGGCTTCCCAGTCCCCCGCCCGCACCAAACTCCTCACCGAGGCCGGCATCCGGCACACCGTCCTGGTCTCGGATGTGGACGAGGACGCCGTCCAGGCACGCTACGGGATCACGGATCCGCACGATACAGCGCTGCTGCTGGCCCGCGCCAAAGCCGAGGCAGTGGCAGCGCTCCCGGAGGCCGACGGGGCCCTGGTGCTGGGCTGCGATTCGGTCTTCGAGTTCGACGGCGAGGCGCACGGCAAGCCCTACACGGCCGAGGTGGCGCGGGAACGGATGCTGCGGATGAGCGGAAACACCGGCGTCCTCCACACGGGCCACTGGCTGGTGGACTGCCGGGACACCGATCCCGACGACGGCACAGAGACCGGGACGGGGGCCACCCTGGGAACGGTGGCCTCCGCAGGGGTGTCCTTCCTGGACATGGAACCTGAAGAGATTGACGCGTACATCGCCACCGGGGAGCCGCTCCTGTGCGCCGGTTCCTTCACCATCGACGGCCTGGGCGGGGCCTTCATCAGCAAGGTTGACGGCGACCCGCACGCCGTCGTTGGCCTGTCCGTGTCCACGCTGCGGGGCCTGCTGGCCCACGCGCAGGTGCGGATCACCGACCTGTGGCCCGCCCCCTGAACCGGAAGTTTTCCGGCAGTCTTGTAGCTTCCCTACAAAGGCTGGGTACTTTACACGCGGAATCCGCAAGTAATATCGGCGGAACCTCCAAAACCGCGCTAGGCTCCCTGAAGGAAAGAAGGAGACGCCTTGTCAGCAAATTTCGAGCAGTCCGCAGGTCCCACGCCGTCAGCCATCACCAAGGTGCTGATCGCCAACCGCGGTGAAATCGCCGTCCGCATCATCCGGGCAGCCCGCGATGAGGGCATCGCGTCCGTGGCCGTCTACGCCGATCCGGACCGTGATGCACTGCATGTCCGCCTTGCTGACGAGGCCTTCGCACTCGGCGGGAACACCGCCGCCGAGTCCTACCTGGTGATGGACAAGATCATCGACGCCGCCAAGGCCTCCGGTGCCGACGCCATCCACCCCGGCTACGGCTTCCTCGCCGAAAACGCCGCCTTCGCCGCCCAGGTGATTGCGGCCGGCATCACCTGGATCGGCCCTTCCCCCGAGGCGATTTCGGCCCTCGGCGACAAGGTCCAGGCCCGCCACATCGCCGAAAAGGTCGGCGCCCCGCAGGTCCCCGGCACCGCCGATCCAGTGGAATCGGCCGAGGAAATCCTCGCGTTCGTAGACAAGTTCGGTTTGCCCGTTGCCATCAAGGCGGCCTTCGGCGGCGGCGGCCGCGGCATCAAGGTGGCCCGCACCCGCGAGGAAATCCCCGAGCTCTTCGAATCCGCGGTCCGTGAGGCCGTCGCCGCCTTCGGCCGCGGCGAATGCTTCATCGAGCGTTTCCTGGACGCACCCCGGCACGTGGAAACCCAGTGCCTGGCAGATGCCCACGGCAACGTTGTGGTGGTCTCCACCCGTGACTGCTCCCTCCAGCGCCGGAACCAGAAACTCGTGGAGGAGGCCCCCGCGCCGTTCCTCACGGACGAGCAGAACCAGCGCCTCTATGAGTCGTCCAAGGCCATCCTCAAAGAGGCCGGCTACCTGGGGGCAGGCACCTGCGAATTCCTGGTGGGCCAGGATGGCACCATCTCCTTCCTGGAGGTCAACACCCGCCTCCAGGTGGAGCACTGCGTTTCCGAGGAAGTCACCGGCATCGACCTGGTCCGTGAGCAGTTCCGGCTGGCCCGTGGCGAGGAACTCGGCTACGGCGACCCCGAGGTCCGGGGCCACTCCATCGAGTTCCGGATCACCGGCGAGGACCCGGGCCGCAACTTCATGCCCGCCCCCGGCACCATCACCCGCCTGGTGAACCCCACCGGTCCCGGTGTCAGGGTTGATTCCGGCGTGGAACAGGGCGACGCGATCAGCGGCAACTTCGACTCCATGCTCTCAAAGCTCGTAGTCACGGGCGCCACCCGCGCCCAGGCCCTGCAGCGCTCGCGCCGGGCCCTGTCCGAGATGGTGGTGGAAGGCATTCCCACCGTGATCCCCTTCGACCTTGCCGTTGTGACCAACCCGGACTTCGCACCCGCGGAGGGTCCGTTCAAGGTCCACACCCGCTGGATCGAAACGGCGTTTGTCAACGACATTCCCGCCTGGACCCCCACCGGCACGGAGACGGAAACGCCCGACGCCGGCGAACGGCAGCGCGTGGTGGTTGAGGTGGGTGGCAAGCGCCTTGAGGTGGTCCTGCCCGCGTCCCTGGGTTCCATCGGTTCCGGCGGCGGCACCGCCAAACCCGCCAAGGCCAAAAAACGGTCCCGTTCCGGCGGCGGCGCCGTGGCAGCAGGCGGCAACGCCCTGACCTCGCCCATGCAGGGGACCATCGTGAAGGTGGCAGTGGCTGAAGGCGACGTTGTTGCCGAAGGTGACCTGGTGGTTGTCCTGGAAGCGATGAAAATGGAGCAGCCCCTCACTGCCCACCGCGCGGGCACCATCACCGGCCTCACCGCTGCTGCCGGCGAAACGGTTGCCGCCGGCGCCGTCATCGCCACCATCGAAGACTGACGGGCCCCGGAAGGCACCATGCTTGCACCCAGTTTTGAAGAAGAAGTTGCCCGCTACCACCTGGCGGTGCCGGGAATCACGCAGGGCGATCCTGCCCCGCTGAAGGAGCTGTACTCACGCCTGGACGACGTCACCCTGGCCAACCCGTTCGGCGGCATCGCCAGGGGCTGGGCCCAGGTGGAGGCCCGGCTGGACCAGGCCGCCCGGCAGTTCCAGGACGGCGAGATGCTTGGTTTTGACACCATCACCTCCTACACGGCGCGGGATACCGCTTACCTGTTGGAGACCGAGCACTTCCGCGCCCGCCTGGACGGCGCCGCAGCCCCCGAGGAATTCGCGCTCCGCGTCACCAGCATCTTCCGCCGCGAAGAGGGCTACTGGAAGCTGCTGCACCGCCACGCCGACCCCGCAGCCCGTCCGCAGGCCCGCCGCTCCCTGGCGCAGCCCGCCCACAGCTGAGCCAATGCTGCCCTTCCTGCTGCTCGCGTCCCGGGCCGAGGACGCCGCCGCCGATGACGAGTACGCCGCCTACCTGAAGTACGGCGGGCTCGAACCCCACCAGCTGCACCGCGTCAGGATGGAAGCCGCTCCCCTGCCGGAGCTGGACCTGGCCGGCTATTCCGGGGTGATTGTGGGCGGCAGCCCGTTCACCTCCAGCGATCCGGACACGCAGAAGTCAGCGGTCCAGCACCGGGTGGAAAGCGAACTGGCGCAACTCCTGGATGAGCTGGTGGCCCGGGACTTTCCGTTCCTGGGCGCCTGCTACGGGGTGGGGACGCTGGGCCGGCACCAGGGTGCCGTCATCGACAGGACGTACGGCGAGCCGCTGGGCGGGGTGGAGATCAAACTCACCGAAGCCGGCCTGGCAGATCCGCTCCTGGCCGGCATGCCCGGGACCTTCACGGCCTTCACCGGGCACAAGGAGGCCTGCACCACCCTGCCGCCGCACGCAGTGCTGCTGGCCAGCTCCGCAACGTGCCCTGTGCACATGTTCCGGATCCGCACCAACCTTTACGCCACGCAGTTCCATCCCGAGCTCGACGTGGACGGGCTGGTCACCAGGATCGACATCTACCGGAACGCCGGTTACTTCCCGCCGGACTCGGCCGGCGAGCTGATGGCCAACGCCCGCCGGTTTACGGTCACCGAGCCGATGGGGGTGCTGCGGAACTTCGTGGCCCGTTACGCCACCGGGGCATAAAAATGCCCGGCCGGTCCCAAAGGACCGCGCCGGGCATTTCCGCAGGCTGCCGCGCAGGTCAGGCCACGTTGTTTTCGTAGTCCAGGTCGCGGGTTTCCTTGCTCACAAACAGGGCGATGAGCGTCAGGACGGCCATCACGCTGAGGTAGACACCCACCAGGACCGGGCTGCCGTCAGCCAGCTCCCACAGTGCCACGGCGATGAACGGTGCCACCGCTGCGCCGAGGATGCTGGAGACGTTGTAGCTGACAGCTGAACCGGTGTACCGCACGTTGGTGGGGAACAGTTCGGGCAGCAGCGCGCCCATGGGGCCAAAGGTGAGGCCCATCAGGGAGAAGCCGATGACCAGCAGCGCCATGGTGCCCACGAACCCGCCGCTGAACAGCGGGACAAACAGCAGGCCGAAGACCAGGATGCCGCCGGTAACGGCCAGCAGCATCTTGCGGCGGCCGTACTTCTCTGCCAGGGGGCCGGAGACCAGGGTGAAGATACCGAAGAACACCACGCCGGCAATGAGCATCCAGAGGAAGTCGTTGCGGGTGAACCCCAGGCCTGGAACAAAGGCTGCGGCCGCGGCCTCGGTCATCGGCTTGCCGGCCTTCTCCGCTGCGGCCTTGGCCGCATCCAGGCTGCTGGCGCGGGTGCCGTAGGTCAGGGTGAATGTGGTCATCAGGTAGAAGAGCACGTAAGTGGCGAGCATGATGAACGTGCCCAGGATCAGCGGACGCCAGCTGGTGTTGAAGACGCGGGCCAGCGGCAGCTTGGCCACCTCGTTGGATTCGAGCACCTTGGTGAACGCCGGGGTTTCGATCAGTTTGAGCCGGACGTACAGGCCGATGATGACCATCACGGCGCTGAGCAGGAACGGCACACGCCAGCCCCAGTCCGTAAAGGCCTGCGGGGTCAGGGTGTAGCTGACCACCAGGAAGATGACGTTGGCGATAATGAACCCGATGGGGGCACCCAGCTGCGGGAACGTCCCGTAGATGGCGCGTTTGTTGGCCGGGGCGTTCTCGGTGGCCAGGAGGGCAGCGCCGCTCCATTCGCCGCCGAGGGCAAGGCCCTGCGCAAAGCGCATCACCACCAGCAGGGCGGGGGCCCAGAACTCCCAGCCCTCCACCTTCGCTGTGGGCAGGCAGCCGATCAGGAACGTGGCAATGCCCATGGTCAGCAGCGAAGCCACCAGGGTGCCCTTGCGGCCGAACTTGTCACCGAAGTGCCCAAAGACGATTGAACCGAGCGGGCGGGCCACAAAGGCCACGCCGAAAACTGCGAAGGAGCTGAGCAGCTGGGTGGTTTCGTTCTGGTTGGGGAAGAACAGCTGCGGGAAAACGAGCACCGCGGCGGTGGCGTAAACGTAGAAGTCGTAGAACTCGACTGTGGTGCCAATCAGGCTGGCCACGATCACGCGGCCACGGGAATTCACCGGCTGCGGCTGGCCCGGCACCGTGGAGGTATCGGTGGAAGACATAGTAAACGCTTTCATCAGGAGCGGCCGGAAACATCGGACTGGCCCGGCTCGAAATAATCAGAGTTCAATATTAGTTCCCCCAGTCCAGTCAATGGACGAAAGGTCCACCATGCGGACGTGTGGGATGTGTCTCATTTCCCGCGCCTTGGCCTTCGCCTAACGCCGCCCCGGGGGCCCCGATAGGCAAATGTCACAGCGCGTTAACAAAGCGGGTCGGTCCGCGAAACGCGCCTTACCTACCTTGGAGGAACAACATCCCCCGAAGGAGGTAACCCGTGACTGTCGATCGCACCGCTGATGCCGGCACCGGAAATTCCCTTGATCTCACCGAGGTCAATGGGTCCGCAGCCGCCAGCGCACAGCCCGGCACTGCCGGCACCACCGCCGCTCCCGCCCTTGAATTCCGCCCCGGCCGCTGGATCGCCAACTGGGATGCCGAGAACAAGGAACAATGGGAGTCCGGCGGCCGCGCCATCGCCCGCCGCAACCTGAACTGGTCCATCTTCGCCGAATTCCTCGGCTTTGTGGTGTGGCAGCTGTGGTCCATCGTGGTGGTCCAGCTGCCGGCCGCAGGCTTCACGTTCAGCACCTCGGAAATCTTCTGGCTCATCTCCATGCCCAGCCTGGTGGGCGCAACGCTCCGCATCCCTTACACGTTTATGGTTCCGCGCTTCGGCGGCCGCAACTGGACCATCGTCTCGGCCCTGCTGCTCCTGATCCCAGCGACGGGACTGGCGCTCTGCGTCTCCAACCCGGAAACCCCGTTTGGCGTCATGCTCCTGGTGGCGGCGCTGGCAGGCTTCGGCGGCGGCAACTTCGCCAGCTCCATGGCCAACATCACCTTCTTCTACCCGGCCCGGGAAAAGGGCTGGGCGCTGGGCCTGAATGCGGCCGGCGGCAACATGGGCGCCGCCGTCGCGCAGCTGGCCGTCCCGATCGTCATCACCCTCCTTGCAGTGGGCACCGTCAACCTTCCACTGGCCGGCTGGATGTGGGTTCCCTTCATCCTGATCGCCGCGTTTGGTGCCTGGAAGTACATGGACAACCTCACCAGCGCCAAGGGCGACATCGCCGGTTCCGTGGCAGCCCTGAAGGAACCGCACCTGTGGATCATGGCGTTGCTGTACATCGGCACCTTCGGTTCGTTCATCGGCTTCGCCGGTGTCTTCCCGAAACTGATCAAGGACTACTTCCCGGCCTTCTCCTCCATCGGGATCGGCACCGTGGCCCTGTCGCTGGCCTTCCTCGGCCCGCTGGTGGGCTCCCTGGCCCGCCCCTACGGCGGCCGCATGGCTGACCGCATGGGCGGCGCCCGGATGACCGTCGCGGCCTTCGCCGCCATGGCCGTCATCACCCTGACCATGATCTGGACGCTGCCCCTGAAGAACTTCTGGCTCTTCCTGGTCCTGTTCCTGATGCTCTTCACCGCCAGCGGCTTCGGAAACGGCGCAACGTACCGAATGATCCCGGTCATCTTCGCCATCTCCAGCCGCGCCGCCCGGAAGGGCGCCAACTCCGTGGCAACCCAGCGGCTGGCGTCCTCGGCCCTGGGCCTGATCTCGGCGATCGGCGCCTACGGCGGGTTCGTGATTCCGCAGGTGCTCAACGCCTCCAACACGGCCACCGGCTCGTACACCCCGGCCTTCTACGGTTTCGTGGGGGCCTACGTCCTGATGCTGGTGGTCTGCTGGTTCTTCTACATCCGCAACGCCAACCGAAATGCGATGGGACACGTCTAACATGACCACAAGCGCCGACACGCACTGCCCTTACTGCGCCCTGCAGTGCGCCATGACGCTGACCTCCCCCGCGGATCCGGCCCCGGCGTCAACGCCGGGGCCGGTCCCCGTGACCCTGCTTCCTCCCGCACCGTCGGCAGCCCCCGTCCTGGACGTGGCCGGCCGCGACTTCCCCACCAACAAGGGCGGCCTGTGCCGCAAGGGCTGGACCTCCGCCTCGCTGCTGAACCACCCGGGCCGGGTCACCGAGCCGCTCCTCAAAGGGCCCGACGGCGTCCACCGCCCCATCACGTGGGACCACGCCCTGGAGCTGGCCGCCAATGCCGTGCAGGCCACGCAGGCCCGCTACGGCGCGGATGCCGTGGGTGTCTTCGGCGGCGGCGGGCTCACCAACGAAAAGGCCTACATGCTGGGCAAGTTCGCCCGGTTGGCTCTGCGCACCTCCCGGATCGACTACAACGGCCGGTTCTGCATGTCCTCCGCAGCGGCCGCCGGAATGCGGGCCTTCGGTGTGGACCGCGGCCTGCCGTTCCCACTCGTTGCCCTGGACACCGCCGCCACCATCCTGATGCTCGGCTCCAACGTGGCCGAAACCATGCCGCCCTTCGTCCAGCACCTCAAGGGTGCCCGCGACGCCGGCGGCCTGATCGTGGTGGACCCGCGGCGCTCCGCCACTGCCGACTTCACCGCCGACGGCGCCGGCCTCCACCTCCAGCCCCTGCCGGGCACCGACCTGACCCTCCTGCTGGGCATCGCCCACGTGGTCATTGCCGAAGAACTGGTGGACACCACCTACGTGGCGGACCGTACCTCCGGCTACAGCGCCGTGGCCCGCAGCGTCAGCGCCTTCTGGCCGGAACGGGTCCAAGGACTCACCGGGGTCCCGGCCGACCTGATCCGCGAAACCGCCCGGCGACTCGCCGCCGGCGCCACCCGGGGCGGGGCCTACATCCTCACCGGCCGCGGCGTGGAACAGCACGTGGACGGCACAGATACCGCCACCGCCGCCATCAACCTCAGCCTCCTGCTGGGCCTGCCCGGCTCAGCCCGCAGCGGCTACGGCACCCTCACCGGCCAGGGCAACGGCCAGGGCGGCCGCGAGCACGGCCAGAAGGCCGACCAGCTGCCGGGCTACCGCAAGATCACCGACCCCGCCGCCCGCGCCCACGTGGCCGGGGTGTGGGGCGTGCCCGAGAGCCTCATCCCCGGCCCCGGGCTCCCCGCCGTGCAGCTGCTGAAGTCCCTGGGCCAGCCGGACGGGGTGCACTGCCTGTTTGTCCACGCCTCCAACATCGCCGTGGCCTCCCCCGATGCAAACGCCGTCATCGCGGGCCTGCGCAGCCTGGACTTCCTGGTGGTGTGCGACTTCTTTATGTCCGAGACCGCCGCCGAGGCGGACCTGGTCCTGCCGGTACTGCAGTGGGCGGAGGAGGAAGGCACCCTGACAAACCTCGAAGGCCGGGTCCTGCGCCGCCGCCGGGCCCTGGCACCGCCGGCCGGTGCCCGCAGCGAACTCTGGATCATGGCCCGGCTGGCGGAAGCCCTCGACGCCCCCTCCACCTACAGCGAGGACCCGGAGACAGTCTTCGAGGAACTCCGGCTGGCCTCCGCCGGCGGCCTGGCCGACTACTCCGGGATCGATTACGCCATGCTGGACCGCGGCGAAGCCGCCTACTGGCCCTACCCGGCCGGAAGCACGGGAACCCCGCGCCTGTTCACGGACGGCTTTGCCCACCCTGATGGCAAGGCGGTGATGACAGCGGTGGTGCCCCGCCGCCGTCGTACGCCTGCGCCGCCAGCCGCGGCTAACGGCGCCGCCCCCGCCAAAACCATGACCCTGGTGACTGGCCGGCTCCTTGAGCACTACCAGTCCGGCGCCCAGACCCGGCGGGTGGCCGAACTCCTGGCCACCCGCCCCGAGGCCACCGTCCAGATCCATCCTGCCGCTGCCGGGTCGCTGGGCATCACCGCCGGAGCGTTGGTGTCGGTCTCCAACGAACGCGGCGAGGTGGTGTGCCGGGCCGAGCTCAGCACCGCCATCCGGCCCGAAACCGTGTTCCTGCCGTTCCACTTCCCCGGGATGGAAAGCGCCAACCGGCTCACTGAAGCCAGCACGGACCCCATCTCCGGGATGCCCGAATTCAAGTTCAATACCGTGCAGGTCCGGCCCGTTGCCGTACCTGTTTCGACCAACGCGGACCAGATGTCGGAGGCCTCATGAGCGAGCAGACAGTCATTGTGGGATTCGGGCCCGTCGCGGCCCGGCTGGTGGACGAACTCCTGCCGGCCGTCCGTTCCGGCCAGGTCCGGCTCACGGTGGTGGGCGAGGAAAACGAAGCCGCCTACAACCGGGTCCTGGTCGCTGACCTGGGCGTGGGCCGGACCACCGCCGATGCCCTCGCCCTGGCGGACGCCGCGGCCCTGGCCGGGGACGGCGTTGACGTCCGGCTGGGCACCCGGGTCCGCCGGGTGGACAGGGCCCGGCAGCTGGTCATCCTCACGGACGGCAGCACCGTCCACTATGACCGGCTCGTTTTCGCCACCGGTTCCCGGCCCGTCATCCCCAACCTCACCGGCATCAATCCGGACCCCACCTCGCCGGTCCTGCCAGCCGGTGTGACAGCGCTACGGGACCTCCGCGATGCCGGGGTGCTGCGCCAGGCCGTGGCCGGCGGCAAACGCGTGGTGGTCCTGGGCGGTGGCGTCCTGGGCCTGGAAACCGCGCTGGCCGCGGCGGAGGAAGGCGCCACCGTCACGGTGGTGCACAACGGCCCGCACCCGCTGGGGCGCAACATTGACAGGGGCGGCGGCGCCGTCCTGGCCGCGGGCCTGCGGCGCTGCGGCGTTCGGGTGGCCGGCAACGCGCGGTCCACGGGCGTTGAGCACAAAGCGCCCGACGGCGGGTTCTCGGCACTGCTCCTTGACGACGGTTCAGCGATTGACGGGGACCTCCTGGTCCTCTCGTGCGGCGTCCGGCCCCGGACGGAACTGGCCGAAGGCTGCGGCCTGTCCACCCAGACCGGCATCCTGGTGGACCATCGGCTCCGGGCGCACCACGAACCGCACATTTTCGCGATCGGCGACTGCGCCGAGGTGCGCTGCCCCGACCCGGACTGCACCGACTGCCGCAACGCCAAGGGCCCCTCCGGCCTGGTGGGACCGGGCTGGCGGCAGGCCGAATGGCTTGCCGAATACCTGGGCCTCCTGGCCGCGGGGCTGGTTGAGGACGCGGAAGCGCTGCCGGCCCTGCCGCCGGAGCAGGCAGGAGTGGTGGTGCTCAAGGCGCGCGGCATGAACATGGCCGTGGCCGGGGACAACAGTGCCGATCCGTGGGACGACGAGGCACTGTCCGCCGGTGCCGTGAATGGCAGGCCGCGCCTGCAGATTGCCCAGTGGGCTGATCCCGAGCACGGCCGCTACGTCAAAATGACCACCCGCGGCGGTGTCCTGGCAGGCCTGGTCTCGGTGGGGATGCCACGGACCGCGGCCGAACTTGTGGGTCTCTTTGAACGCGGCGCCGAACTGCCGGCGGACCGGTCCCTGCTGCTGCGCCTCGATGGCCCGGACCAGCTGCCCGTTACCGCCGATCCGCAGGGAACCGTGTGCCGGTGCGCCGGTGTCAGCGGTGCGGTGATCCAGGACGCCGTGGCGGGAGGCTGTGCCACCGTTCCCGAGGTTTCCAAAGCCACCCGGGCGGGAACCGGTTGCGGCGGCTGCCACGACGACATCCGCGGGCTGATCGAAAAACACTTCCAGGCGGTCCCCGCCGCCTGAGGAACCCCCCGAACCCTGAGGCCCTTCCCTTCCCGCCCCGAAGCTCCTAAGATTCCCGCACGGGATCCGTCCCGGGGGTTGCAGGCCTGCGCTGGGCAGTGCCAGGGTTTGCACCGGATCGGCATGCGCCTGTGGCCTGGAAGTTTCAGCACTTCTAGAGATCGAGGAAAGCTATGCGCAAAAAATCATTAATTGGTGCTGCTGTGTGCACCCTTGCCCTGGCGGCGATGACAGCCGCACCGGCGTCGGCCGCAGGCAAGTACGAGCAGGGCGTGGATACAGCCCGTTCAATTTGTGCCTATTCGGGTCTGAACGACCAGGATCCAAAAGAACCCTATCCGTACGTCGGGAGGGTCCAGTCCTATGGGCAACTGGTTAACAAGGGCTTCAAGAACACCGAACTCGCGCCGAGTCCTGGAATAGCCTGCAACCCCAACCGAGGCTTCGGCGAACCCTAGGCCGGCCGTGTTGGGCCTCCGGCGCCGGGGGCCCAACCTTGCCTAGGCTGCGTCCTTCGGAATCAGGACCCAGAGGATGATGTACACCAGTTCCCCGATGCCCACCACACCAAAGATCACAAAACCCAGCCGGACCAGGAATTTTGGCAGCCCGAACCGGGCGGCGAGGGCAGCGCAGACGCCGCCGATGATTTTTCCGCGGCGGGGCCGCACCAGTGAAGTTGCCATGGGCCTAACCTACATGTGAACGTGCAGGCGGCGCGCGGCTTCCGAGATGGACCCCGTCAGGGACGGGTAGACGGTGAAGGTGCTGGCTACATCATCAACGTGCAGTTTCTGCTTGACGGCGATGGCGATCGGGAAGATCAGCTCGGAAGCGTTGGGACCCACCACCACCCCGCCGATCACGGTTCCGGAGCCCTTCCGGGCGAAGATCTTCACAAAGCCGTCGCGGTGGTTGCGCATCTTGGCCCGGGCGTTGCTCCGGAGCGACAGCTTGATGACATCGCCCTGGTACTTGCCGGACTCGATCTCCGCTTCCGTCACGCCCACGTTTGCGATCTCCGGTGAGGTGAAGATGTTGGACGCCACCTGGTGCAGCTTCAGCGGGGTCACGCCGTCGCCCATAAAGTGCGCCACGGCGATGCGGCCCTGCATGGCGGCCACGGACGCCAGCGGGAGCACTCCCGTGCAGTCGCCGGCAGCATAGATGTTCGGGGCGGTGGTGCGGGAGACGCCGTCCACCTTGATGTAACCGCCGTCGCTGACCGCCACACCGGCCTCTTCCAGGCCGATGCCGGCCGTGTTGGGAATGGAGCCCACGCAGACCAGGCAGTGGCTGCCGGTGACCTTGGACCCGTCGCCCAGCGTGACCACCACGCCGTCCTCCGTGCGTTCCACAGCCTCGGCGCGGGAGCGGGACAGCACGCGGACGCCGCGGCGTTCGAAGACTTCCTCCAGGACCACTGCCGCGTCGACGTCGGAACCCGGCAGCACGCGGTCGCGGCTGGAGATGAGGGTGACCTTGGAGCCCAGGCCGTTGTAGGCGGAGGCGAATTCGGCGCCGGTCACGCCGGACCCCACCACAATCAGGTCCTCGGGCAGCTCGTCCAGATTGTAGATCTGGGCCCAGTTCAGGATCCGTTCGCCGTCGGGACGGGCGGTGGGGAGCTCTCGCGGGTGGGCCCCGACGGCCAGCAGGATGGTGTCCGCCTCGACCGTCTCGGTGCCGTCGGCGGTGAGGACCTCGATGGTGTGGTCATCCAGCAGCCGGCCGGAACCGGTGAGGATCCGGACGCCCTGCAGGGCCAGGCCGTCGTGGATGTCCTTGGACTGGCTCCGGGCCAGGTTCAGCAGCCGGTCGTTGATGTGCTTGAGGTCCGCGCGCATCACGGGAACAAAGTCGCCGCCGTCGACGTCGAACTTCACGCCCAGTTCGCCGGCCTCACCGACCCGGGTCATCAGGTCAGCCGTGGCAATGAGGGTTTTGGACGGAACCACGTCCGTGAGGACTGCGGAGCCGCCCAGGCCGGCACGTTCGATGATGGTGACCTGCGCCCCCAGCGAGGCGGCCACCATGGCGGCTTCGTACCCGCCCGGACCACCTCCCAGGATTGCGATCCGGGGTGAACTGAAATCTGGGTGCGTAGTCACAATCAACCATTCTCGCCCCTGTTCCGCCGAACCACCAAAGAAACCGTTCTCTCACCAAACCCCACCGAAAGGTGGGCCTCGCCCGGGGCGGCAGGATAGCTTGTACCAGTGAGTACAACAGACTTCCTGAACACGGATCCCTTCGCCGCCGCCCAGGCCGCGGCCGACTACATCGCCGAGGAAACCGGCGTCGACAGCCATGACGTGGCCCTGGTCCTCGGCTCCGGCTGGGGCGAGGCGGCCGACCTGATCGGCGAAACCACCGCCACACTCTCCGCCGCGGAGGTCCCCGGCTTCCACGCCCCGGCGGTGGAAGGCCACGTGGGCACCATCCGGTCCATCCTCACCAAGGACGGCAAACGGGCCCTGGTCCTCGGCGCACGCACCCACTACTACGAGGGCAAGGGCGTGCGTGCCGTGGTCCACGGGATCCGCGCCGCCGCCGCTGCAGGCTGCAAAACCCTGGTCCTCACCAACGGCTGCGGCGGGCTGAACGAAGCCTGGACCCCGGGAACGCCGGTCCTGATCAGCGACCACATCAACCTCACCGCGGCCTCGCCCCTGGAAGGGGCCACGTTTGTGGACCTGACCGATCTCTACTCCGCGCGGATCCGGGACCTGGCCCGGGAAGTGGACCCCACCCTGGACCAGGGCGTTTACGCCCAGTTCACGGGTCCGCACTACGAAACCCCCGCGGAAGTGCAGTACGCCAAGCGGATCGGGGCGGAACTGGTGGGCATGTCCACGGCGCTGGAAGCAATCGCCGGGCGGCACGCCGGCATGGAAGTCTTCGGCATCTCCCTGGTCACCAACCTCGCCGCCGGCATCAGCCCGCAGCCACTCAGCCACCAGGAAGTCATCGAATCCGGCCAGGCCGCCGGCCCGCGGATCTCCCGGCTCCTCGCGGACATCATCACCAAACTCTGAACCACGTGCGGGGCCGCAACCAGGCTGGAAAAAGCCCGGCATCCGGCCGGTTGCGGCCCCGCAGTGGCTGAAACGCCAGCCCAATGACGATAGCGTTAGGGGCATGACGACCCCCGCTGCCGAGTCCCGCCTGCTCACCGAGGCCCGTGAATGGGCCGCCCAAGACCCGGACCCGGCAACGTCCGCCGCCCTCCTTGAGTTGCTCCGGCGCGATGGGGAGGGCGATCCCGCCGCCCGGCAGGAACTCGCCGACAGCTTCAGCGGCACCCTCCAGTTCGGCACCGCCGGCCTGCGCGCAGCCCTCGGCCCCGGCCCCAACCGGATGAACCGCGTGGTGGTGCGCCGCGCCGCCGCCGGTTTCGCGGCGTTCCTGCTGGCTGCCGTAGCTGAGGCTGCGCCCGGAACCCGGCCGCGCGCCGTCGTTGGCTACGACGCCCGGCACAATTCCGACGTCTTCGCCGCCGAAACGGCGGCGATCTTCACCGCAGTGGGGATTGAAACGTTCCTGCTCCCGGCGGCGCTGCCCACTCCCCTGCTGGCCTACGCCGTCCGCGCGCTCGGATGCGACGGCGGCGTGATGGTCACCGCCAGCCACAACCCGCCCCAGGACAACGGCTACAAGGTCTATCTGGGCCGCCACGCGGTGCCGGAAAGCGGCAACGGCGCCCAGATCGTGGCCCCGTTCGACGCCGCAATCGCCGCCCACATCGACGCCGTGGGACCGCTGGCGGGCATCGCCCTGGCCACCGAGGGCTGGACCGTCCTGGACGGCTCCCTCGCCGCCGCGTACCGGGAAGCCACCGCCGGGCTGGCCCGCCCGGACCGGTTCCCGGCCCGGGACCTGCGGATCGTCCTGACCCCGCTGCACGGGGTGGGCGGGGCCACCGCACTGGCTGTCCTTAACGCCGCAGGTTTCCAGAACGTCACCCTGGTGGCGGAGCAGGCCGAGCCGGACCCTGGCTTCCCCACCGTCAGTTTCCCCAACCCGGAGGAGCCGGGCGCCCTGGACCTGGCACTGCAAGCCGCAGAGCGGCTGGACGCGGACATCGTTATCGCCAACGACCCCGACGCCGACCGGGCCGCTGTAGCTGCCAAGGACCCGGATACGGGTGCCTGGCGGATGCTCCGCGGCGACGAAGTGGGTGCGCTGCTGGGCGCGCACGTCGCGGCCAGGTCCGCCAACGCCGACGGCACCCCGGAAGGGGAACACCGGGTCGTCTTTGCCAACTCGATTGTGTCCTCCCGGCTGCTGGCCCGCATCGCCGCCGCAGCCGGTTACGACCATGAGGAAACCCTCACCGGCTTTAAATGGATTTCCCGTGTTCCCGGCCTGGTGTACGGCTACGAGGAAGCGCTGGGCTACTGCGTGGCCCCGGACCTGGTGAAGGACAAGGACGGTATTTCCGCCGCTGTCCTGATCGCCGAGCTGGCCGCCGCCGCAAAAGCGGACGGCCGGACAGTTTTTGACACGCTGGATGACCTTTATCTGCGGCACGGGCTGCACGCGAGTGACCAGCTGAGTATCCGCGTGGCGGACCTGGGGCTGCTGGATGCCATGATGAACCGGCTCCGAGTCTCCCCGCCCGAATCCTTTGCGTCCTCCGCAGTGGAGGTCTACACGGACCTGGCGGAGGGCAGCCCGCAGCTGCCGCCCACGGACGGCCTCCTGTATGTCACCCGGGACCTGACCCGGGTGATCATCAGGCCCAGCGGCACCGAGCCCAAACTCAAGTGCTACCTCGAGGTGATCCAGCACGTGGGGTCCGCGGCTGAGCTTCCGGCCGCCCGGCAGGCGGCACGTTCGGCACTGGACGCGGCCCTGCAGGATGTCAGCGAAGCCCTCGGCCTGTAGCGGCCGGAACGCTGCGGCGTCCTAGAGCTCGACTTCCAGGAAGCCGCCGGCCAGCCGCGTACTGAACGTGTCCAGGGCAAGGCCCGGGCTGGTCAGGCATTCGCCGGTCTCGAGGTCATAGACCTCTTTGTGCAGCGGCGAGGCGATGGTCGGCCGCAGGCCCCGCGAGCCCAGGATGCCGCGCGCCATCACGTGGGCCCCGGTGGCCGGGTCCTCGTTGGCGACGGCGAAAACCTCACTCGCGCCGGTACGGAAGACCGCCACCTGGCGGCCGTCGACCAGAGCCGCCTCACCCCAGGACAGTTCGAGGTCCTCAACGGCGCAGATGCGGTGCCATCCGGCGGTGGGGCGCGTTCCGGCGTCGGCCGTTGCGGTCCCGGGTACCCCAAGTTCCAGTGTTGCCGTCATGTCCGGCTCCTCTCCCTGTGCTTGTTATGCCAGTCTCTGGCAGCCGTTGCGGCCACGTTCCACGCTAGGCGGCAGGTGTTTCAGCGGGGTGCGGCGAATGTGTCCGGCGCGTAAAAGACACCTAACCCGCCGTGAAATGCGTTCGTGATGCAGAAGTTAAGTTCGCGAAACAATTGGGAAACTGAAGCGAAACTGCCGCTTCCTACTGTTGAGGGAAAGCTCGATAGAAAAGGTTGCAGGCAAATCCGCTGCGGCCCATGCGAAAGGCCCTCAAGTGACCGAACAGACTTCCCGTACAGAGACACCGCGCCGCGTCGTCGTCGCCGGCGGCGGGCCGGCAGCCCACCGCTTCGCCGACGCCATGCACACCCGCGGCCTGGACGGCTGGGATGTCACGGTCCTCACCGAGGAGGTGCACCTGCCGTATGACCGTGTTGCGCTGTCCAAGGCCCTGACAGACAGCACCGTGGACCTGACCCTGGGGACAGCGTCCATGTGGGACCACAGCGCACTGACGCTGAAGAGCGGCGAGCGCGTGGTGAAGATCGACGCCGCCGCCAAAACCGTGCAAACCGCCGCGGGAAGCAGCTACCCCTACGACCACCTGGTGGTGGCCACCGGTTCCGACGCCGCCCGGCTGCCCATTCCCGGGGCTGCCCACACCCACGTGTACCGCACCCTTGAAGACGTGTGGGCCATCAACAAGGCCATCGCCGACCTCACCGCCAAACTGGGCCGCAAGGTCAACGCCGTCACCATCGGCGGTGGCCTGCTGGGCCTGGAGTCCGCGGCCGGCACCGAGCAGCTCGGCGCCAACCCCATCGTGATCAACGGCTCGCCCTGGTTGATGAACACCCAGCTCGACGAAGGCGCGGGCCAGGCCCTGGGCCGCCTGATCGAGGCCAAGGGCTTCACGGTCCACGGCGGTGTGTTCCCCACCGAGGTTTTGGCAGACGACGACGGCCAGGTCACCGGTGTCCTGATGGCCGACGGCCGCACCATCGAGGCGGACCTGGTGATCGTTGCGATCGGCGTTAAGCCCCGCGACGAGCTTTTCCGCGCCGCCGAGGGCGAGGAGCAGGTGTTCAGCCTGGGCCAGCGCGGCGGCGTGGTGATTGACGATTCCTGCGCCACCGAGGTTGAGGACATCTGGGCCATCGGTGAAGTGGCCAACTTCGAGGGCATGTGCCTTGGCCTGGTGGCCCCGGCCAACACCATGGCCGAGATCGTCGCGGACCGGCTGCACGGCGGCGCGGCCACGTTCCCCGGCTTCGACACCGCCACCAAGCTCAAGCTCTCCGGCGTTGACGTGGCAAGCTTCGGCGACGCGTTCGCCCGCACCGAGCACTCCCTCGAAATCGTCTACGCGGACCCCGCCCGAGGCGTCTACCAGAAGATCGTTACCACCGACGATGCCAAGACCCTCCTGGGTGGCATCTTTGTTGGCGACGCCACCCCGTACACCTCGCTGCGGCCCATCCTGGGCCGCGAACTGAGCGCGGAACCCGGCGCCTACCTGACCGCTGCCGGCGGCGGTGACGCCCCCGAAACCGAACTGCCGGACGACGCCATCCTCTGCTCCTGCAACAACGTCTCCGCCGGAACCATCCGCGACACCGTCAACGGCTGCGGTGCCTGCGACGGGAACGCCCCGGTGCAGGAACTCGGCGAGCTCAAGGGCTGCACCCGCGCCGGCACCAGCTGCGGCTCCTGCGTGCCCATGCTGAAGAAACTGTTGGAAACGGAGCTCACCAAGTCCGGCGTCGAAGTATCCAAGGCCCTGTGCGAGCACATCGAACTGTCCCGCCAGGAACTCTTCGAAACCATCCGCGTCCTGGAACTGACCTCCTTCGAGGAGGTCATGGCCAAGTGCGGCACCGGCGCCGGCTGCGACATCTGCAAGCCCACCATCGCCAACATCCTGGCCAGCCAGAACAGCGCCTACGTGCTGGACGCCGGCCGCGGCACCCTGCAGGACACCAACGACCGCGCGCTGGCCAACATGCAGAAGGACGGCACCTACTCGGTGGTCCCCCGCATCGCCGGCGGCGAAATCACCCCCAAGAAGCTCGGCGTCATTGCCGCCGTCGCCGAGAAGTACAACCTGTACACCAAAATCACCGGCGGCCAGCGGATCGACATGTTCGGTGCCCGGCTCGAGGAACTTCCGGAAATCTGGAAGGAACTGGTGGACGCCGGCTTCGAATCCGGCCAGGCCTACGGCAAGAGCCTGCGCACCGTGAAGTCCTGCGTCGGTTCCACCTGGTGCCGGTTCGGCGTCCAGGACTCGGTGGCCATGGCCATCCAGCTTGAGCTCCGCTACCGGGGCCTGCGCAGCCCGCACAAACTGAAGATGGGTGTCTCCGGCTGCGCCCGGGAATGCGCGGAGGCCCGCGGCAAGGACGTCGGCGTGATCGCCACGGCGGACGGCTGGAACCTGTACGTTGGCGGCAACGGCGGGGCAACCCCGGCGCACGCCCAGCTCCTGGCCAAGGACCTGGATGACGAGACGCTGATCAAATACATCGACCGCTACTTTATGTACTACATCCGCACCGCGGACCGGCTGCAGCGCACGGCCCGCTGGCAGGAGGAGCTCGACGGCGGCATCAAGCACGTCGAGGACGTGGTGGTCAACGACACGCTGGGCATCGCGGCGGACCTCGAAGCAGCCATGGCCAAGCACGTGGACACCTACCAGGACGAATGGGCCGACACCCTGAAGGACCCGGAGCGCCTGCGCCGGTTCCGGTCGTTCGTCAACGCCCCGGACCAGAAGGATGATTCCATCACCTTCGTCCCGGACGAGCGCGGCCAGATGCGCCCCGCCACCGCCCAGGAAAAGGCCAAGGTCCTCATCGGTTCCTCCATCCCGGTCCGTTCCAGCGACACGAACGAGGTATAGCCATGCAGCTCTCCATCGACCTCACCGGCCGTGAAGTCCTGGTCACCGGATCGGACGCGGCAGCCCGCCAGGCTGTCAGGCGCTACGAAGCCGCCGGCGCCGTGGTATCCCGCCTCAGCAGCCCACAGGGCGAGGACCACAACGGTCCGCTGCCGGAGCGCCCGTTCCTGGTGGCCGCCGTCGACGACGGCCAGCCCGGCTGGGACCTGCTCCTGGACCGCTGCCGTGCCGCGGGCATCCCCGTAGCCACCGAACCCGCCGCCGGCGCACCGGGGCACGTCACCCTTGTGGGCGGCGGGCCCGGCACCACCGATCTCCTCACCGTGGCGGCCGTGAAGGCCCTGCGCGATGCGGACGTGGTGTTTTATGACCGCCTTGCCCCGTACCAGGAGCTCCCCACGCTGACCTCAGCCGTGCTGGTGGACGTGGGCAAGAAGCCCGGCCACCACAAGGTGGGCCAGGCCGACATTGAAAAACTCATGGTGGACGCGGCCCTCACCGGCAACAACGTGGTCCGGCTGAAGGGCGGGGACCCCTACGTGTTCGGCCGCGGCGGTGAGGAAGTCGCCGCGTGCGTGGCCGCCGGCGTCAAGGTCTCAGTGGTCTCCGGCGTCACCAGCGCCATCTCCGTCCCGGCTGCCGCCGGCATCCCCGTCACCCACCGGGAAGTCAGCCACATGTTCACGGTGGTTTCCGGCCACGCCCCGCTCACCGACAAGGAACACCACCACCTGGCCTGCCTCGGCGGCACCATCGTGGTGCTGATGGGGGTGGGGACCCTGCACCAGCTGGCAGCGGGCCTGCGCCGCGCCGGGATGCGGGCGGACATGCCCATGGCCGTGGTGGAACGCGGTTACCGGCCCGGGCAGCGCACCACCATCGCGGACCTCGGCACCATCACCACGGCGGCCGCCGGCTGCAGCAACCCCGCTGTCCTGGTCATCGGCGAGGTGGTCAAGGTGGCGGAAGCCAACAACGGCCACGCCGAAGCCGCCGCCGATTTAGACAGGCTGGCGGCCTCGCTGCTCGGTTCGTGAAAGGATTGACCCCCATGAATGCACTTGCACCAGCCGAGGCACCGCAGGTTGAGGAAACACCCGGCGCACCGGAGTCCCCGCTGGAAGGATTCCGCATCGGCGTGACCTCGCACCGTCGCTCCCAGGACCTGATTGAGGCCCTGGAACGCCGCGGCGCCGAAGTGCTGCACGCGCCCGCCCTGAAAATCGCCCCCGTCCAGGAGGACATGCGCCTCATCGAGGACACCCGGACCATCATCGCCGCCAAACCGGACCTCTGCATCGCCACCACCGCCTACGGCATGCGCCGCTGGTGCGAGGCCGCTGACTCGTTCGGGATCGGCGACGAACTGCTGGAAACCCTTGCCGCGTGCCGGATGTTTGTCCGCGGTCCCAAGGCCCGCGGCGCCGTCCGCGCCGCGGGGCTGGCCGACGTCGGCATCAGCAGCGACGAAACCACCGCAACACTGGTGGACATGCTGCTGGCGGAAGGCGTCCGCGGCAAAACCGTGGCCGTGCAGCTGCACGGCTACACGGATGTCCGGCAGCTGGAACGGCTCCGGATGTCCGGGGCCACGGTCCTGACCGTGACCCCGTACCGCTGGGTGAAGCCCGACGGCGAGGACCGGCTGCCGCGCCTCATCGAGGCCGCCTGCAGCGGGAACCTCGATGTCCTCACCTTCACCAGCGCCCCTGCTGTGGACGCCATGTGGAGCACCGCCCACGAAATGGGCGTCTACAAGCAGTTGATCGAAAGCCTCAAAACCACCGTCACCACCGCAGTGGTGGGTCCCGTCACCGCCCAGCCCTTGCTTGACGCCGGCATTACCCCGCTGGTGCCGGAACGCTTCCGCATGGGTGCACTCATCCGGCTGGTGGTGGAGCACCTGGCCCTGAACCATGTGCGCCGCCTGGACACCCGCAGCGGGAACATCGAGCTCCGGGGCCGCAGCCTCCGGATCGACGGCCAGCCCGTGGAACTGGCCCCGGCTCCCCTGCTGCTGCTGCGGGCGCTGCTCGGCGCGGAAGGTGCCGTCCTGTCCCGCGATTCGCTCTCGGACCTGCTGGAGCTCCGCGGTTCCGTACACGCCCTGGACATGACTGTCAGCCGGCTCCGCTCCGCCCTGCCGGATGGCCGGCTGGTGGAAACCGTGGTCAAGCGGGGCTACCGGATCCGGGTCTGACCCCCGCCGCCGGAGCTGCCGGGACACTGTTCCAAGGCCATATGTGTCCGGCTCCGGCGGATTGAGAGCTGGGTCACGGGTTCTGTTACCAGCCGGTAAACATTGGCGAACGCACCCCCGCCGGAGCCGCAATGGCGGGGAAACACAACGGTAAAAGCACTTTCCTACGCTGGGAGCATCACGAAAGTCCCGGCCGCCTCAGCGGCCAGCAGCGAAAGGGCCAGCACATGTCCGCTCCGGCACCATCCCCGTCCACTCCCGCAGCCACCCGCATCGTCATCGCAGGTGCAGGCCCGGCCGCCCAGGCCCTGGTTACGCAGCTGGACCAGGGCCGCTTCACCGGCACCATCACGGTGCTCAGCAACCGGGACGACACCCCGGCGGAGCTGCTGGAGCTGGCCCTGCTGCCCCAGGTGTCCGTCCGCTTCGGCCAACCCGCCAGCCACATCGACGCCGCCAAGCGCACAGTGGCCACCGCCGACGGGATGGAATTCGGCTACGACCAGCTGGTGATCGCCACCGGCTCGGCACCGGTGGCAAACCCCGTGGAAGGTGCCGGCTCCTGCCTGAGCTACTCCACCATCGACGACGCCGCCCGGATTTCCCGTGCGGTGGGCGAGGTCACTCGGGAACTTGGCCGGCGCCCGCTGGGCATCCTGGTGGGCAACGGGGCGGCCGCAGGACAGGCCGAAGCCGTGCTCCGCGCCCGCGGTGTCCGCCCCATCCGCACCACCGCCCGGCCCGCCGCGATTGTCCCGGGTACCTCGGCCTCCGGGCTGGTGGCGTCCGCGGTGATCTTCGAGGACGGCAGCAGCATGAGCGGGGACCTGGTGGTCCTCGCCGAGGAACGCGTCTCCCGCGACGGCCTGGCAGCCAGCGCCGGCCTGCGCACCGCGGCCAGCGGCGGCATCGTCATCAGCCAGGACTTCCGGACCTCCGTGCCCGGCATCTGGGCCATCGGCGACGCCGCAGCGTTCGACGGCGTCCGGCTGGGCCTGCTGGTGGCGGCCGCGTCAGCAGCTGGGGCCTGCGCCACGCAGCTGTTGAGCGCATCGGCCCCGGGACCTGTCCTGCAGGCCGCTGCCTGAGGCAGCCGGCAGCACCGCCCGGCACGCCCGGGCGGTGCTGCCGCTGTGGCAAGATGGGTCCCGAAACGAGTCACGGACACGCGCCACCGGCCCACAAGGCCACTGGAGAGGACCATCATGAGCAACGAAGCCGCGCCCACCGTTCCCCCGGCCACCGCCGCCGGACCGGACGGCATCGCGTCCTACATCGACCACACGATCCTGAAGCCGGAAGCCTCCGAGGAGGAGGTCCTGAAGGTCTGTGCCGAAGCCGCGGAGTACGGCTTCAAGTCCGTCTGCGTGAACCCTGTCTGGGTCAAGACCGTCAAAACGGCGCTCAAGGGCTCCGGGGTCCTGACCTGCTCGGTGGTGGGTTTCCCGCTGGGCGCCACGCCCACGGACGTCAAGACCTTCGAAGCCCGCGGCGCCGTCCTTGACGGCGCCGACGAGGTGGACATGGTCATCAACATCGCCGCCGCCCGGGCCGGTGACAAGGGCGCACTCACCGAGGACATCGCCTCCGTGGCGGCAGCCGTGCACGGCAGCGGCGCCATCCTGAAGGTCATCATCGAAACCTCGCTGCTCTCCGACAGCCAGAAAACCCTTGCCTGCGAAGCTGCCGTCGCCGCCGGTGCGGACTTCGTCAAGACGTCCACCGGCTTCAACGGCGGCGGCGCGACCGCAGCGGATGTCGCCCTGATGCGCGCCGCCGTGGGGCCGCAACTTGGCGTCAAGGCGTCCGGCGGAGTGCGTTCCCTCGCTGACGCTCAGGCTATGATTGCAGCAGGTGCAACACGTATTGGTGCCAGCTCCGGGATTGCGATTGTCAAGGGTGAACAGGGTTCATCCGCTTACTGACAGGCCCCGGCAGCCGCCACAGATCTGGCCCCGCGCGGGCCGAGGAGGAACGAATGTCCAGCAAGACCACGGCGGCCCACGAGGGCACTGCCCATGTCCAGACCCCCCAGAATGAGAACCCGCTGGCCGGGAGCATCATCCTCTTTGTGGTGCACATGGCGTTGTTCCTCGGGTCCATCTACTCGCTGACGTTCCTGACGCTCGGCAACCCCTGGCCCATGGCCGTCTGCCTTGGCCTGTTCGCACTGGCCTTCTGGATCCCGCAGACCATCCTGGGCCGCTCGGACTCAGCCGGGGAGCACTAGCCCCGGATTTTCCAGAACCCCCGGCGGACTCCCTGGCAAGCCCAGGATCCGCCGGGGGTTTTTGCTGCCCGCCTTGGGACCGGACCCCAGCATCAAAACGGGTTCAGAACCAGATCCGGACCCACGCCACGGCGGCCGCGGAAACCCCGCCCAGGTGGGTCCGGGCGATGGACCAGGCGGCCATGGCCAGTCCCACCATGGCGTAGGCGCTCACGGGAATCAGCACCAGCCACTCGCGTTTGGAGCCGGCCCGCCCCAGGACCGGCAGGGACAGTGCCCCGTTGGGCCGCCAGATCTTCCGCAGCAGCGGCACTTTCCGGAAGAGCTTCGGCGGTTTGATGACAATGGGCCACAGCAGCGGCACACCGCCGGTGGTGACCAGGTCACCCAGGATGTGGACCACCACGCCGATCAGCATGGACATGGGCAGCCACGTCCACTGGTCCGGGGCGTACCAGGTCACCAGGCCGGCCATCAGCAGCCCAAAAATCCAGTTGGTCAGCCACCCGGAGGCTGGGAACAGCTTGAGGGCCTTGGCGGCGATGTTGATCATGAACATGCACAACAGCCCTGCCCCGACGGACAGCAGCCCCCACGGTGTATCCACCTGGAACTGGGCCACGGCGACGGCCAGCAGCACAAAACATGCTGCGCCAACCACCGAGTGCGTGCCTTGCCGGTGCCCGCCGCTGGCGTTCTCGATACCCACCGCCACCGCGTTGGACAGCGGCGGCAGGGAGTTCGCGATGGTGCTGGACCGGTGGTCCCAGTCGCACACCAGGGCGGTGCCCGCCGTCGTCATCCCGCCAATCACGATTCCCGTGGCATCCAGCGGATACCAGCCCAGCGTATACGGGCCGGTGGAGGCAACCGCCACCCACGCCGCGGCACCTGCCGCAGCGTGGTGGCCACCCATCACCCCTGGCCCGCCGTCAGCGGCGCGTCGGAGAAGATGTTGCGGATCACGCCGTTGGCCCATTCCAGGATCTCGGCGTCCTGCAGGTCGCGGCCGCCGATCCTTGCCGTCTTCGGCTTGGGCAGCAGCACCGCATCAAGGGCCGGCTTGGACTGCGCGCCGGGGTACATCCGGTTCAGGCGCATCACCCGGGACTCGGGCAGCGTGGCCGGGGAGAACTTGATGAAGTTGCCCTGCAGGGCCACATCGGAGAGCCCGGCCTCGCGGGCCCCCACCCGGAAGCGGGCCACGGCCACCAGGTTCTGCGCGGGCAGCGGCGGCTCGCCGTAGCGGTCCACCAGTTCGGCCAGGACCTCATCGATGGCCTCGTGGGTCAGCGCGGACGCCAGCTTCCGGTAGGCCTCCAGCCGCAGCCGCTCCCCCGGCACGTAGTCGTGCGGCAGGTGCGCGTTGACCGGCAGTTCGATCTTCATTTCGGCTGCCTTTTCCTCGGCCTCGCCGCGGAAGTCAGCCACCGCCTCGCCCACCAGCCTGATGTACAGGTCGAAGCCCACGCCCTGGATGTGGCCGGACTGCTCGCCGCCCAGCAGGTTGCCGGCGCCGCGGATTTCGAGGTCCTTCATGGCCAGCTGCATGCCGGCGCCGAGTTCGTTGTGGGTGGCCACGGCCTTGAGCCGTTCCAGGGCCACCTCGCCCAGGGGCTTCTCGGAGGGGTACAGGAAGTAGGCGTAGGCCCGTTCCCGGCCGCGCCCCACCCGGCCGCGGAGCTGGTGCAGCTGGGACAGGCCGTATTTGTCCGCACCGTCCACAATGAGCGTGTTGGCGTTGGAAATGTCCAGCCCGGTTTCGATGATGGTGGTGCACACCAGCACGTCGAAGCGCCGTTCCCAGAAGTCCACGATGATCTGTTCCAGGCGGCTCTCGGACATCTTGCCGTGGGCCACCTCCACCCGCGCCTCAGGCACCATTTCCCGGATCTTGGCGGCGGTCCGCTCAATGGTGGACACGCGGTTGTGGACCAGGAACACCTGGCCCTCGCGCATCAGCTCGCGCCGGATGGCCGCGGAGGTCTGCTTGTCCGTGTACGGGCCCACGTAGGTAAGGACCGGGTGGCGTTCCTCCGGCGGGGTGGCCAGGGTGGAGGTTTCCCGGATGCCGGTCAGGGACATCTCCAGGGTCCGGGGAATGGGGGTGGCGCTCATGGCCAGGACGTCCACGTTGGTGCGCATCTTCTTCAGCGCTTCCTTGTGTTCCACACCGAAGCGCTGCTCCTCATCCACGATCACCAGGCCGAGGTCCTTGAACTCGAAGTCCTTGGACAGCAGCCGGTGGGTGCCGATCACCACGTCCACGCTGCCGTTTTTGACGCCTTCGGCCGTCTCCTTCGCTTCCTTGGTGCCTTGGAAACGGGACAGCGGTTTGACCCGGAGCGGGAAGCCGGAGAACCGTTCGGTGAAGGTCTCGTAGTGCTGCTGGGCCAGCAGGGTGGTGGGTACCAGCACCGCTACCTGTTTGCCGTCCTGCACCGCTTTGAACGCCGCCCGGACGGCGATCTCGGTTTTGCCGTAGCCCACGTCACCGGAGACCAGCCGGTCCATGGGGATTTCCCGCTCCATGTCCGCTTTGACCTCGTTGATGGTGGTCAGCTGGTCAGGGGTTTCCACGTACGGGAAGGCTTCCTCAAGCTCCCGCTGCCAGGGTGTGTCGGGGCCGAAGGCGTGCCCGCGGGACGCCATCCGGGCCGAGTACAGCCGGATGAGTTCGCCGGCGATCTCCTTGACGGCCTTCCGGGCCTTGGATTTGGTGCTGGCCCAGTCCGCGCCGCCCATTTTGCTGAGCACCGGCGCGTCGCCGCCCACGTAGCGGGTCACCTGGTCCAGCTGGTCCGTGGGGACAAACAGCCGGTCGCCGGGCGCGCCGCGCTTGGAGGGCGCGTATTCGAGGACCAGGTATTCGCGGACGCCGTCGCCGCCGCCGGCCACCTTCCGCTGGATGAGCTCCACAAACCGGCCGATGCCGTGCTGTTCGTGCACCACATGGTCCCCCGCCACCAGCTGCAGCGGATCCACGGCGTTGCGGCGCTTGGAGGGCATCCGGCGCATGTCCTTGGTGGACCCCGGGGAGGTCCGGCCCAACAGGTCGGCTTCGGTGAGCAGGCCCAGCTTGAGCCCGTCGAGGACAAAACCGCGTCCGACGGCGGCAGTGGTCACCTCGATGATGCCCGGCTGGGGCTCCTGGTCCAGGCGGTCCACCCGGGCGCAGGGGATGTCGGCGTCGTGGAACAGTTCGGCGAGGCGCTGCGCGGGGCCGGGACCTTCCGTGGCCACCACGATCCGCCACTGGTTGCGCACGTGGGTGCCGATGAACTCCATCATTTCGGCGACGTCGCCCTGGTAGCCGCGGGGTTCGCGGGCGTGCAGGTTCAGGACGTCGATGTCAGGCAGCAGTTCGGTGTCCTGCGCCAGCGAGGTGATGGACCACCAGGAGACCCCGTGGTCCAGGGAGGCGCTCCGGGTTTCGGCCAGGGACCGGAAACTGGCGGTGTGCAGCGCAGCGGACGCCTGTGAGCTGAGGTCCAAAGGCGCGGTGCCGCCGTCGGACGCCGTGGACCACGCCGCTTCCAGGAATTCCTCGTTGGTGGCGGCGAGGTCGTGGGCGCGGGCGCGGACCTTTTCCGGTTCGATCACCACGGCGATGGACCCGGCGGGCAGCTGGTCCACAAACGGGACCATGGCGTCCACCAGGACGGGGGCCAGGGACTCCATGCCTTCCACGGTGATGCCGCCGGCGATCTTCTCCAACATGTCGGCCGCAGCAGGCAGCTGGGTCTTCAGCGACGCTGCCCGGGACATCACGGAGGGGGTGATCAGGATTTCGCGGCACGGCGGGGCGTGCAGTTCCGTGGGGTGCTTGATGCCCGGGGCGGACAGCGAGCGCTGGTCAGCCACGGCGAACCAGCGCATCTGGTCCACTTCGTCGCCGAAGAACTCCACCCGGATGGGGTGGTCCTCCGTGGGCGGGAAGACGTCCAGGATGCCGCCGCGCACAGCGAATTCACCGCGGTGCGTGACCATGTCCACGCGGGCGTAGGCGGCGTCCGCGAGGTTCCGGACCACCTCGGTGAAGGGCCTTTCCTGTCCCACCGCAAGGGTGACGGGCACCAGCTCGCCCAGGCCGGCCACAATGGGCTGGACCACGGCGCGTACCGGCGCCACCACCACCCGCAGCGGCCCCGCTGCAGAGCCTTCGGGGTGCGCCAGCCGCCGCAGGACGGAGAGCCGCCGGCCCACGGTGTCGGAGCGGGGTGAAAGCCGCTCGTGCGGCAGCGTCTCCCAGCTGGGGAACTCCGCCACGGAGTCGGCGGGCAGGAAAGCGCGCAGCGCCGCCACCAGGTCCTCGGCTTCACGGCCGGTGGCGGTGACCGCCAGGACAACGCCGGGCGTGCCGGTACCGGCACTAGCATCCGGGTCCGCAGCCGCCGCCGTCAGACCGTCCACCATCTCGGCCAGCAGGACAGGCCGGAGTCCGGCCGGCGCGCTGATCTGGTAGTCCTGCCCGCGGACGTCGAATCCCCGCCCGGCTTCTGCCCGGACCCGGGAGAAGGACTGGTCCGGCGCGAGCGCTCGGCGCAGTCCATCCAGCGACGGACCGGCGGTGGGCGGACCGGAAAGGCTCATGGCAGGTGCTCCTGTGGTGTGCAGCGGAAAATCAGGCAAGGTGGAATCAGGCAGGCTGAATCAGGCAACGCGAAAACCCGGAATTCTTTTCGAATCCCGGGTAAACCCAGCCTACCCCGCGGCACCGACAGTCCTGCGGCTAGGCTGGGCAGAGGCGCCAGGGCGGCCGGCGGGCACCGGGAAACCTGGCCCCGCCAGCACCGGTCCAACCGGGCTGCCGCTCCGAACCTCTTGGGGATCAACGCTTGCGGACGTAGGGAGAAACCATGACGGAAACCAGCAGCAGCATCGGCCCGGCCAGGACAGTCCTGGTAACGGGAGCCACCGGTTACATCGGCGGAAGGCTGGTGCCCCGGCTCCTCGAGGCCGGCCACACGGTCAAGGTCCTGGTCCGCTCCCCCGACAAAATTGCCGGCAACCCCTGGCGGGATGACGTGGAAGTGGTCGAAAGCAGCCTGGACGATGGCGAGGCCCTGCGTGACGCGCTGGCCGGCGTCGACGTTTTTTATTACCTGGTGCACTCCATGGCGGCGGGGACGGGCTTTGAAGCCAAGGAAAAGGCCATGGCCGAAACCGCCGCGCGTGCCGCCAAGGACGCAGGTGTGCAGCGCATTGTTTTCCTGGGCGGCCTGCATCCCAGCGGGGTGGAGCTGTCCACCCACATGCGGTCGCGGGAAACCGTGGGCAAGGTCTTCCTGGACAGCGGCGTGGACTCCATTGTTTTCCAGGCCGGTGTGGTGATCGGGTCCGGCTCGGCGTCGTTCGAGATGATCCGCCACCTGTCCGAGACGCTGCCGCTGATGCCGGCCCCCAGCTGGGTGCGGAACCGGATCGAGGCGATCGCCGTCCGCGATGTCCTGCACTACCTGGTGGGCGCGGCGTCGCTGGAGGGACACATCAACAGGACCTTCGACATCGGCTGCCGCCAGGTGCTCACCTACGCCGGCATGATGAAGGCGTACGCTGCGGAGGCCGGCCTGCCCTACCGCGTGGTGCTGGCCCTGCCGGTCCCGGCGCCCAAGCTGGCCGGCATGTGGGTGGCCCTGACCACCCCCATCCCGCTGTCCATGGCCGTGCCGCTGGTGCAGTCCCTGCAGCACGACGCCGTCTCGGACGAGCACGACATTGACCAGTACATTCCGCAGCCGGAAGGCGGCCTGACCAGCTACCGCACCGCTGTGGCGCTGGCCCTGGGGAAGGAACGGGACGGCCAGGTGGTCACCACCTGGGCCAACGCCGGGGTGGCCTCCGACCCGCTGCCCAGCGACCCGGACTGGGCCGGGCACAAGGTCTACATCGACGAGCGGACCTTCCACGGCGACGTGGATCCGGCCCATGTCTGGACGATCATCGAAGGCATCGGCGGCCGGAACGGCTGGTACTCCCTGCCGCTGGCATGGCAGGTCCGCGGCTGGCTGGACAAGCTGACGGGGGGCGCGGGCCTGCTCCGCGGCCGCCGCCATCCCAAGGACCTGGCCATCGGCGAAGTGGTGGACTGGTGGCGGGTGGAGCGGATCGACCGCGGCAAGCTCTTGCGGCTGCGCGCGGAAATGCGGGCGCCGGGCCGGGCGTGGCTGGAACTCTCAGTGGAACCCGACGGCACCGGCAGCACGTACCGTCAGCGCGCCATCTTCTTCCCCAAAGGCCTGAGCGGGCGCCTGTACTGGCTCGCGGTTTTGCCGTTCCACAGCCTGATTTTCCCTGCCATGGCGCGCAATATCACGGACGCGGCGCAGAAGATTGTTGATGCGGAGCAGGCAACCGGCAACCCGTAGGATGTTGGGAGCCCGATCCGCTCCCACGTCCCTGGAGGACCCATGGCCCTGAACGCCGTCACCACCCTTCCGCATTCCGTCCACAGCGTCGCTGCCGTGCTGGTCAACGAGGATTTCCAGCGCCACGTGAGCGAGCTGGTGGGGGGCACCCTCGAGTCCTTCGCCGTGGACGGCGATATTGCCGGTGCGTTCAGCGCCACGTCGGTCCGCACCCTGCCCACCACGCGCCTGCCGGAGATTGCCCGGAAGTTCGTTGGCGAAAGCCTGAAGGTCACGCAGGTGGAGAACTGGGACGCCCCGGCGGCCGACGGTTCACGCCAGAGCAACATCTCCCTGAAGATCAGCGGCGCCCCCGTGGACGTCACCGCGGTGCAGCGCCTGGTGGCGGCCGACGGCGGCACCCGGGTTGAGCTTGAGGGCGCGGTCAAGTCCTCGGTCCCGTTCCTCGGCGGAAAAATTGCCGACGCCGCCGAGCCCATGGTAGCCAAGGCCCTGAACCTGCAGGCCAAGCAGGCGCAGGCCTGGCTGGAAAGCCACTGATCCCGTGGACCTGCCTGTTTTCCCTGCGCTCGTCCTGATCATCGCCGGCGCCTGGTCCCTCGTGGTGTGGCCGCAGTTCCTGCGCCGCGTTATGAAGGACACCCGGGCCCGGGACGCCGCCGGGAAAGCCACGAGGTTCCTGACTGTCCACGTGGTATTGGTCAGCATCTCCATGGTGCTGGGCGCTGCCACGGCGGTCATCGGCATCATGGGGCTGCTGGGCTGAAGCCCGGCAGCGCAGCCAAGTCAGGCGGGGCAGGCCTGGCCCGCCGTGCCTGGCTGCGGCGCGGGGCCGGTCCGCACGTTCCGGAACTCAACCGGAGGGCCGCCGTCGTAATTTTTTGCCAAAGCGAAGTAGCCGCCCCGGAACGCCGCATCGGTGCTGGTAAGGCCCTGCGTGCCGCCGCGGCCGGCGGAGATCCCGGCCGCGGTGACGGCAACCTGGAACTGCTGCCACTGCCCGGCCCGCGCCGGCGCCCCGCCGGCCTCGCCCAGCACTGTGCCCGCTGCGCTGCCCCGGTCCACGCGGTAGAGGATCAGCCGGCCGTCCGGCCGGGCGTCCAGCAGGTATCCACCCTGCCCGCTGACCTGTCCGGGACGCCAAGGGGAGTCATCCGCCAGGGCGAACATGATCCCGGCACCGTACGCCTGGCCCGGCACGCCGGCCGGCCAGCGGAGCTCGAATTCCAATAACCACTCCGCCGCCTGGATGGGGCCCATGGAGCCCAGCGTGTAGGCGGCGGTGGTGGCGGACGCCATGCGCAGCGCCGATCCGGTGAACGTAGGCTGCTCCTGCCAATGGCTGTCCGCATCCCACGGCAGGTCCCCCGGCGCTCGCTGCCCGGTGGTGAACGCGTCCGCGGCGGCTACTGGCTCCCGCTGCAGGACGTAGGGCGCGTTGGCGCACATCATGCCCCGGACCCCCAGGCCCAACAAGCGGTCCCGCTCGCTTCGCCGGTGGACCTCCCACCCGATGACGGGCTTTCCGGTGGCCACAAACTGCCGGATGTTTTCTGTCGGGGCCAGGGCGGGGACGCCCAGCAGATCCACGGCGTCGAAATACGCCGCCGCGCCGTCCAGGGTGCCGGAGCCGAAGTAGCCCCAAGTGATGTACCCGTTCCGACGGGCCTCCGCATGCGCCTTGGACTGGGCGGGCTGCTTCCACACGATGTGGTCCCGGGCGTCCGGGTAGCCCGCCAGCAGGGCCAGGATTTCCTCCTGGTTGGTGCCTTGTTTGTCCTCCAGGAAAATGACGGTGTCCGCCAGCAGGAGTTCCAGGACCTCCTGCAGTTCCGGGACCGGTTCCCGGCCGGTGGCGGGTCCCAGCCAGGCCCGGGCATCGTTGCGCAGGGTTGCCACAGTGGCCAGCGACGTGGCGGAGATCAGGAAGTCCCGGCCGGTCATCCGGGCCAGGTCGGGGTCGTGGTGGCAGATCAGGACGCCGTCCGAGGTGGCCGATACGGAGACTTCGATGGCTTTGATGCCCAGTGCGGCGGACTCCCGGTAGGCCCGGAGCGTGTGTTCGGTCCAGTTGTCACCCGAGCCGCGGTGGGCGATGTAGAAACTGGGCGTGGCCAGGAGGTCGGTGATGGTGGCGGGGCCGGCGGGGGCCAGCGGCACGTCGGCTACCGGCGGCAGGGGGACGCCGGCGGAGGTTGCCGTGGTTCCTGGTTTCCCCGTGCCGGCCAGGTCGCCGGGAACTGTCCGGTCAACGGGGTCCGGGCAGGCCTGGCAGCCCGTCAGGGACCAGGCCGCGCCGGCTGCTGCCAGGCCCAGGAACGTCCGCCGGTCAGGTCCGGTCCTCACGGGGCTGCCGCGGTCCTGGTGCCTGCGGGTTCCTCGGGGTGGCGTGCCGTCCTGGCTGCTTCCTGCCGTTCCCGGCGGGCTGCTTCCGCTGCCATCACCAACATGGCAAGCACTGTCCACACCAGGATTCCCGCTACCGAGCGGGTGGCCAGGGAACTGTACGTCTGCGGCACCGCAATCACAAGGATGGCCGCCAGCGTCAGCCCGCGGACCCGGTGGTGCAGGCCGTGCCGGAGGAGCAGAGCCACCATGGTCCCGAAGTACAGCACGGCAAAAGCGATGCCGAAGTCCACGCTGTACATCAGGAGCGGGTTTTCAAAGCTCGTCTCCAGGCCGCCCTGTACCGCCACCCGATAGCTCGCACCGCTCCCCTGGCCCGCGATGGCGTAGTCACCCCAGTGGTTGAAGAAGTACTGCAGGGACAATGCCCTGGCCTCCGTCGAGCCTGTGTCGTCCTCAATCCTGCCCACCACACCCTCAATCAGGGGGGACGTGGTGATGAGGATCGCGGCGGCGGCAATCAGTGCCAGCAGGATTCCTTTGAGCCAGGCCGGACGGCGGGCAAAAAGCACCACCACTGCCACGCAGGCCGCCAGGACCACCAGCCCGGCCCTGGACTGGGTGATCAGGATCCCCACAATCATCAGGACCAGCAGCACCAGCTGGACCAGGTTCCGTTTCAGCCCGGCCACCAGCGGGGCAACGGCGACGATGACCAGGGACAGGGCCAGCGGCTGGTCCAGGGTCCCCATCCAGCGGTTGTTCTCCGGCTTGTACCAGTACTGCTTGCTGAAGCCCTGCTCGTAGACCAAGGGACTGTGCGTGAGCCACTGCAGCAGCGCCACTGCGCACACCGCCGCGACGAGCCACAGCAGCAGGTTCCGCAACCAGACCGCCAGGCCGGCGTCTGTGATGGAGAGGGTGAGCAGCAGGAAGAAAAACAGGACCGGCGCCACGATCTGGTCGGCCAGCAGGACCATCCCGCCGCCGGAATCAGCGGCCCGGGAGGCAAGGACCGCGGCCGCGACCACCACGGCGAGGGCCAGGAAGAGGACAAAGTGCCTGCCCAGGACCTGGCCAAAAGCGGCCGGCGCATCCAGCAGCCGGGCCAGGAAAACCGCGAGGATCAGCCAACTGGCGGCGTGCAGCGACAGCGGACCGGATGGAACGCCGGTGACCACCTGGCTGCCCACGGCGGGGACCAGGAACCAAAGGGCAAGGACAGATCCCACCAGGATCCGGGGCCGCGAGCGCAACAGGAAAGCGGTCGCGAAGCACAGCCCGATCCATAGTCCCAGCTGCATTTATGCCACCTTGTCCATCAGCAACCCAGCCGCCGGCAACCTGGTCAGCCGCGGTGGGATCGGGTGGCCGGCACGCGGTCGCGGGCCGGGTTCTGCGCGGCGGCTGCCTTCCTGGTGGGTTCCTGCGGGCGGATCCGGCGGCGAAACCGCCCGCTGAGCCGAGGGAACGAACCCTGGCGGTGGGATTCGGCGAGCCGGTTCGGCAAGAAGGTGGCGGCGACGCCCAGCAGGGTGCTGTTGACGGCGCGCAGGTTGGCCAGGGAGGCGGCCAGGATCTCCGCCGTGACGTGCTGGTGCCTGACCACCACGATCGCACCGTCGGTGACTGCTGCGAGCAGTGCGGCATCGCTCATCGGCTGCAGCGGCGTGGCGTCCACCACGATCCTGCTGAACTTCGGTGCCAGCTCCGCCAGCATGGTGCGCACGGGGCCGCCGCCCAGCAGGGCGGTGGGACGGGGCGGGACGGTCCCGGCCGCCATCACCTGCAGGCCGGGTATCCCACTTTCCTGGACCGCTTTGTCCGCGGCCACCTGGCCGGAAAGGACGTTGGACAGGCCGGTGGGCTTCGCCAGGCCAAGTTCCTGCGCCAGGCGGGGCCGCCGCAGGTCGGCTTCGACCAGGAGGACCGTGTGCCCGTTCTCTGCCCAGGCCTTCGCCAGCAGCAGCGCCACCGAGGTCTTGCCCTCCGCATATGTTGCGGACGTTACCGTGAGCGACCTCAGGCCGGCGGCCTCGGGCAGGAAATCGATGTTGGTGCGCAGCCGCCGTGCCGCCTCGGTCACCAGGGCATCATCCGGGGACCTGAGGATACGGTTCAGCGCCTTGGCATTCCGGCCGGCCGGGATGCGGGCCAGAACCCGGACTCCGCCGGCTTCCTCGATTTGTTCAGGAGTAATGAGGGTCCGGTCCAGCACGCGGCGGGTTACCGCAATCCCGATACCCAGGGCGGCACCCACCAGCAGCCCAAGTCCATAGTTCAGGCTCTCCCGGGGGGAGACCTGGCTGCCCGGTTCGGTGGGGCCGGATACAACGGTCAGCACCGTCTGCGCGGTGGTGGGAACCCGGCTTTCCTCAAGTTCGTGCACCGCCGACCCAAAATTCCGGGCTATGGCGGTGGCCGTGGCGAAGGCTTTGCCGGCGTCGGGCATGGTGACTTCCACCGTCAGCAGCAGCGTGTCCTTGTCTGCGGAGGCGCTGATGCTGGATTCGGCTTCCGCGCCGGTCACCCCCAGTCCGGTGTCGCTGACCAGGCGGGAGACGAACTGGTCGCTCTTGACCAGGGCGGCGTAGGAGACGATGCGGCCGCGGGAGAGTTCATCGGACTGCAGCGCCGATTGCCCGTTGACCGGCGGTGCCACCACAAAAAACCTGACAGTGCTTTGGTACATGGGCTGGATGGACGCGGTAAAAGCGACAGCACCGAGCAGTCCTGCCAGGGCGCACGCCACGATGATCCACCAGCCACGCACCACGGCGCGGAGATACTCTGACAAATCCAATATGGCCTCCCGGTTACGTACGCAGCCGGACGTCCCGGACCACACCGTTGGTAGGCGTTCATTATTGACCGCTGCATCCGGGCGGCGGAAGGCCGGCCGGGGCTTCCCAGCCGCAACTTTCCCTCAAGGTTGGGTCAAGGCACCCGGCCGCGGCAGCCACCGCCCCCACTATGGAACCAAGGCCGCCTGTCGGCCACTTCCTGACCCCTTCAACACTGGATGGAGGTACTGTGAACGGGCACCGGCTCTCAGTCCTGATTGCGCATCCCTCCGCAGATCTCTATGGCGCGGACAAGGTCCTGCTCGAAACAGTCGAAGGCCTGCTGCGCGGCGGCGCCCGGGTGCTGGTCACCGTGCCTGCAGAGGGCCCGCTGGTGGCGGAGCTCCAGGGCCGGGGTGCGGCGGTGGTGCTGTGCCCCACGCCGGTGCTGCGCCGGTCCATGCTGACGCCGTCCGGGGCGACGCGCTTTACCGCCGACGCGATCCGGGGCACCGCCGGAGGCATCGGACTCATCCGGCGCTGCAAACCGGATGTACTGCTGGCCAATACCAGCACCGTCCCGCTCTGGGCGGCGCTGGCCCGGCTCTGCGGCGTTCCCGCGGTGGTCCATGTCCACGAAGCCGAAGCCTATGCGCCCCGGCTCCAGCAGGCCCTGCTCGCCCTGCCGCTGTCCTTCGCCACCAGCATCGTGGCCAACAGCCAGTTCACTGCCGACACGCTGGTCCGCTCCCTGCCGAGCCTGCAGGGCAGGAGCACCGTCATCTACAACGGAGTGCCCGGGCCCGCCACGGAGGCACGTTCCAGGGGAAGGCTCGACGGCGGGCTGCGCGTGCTTTACGTCGGCCGGCTCTCGCACCGGAAAGGCGTGGACGTTGTGGTGGAGGCGATCGCGCAGCTGAACCGCAAGGGCCATCCCACGCACCTCGATGTGGTGGGCGGCGCCGTACCCGGCGCAGACGCTTACGAGTTGGACCTCCGCCAGCGGGTTGCCGGGCAGGGTGCCGGGGCATCAGTGGCGTTCCATGGGTACCAGTCGGACGTCTGGCCCTTCCTTGCGGATGCAGACGTGGCAGTGGTGCCGTCCCGGCTGGACGAATCCTTCGGCAACACGGCAGTGGAGGCGATCCTTGCGGCCCGGCCCCTGGTGGCGAGCAGTATTTCCGGGCTGCGGGAGGCCGCCGGCGCCTATGACTCGGTGCAGTTTGTGGCTCCCGGCAGCGTCCAGGGCCTGGCGGATGCCCTGGAGACGGTGGCGTCCCAGTGGGCGGTGTACCGCAGCGCCGCAGCACGCGACGCCTCCCTGGCACGGGCCAAACACAGCCCGGTCCTGTATGGCGAGGAAATGTTCCGGCATCTCAGCCAAGCAACCGGGCAGGCATGAGCCGCAACGGCTCCCCTGCCGGCCTGCACCGCGCCGAGGGGAAGCCGTCGGCCGGCAAAGGTGCAGGCGCCCACCCTGCGGGAAGTACTTTTGCGGGCCGCCCGGCTGCCAGCGGTGTGCGCTGGACCATGGCCGCAGTCATCGCCCGCCAGGGCTTCCAGATGCTGGCAGCGCTGGTCCTCGCCAGGATCCTGGGCCCGGCGAGTTACGGCATCATCTCCGCCGCCACGGTGTTCACTACCTTCGCTGCGCTGTTCCTGGACCAGGGGCTGGCCGCGGCGCTGGTCCAGCGCCCGGCCGTCAGCCGGCGCGCGGCGGGGGCCACGGCCACCCTGAACCTGCTGATGTCGGTGGCCATCGGGGTGGCCGCACTCCAGTTGGCTCCCGCCGTCGCCGGTTTTTTTGGGGCGCCGGAACTTGCCGTGCTGCTGGTGCCGCTTGCGGTTGCCATCCCCCTTAAGGGCCTGGCCATCACGCCCCGTGCCATGCTCAGCCGGGAACTGAAGTTCGCGCTGGTGGCCAGGGCGGACATCGCCGGCGCCGTGGGCGGTGCCGCCTGCGGCATCTCCTCCGCACTTCTGGGCGCCGGCTATTTCGCCCTGGCATACCAGGTGATCGCCACCGACCTGGTCACCGCCGCACTCCTGCTGGCGGCCGCGAGGGGGCCCTGGCCAAACCACCATCTGCGGGAAGTCCTGCCCATGCTGGCCTTCAGCTTCAGCGTCTTCTGCACCAACTTCCTCGCGTACTTTTCCCGGAACATGGACAACGTCCTGGTGGGCCGGTTCCTTGGGCTCGCATCGCTTTCCCTCTACGGAATGGCGTACCGGATCATGGTGCTTCCGGTCCAGCTGGTGGGACAAACCATCAACCGGGTGATGTTTCCTGTCTTTTCCCGGGCCAGCGATGATCCTGCCAAGGTTGCGTTCCACCTCACCTCGGTCACCAGGATCACCGCAATGACGGCGGTGCCCCTGATGGCCTACATTGCCTGCGCCGCACCCGAGCTGGTCCAGCTGGTCCTTGGCGAGGCATGGCTGGCGGCCGCCCCGATCATCAGTGTCCTGGCCATTGGCGGTGCCCGGGAGACGGTGTTTTACATAACTCCCACCCTGATGAAGGGGCTGGGCAAGGGCGGCCTGATCCTCCGCTACGAGGTGCTCGCGGCCCTGGTCCAGGTGGGCGGCATCGTGGTGGGCCTGCAGTTTGGCCTGCTGGGGGTGGCGGTGGGCCTGGTGGGGGCCGGCCTGTTCCTGGTTCCGGTGCTGCTGCTGATCCAGGCCCGCCTGACCCAGGTCCGGATCAGCGCCCAGCTCGCGGTGATCTGGCCCGCCGTCCACGGCGCCCTGTGGGGCGCGGCCGGCTGCCTCGGCATCGGCTTGCTGGACCTTCCCCTTGCAGCCACCACGGCCCTTGGCCTGGCTGTGTTCCTCCTGCTTTTTGCGGCTGTCCTGTTCCTGTGCCACCGCAGCCACGTGGAGAAGTTCCGGCGGCAGGCAGCCGCCCTTTTTGGCAAACGGCAGGGCTTCGATCAATGAACATAACCCCGGCGAAAGGCAGGCCATGATCCAGACAGCGGAGCAGCTTGTGATTGCGGTGCTTACGTACAAGCGCCCGGAAGACCTCCTGGTGGTGCTCCCGCGCCTCCTGGACCAGGCCCGTTCGGTGGACCTGGCTGCCACCGTGCTGGTGGTGGACAACGACCCCGCTGGCAGTGCCCGGCAGACGGTGGAGGACTATCCGTCGTCGCTGGTCAAATACGTGCACGAACCCCGGCCTGGAATCGCTGCCGCCAGGAACCGGGCCATCCGCGAGGCGGCTTCCGACTCCCTCCTGGTGTTCATCGACGACGACGAGGTGCCGTCGGAGCAGTGGCTGCGGCACCTGCTGGCGCAGTACCGCGCCACGGCGGCGGCGGCCGTGGTGGGTCCGGTGATCAGTGAATATGCCGAGCCGCCCGAGGCTTGGATCCAGGCTGGCAGGTTTTTTGACCGGCGCCGGCTCGCCACCGGATCGCTGATCGACGTGGCGGCCACCAACAACCTGCTGCTTGATATGGGGAAGGTCCACGCGCTGGGCCTCGCATTTGACGAGAAGTTTGGCATTACGGGCGGTTCGGATACGCTCTTCACCCGCCGGCTTGCCCAGCTGGGCGGGACCATGGTGTGGTGTGACGAGGCCGTGGTGGTGGACCGGGTACCCACCGGCCGGCTGACGCGGGACTGGGTGCTGCGCCGGGCCTTCCGCAGCGGGAACGCCAACGTCCGGGTTGACGTTGAGCTGGCCGGTTCGGCGCCGGCACGGGCGGCAGCCCGGAGCCGGGCCTTCGCGGCGGGTTCGATCCGCGTCGCCGGGGGGACGATACGGGTTCTGGGGGGCCTGGCAGGCGGCTCCATGTCGCTCCGGGCAAGGGGCATGCGCAACATTGCCAGGGGCTCAGGCATGCTGTCCGGAGCGGCCGGGTATGTTTACAGCGAGTACCGGCGCAACTGACCAGTCTCCGTTACCGGGGCCCGACAGTCCAGCGGCGTGGCCTACGTTACAAATAAGACAGTTGGGCCCTGTGTTGAGCAGGATCACAAAAAGATTTTCCGGGACGGTTGGGGCGCTCCCTGGGTCGTTTTGCGAAGCTCCTGCTCGGGACGGCGTGTTGGTAGTTTTGACGATGCAAAAAAAGCCATCGTTACCTAACCGAAACGTGTCGATCCTTGCCCATTTGCACCGTTATCGGTTTGCAACACAACAAAACCTCAAATAGCGTTGCAGTCAACAGCCGGGGTCGGGGATGCCTACGGGAGAAGTCAGCACAGTCGAAGCGCGGTCACCCCTGCTTCGCCTTCCGGCGCAAGCCCTTTTGCTGATGCCACACGTCAGGTAGACCAGCCCGGCTTTGCCATGCGCAGCCAGGTTATGCCTCCATGTGTCTCCCCGTGCCCGGAGACGAACTCGAGAGGTACACCCTATGGCTATCAGCAAAGCCGTCAGCAAAAACATCAGGACCAGCTATGCCGTGGGCGCCGCCCTGACGGTCGCAGCACTGGCACTGTCCGGATGCTCCGAACTGTCAGCAGCCGGCATCACCGACAGCGCCGCCGTAGCGCCGGGGACCAAGGCCCCCGCAGCAGCCCCCACACAGGGCCAGGCAACGGGCACCAAAGCCCCCTCAACTTCCAAAGTAGTACCGCCTGCTCCGGCCGTCGACACCATCGACACCCCCGAGGCCCCGGCTGCAGCCCTTGCGGACACCGGCAAGTCCCCGGCATCAGCAGCGGCTCCGGCGGCCCCTGCCGCTCCTGCCGCGCAGGCACCCACCCCTGCCCCGGCCGTTGCAGCAGCACCCGTTCCGGTCGGGGCCGCCAAGGCACCCGGCACCGTGGCTGCAGCAGCTCCGGTGGAACCTGCCGACGCCGTGGCGGCTCCGGTACCTGCCACGGTTGAGACCGTGAAGGCACCCGTCAAGGAAACCGTGGACGCTCCGGCACCCGTTGAAGCCCCCGCCCCCAGTGTGGACGCTCCGGCTCCGGTTGAGGCTCCGGCCCCCGTCGAGGCAGCACCGGCTCCGGTCGAGGCTCCGGCCCCCG